>NZ_AP024650.1:2497544-2809737 GCF_019977275.1 Arthrobacter sp. StoSoilB19 | reverse complement strand
AATAACGCTTGATATCCGCTGAAACCTGAGCGATGCATCACAGTGTCGGCTCCCGCCCTCACCAGTGTCCGACTATGTCCGGTAGGGTGCCAGTGTGTCAAGACCCCCGGTAAACCCAGCAGGCGCCCCCTCTTCTCCTGATGAGCCCCGTGACGGTGCTGACCCCTGGGCCGGCGATCGTCCGGCAACCGTGCCGGCCGCGGCCAAGGTGGTGGCCATTGTGACTGCTGCAGAGGCGACGGCTTTGCTGGCAGCCGCCGGGTGGTACGCCTACGAGCTGCTCAGCGGGAGCCCCGTGCTGTCCTTCTGGGGTGCCGTCTTCACCTTGGGGCTCCTGCTTGCTTTCTCCGCGTGGCTGTTTGCGGTGTCCGTCTTTTTGTACAGGGGCTACCGCTGGACCCGGGCGGCCGCATTGGTGGCCCAACTGTTCGTCCTGACCATAGGCGTACCTGCCATAACCAGCGGCCTGGTCCTTGCCGGGTTGGCGATGCTGGTACCCGCTGTTATCGCCATCGTCCTCCTGTTCTCCAACAACGTGATCAACCATGCCTCCCGAACCGGAAGTGCTCCGCCCGCACTTTGACCTGCAGCGCGGGGCCTGGCCGCCTCTCCGCGGGACGGCGTTCGACGGGCAACCGGCATGCTCAGCCTGTCGCGCCCGCCCAGGCCACCTGAACGGGGCAGGACCGCCCGCCGGAGATGAGGACGCCACGCCCCGGCGGAGCGTTGGACTCAACTTCGAACCTGATCCCAAACAGGTCGCCATCCGCCAGAGAACGTGGACCCAGCAGAAGTCCGGCGCCGGCGCCCCTTGCGTTCATGACCAGCGGAACGCGTTGGAAAAGCATTGGGCTGAAGGCAGCAGTGACCATCAGGGAGTGGCCCAAAGCGGCCAGCTGCTCCAAAGCCCTCAACGCCGGAAGGGCCAGCAGATCAACGTCGTCAACCAGCAGTACGGTCTCCCGCGAAAGCCCCCCGCTCTCCGCCTGCATAAGCACGTCCCGCCAAAAATCTTCTGCGCCTTCTGCCGGTACCGGACACGTGCACCACTGCTGTCCCGGGTTGAGTGCTGCCAGCGCGAGCAGGGTATTGCTTTTGCCGCTTCCCGGGTTGCCAAGAATGGCGGTGACTCCGCTGCCAGGCATCAGCAAGGACGCTGGAGCGGGTTCGTCTCCGGCTACGCCCAGGAGGACGTTGCGTGGCCGGCGGGGCGGTTCCGATAGTTCGGAGCAGTGCGTACCGCCAGGCGGGTCCTGGTCTGGGGACCGCAGGGCTCGTTGGGGTGTCCCCGCCGCCGACAAGACCGCTGCGACCTGCCGGACCGTGATTTTCGCCGGGAGGGGTTCAATGCGGAATGGAGTCGATGCGGCTGGCGGATATCCGGCGCCTCTCCGGCCTGTGCCAGCCTGCAGATCGGGGGTGCGGTAGAACTGGCAGGCAACGGGGTTGCCGCCCGAGACAGGGCCGAAGGCTACAGCCCTGCCCTTGACGGCCGGGACGGCAGGCATCCGCGGCCACAGGGCGCGGTTCTCCTCGGTGGAGCAGGCTGGAAAAAAGAAACGATTGGGAAGCGCACCAAAGAACCTGGCGGTGACAAGCTCCCGCTCCCCATGGACCAGGAGCGTTATCCCTGCCCTGGCGCCGTCGCGCACGAGGTCCAGAACCAGATCTTCCGCCCAGGCCAGCGGTCCGGACCGGAATGCCGAAACCCAGGATCCCCAGCCGATGATGACGAGGACGAGAGGTACCGGATTGGAGGCGGGTTGACTCAACCGCTGCCCCAGTTCACGGACGAGCCGCTCCAGGATGCGCACTCCACGCCGCAGATCGTGCAAGGCGGCGTGGGCGCCCACCCGTGCTTCGCCTGCCAGCGGGCAAAGACTCCCGTCCGCGTCCAGGACATAGAAATGGGCTCCATCAGGACTGGCCATTAGTTCATGGACAGTTAATTCCAGTGCCGATCCGGCCCCGGAAGTTGGACTGCCAATGAAGGCTGTGTGACCGTGCTTGGCATGGCTCCACAGAAGGGGCTGAAGTTTTTGTTGCTCGGGAACATCCATCAGGCCGAGGCAGATCTGGCCCGCCACAGCCACGGGTTCCAGGGCCAGTGAGTCAGCGGTTCCCGAATCCGAGGATGGCGCGTTCGGGTCGGGCTTTTCCAGTTCAGTCGGCAGTGGAGGTGCGACAGGCCTTCTCGGTGCTGGTTTCTGCTGGGCAGCGCACAGGCTCCTCACCAAGGCTGCCAGCGGTTCCACTGCCTGTGCGGGGGTGGGTGCAGGGGCTCGTCTGTCGCCTGGTTCGGCTGCCTGGCAGGCGAGATAGTCCATTGTCCGCTGGACAAAAACGGCACTTGGCTGTTTGCGATCGGAGACTGACGACAGGGACGCGGCCTGGAACTCCTCGGCCGGCTCCGTTCCGCGCGCCAGGAAGGCGCGGCCGGGGGTATTAACACTGATGGCCGAAGCGTCCCTGGAATTGACGATGTCGACAGATTCCATGTCGGACTGCACGCGAAGTGCAATGCTCGAGGTGACGTTTGCACGGATGTCAGCTGTCAACGCTCCCTGCGGCCTCTGAGTGGCCATGATCAAGTGGATGCCCAGTGACCGTCCGATCGATGCTATCCGCAGCAGCTCACGAAGAACTTCCGGCGCGTCGTCAACCAGCATCCTGAACTCATCGATGACGATGACGAGGTGGGGGAGCACAAAATCCTTGGCCGCCGGTGCGGAGCGGTACGTGGAGACGTCAGGGACGCGGGCCGCGGCGAGGCAGCTCTCCCGCAGCCTCACTTCGGCGCGAAGCGATGTCAGTGTCCGCTCCATCTCGGAATCGGAAAGATCCGTCTGCAGTCCCACGCAATGAAAGAGCCCGCTGAGCGGACCAAGACCTGAACCGCCCTTGAAATCGATGAAGAAGAAGTTGACCCGGTCCGGCGGATAGGACAAGGCCAGCGCCAGGGCCATGCTCCGGAGCAGTTCCGACTTCCCTGAGCCTGTGGTGCCTGCCACCACGAGGTGCGGACCGTCGGCCAGGAGGTCGAAGGTCTTCGTTCCCGACCTGCAAACGCCCAAGGGTACGGGCAATCCGATGTTTCGGGCGCTGCAGTCCCATCTGCTTGCGGTAGCCGCGAGCGTCAGTGGCAGGACTTCGTCAAGGCTGCAGGAAGCGGGAACGGTCTTGGCCTGTTCCTTGTCACGAATCAGGGCACCGGCGAGGTGCCGGCAGAAAGCCGTAAAGACTTCGTCCGGGACCAGGTCAGGGACAAACACAGTACCGCGGTGGTTCTGCACCACGGTTGATGCACGCTCGGACAGGAGGACGTCAGGTGCAGGCCAATCGCCGTCTTCAGGCAGGAAGTGAAGAACCTGCCACCCCCGCTGGAGCGCTGCTTCCCGGAGCGACTTTTCCACCACCGCTCCGGAGTTATCCCCTCGGATCAAAAGGACTCCCCGCCCGCAGCCCTGTTGCTCGCTGCCGTCCACTGCATTAAGGGCGGCGGACAATGTTGCAGTGAGCGTCACTCTGCTGAGATACCGGGCTGCGAGGGGTAGGGCTTCCGGCAGCCCGTGGACGACGACATTCATCGTGCCCGTGCGCGGGTATGCCGCAAGTTGCATGAGAAGGGAGCGGAGGGTGCCATCGGTGGCAAAGCGCGGGCCGCCCAGGGTGGTGAGCGGGACGTCCGGGTCCAGAACGACGGGGACGATTCCTGCCCGTGGGATGGTCGCGGCAGCACCGGGCGGTTCGATCCTGACATTGGCCGGCTGTTCTGCCTGTCCCAGCCGCAGCCACACCCCGTCGCCGGGGGGAACCGGGCTGGACGTCCCTTCAGTCCGCCGGGCCGCAAGAGCAACGATGGACAGGGAAGGGGCGCACCGTCGTCGGCGTTCCCTGTCATCTTCAACAGCCGACTTCAGGGCCGCGGACAGGTCCCGCCTGTGCCGCCGTCCGCTGACCGCGGGCACCAGGACCGAAAACACCGAAACCGCGGAAAAGGCCAGAAACATCCACATGCCGGTGAGAAAGGCCAGCAGTACCCCAAGTGCCAGTGGGAGAATCGCGGTCAGAAGGAGTGCCGCGCGGTTTCCTGGATCAGGGCGGCCGGACACCACGATAGGTTCCGCCACCGACTTTCCTGCTTCCGAGAGGACTCTATGGGGCACATCTGCAAACACCAGCGATAGGTTCGATTGACCGCACCTGATGGTTGAGTCCGTTGAGATAACCGTGTTCCGTATCCTTTGGCCGTCGACATATGTCCCGTTGGCGCTGTCCAGGTCAACCAATATGATCTCCGTGTCAGTGACCACCACACTGGCATGTTCACGGGACAACTCCGGGTCCGGGATGACAATCCGTGTGCCGCTTCGACCGATGGTGTAGGTGCCACGCCGTAATGGCACAACGGTTCCCGCTGCTGCTCCGCTGTCGATGGCGAGGACCAGGGGAGGGACGGCATCGGCAATTGGCGGGCGCCGTGGCCGCCTGCTCGAAGGTGGGGTGCCGCCGTCGACAAGGATTGCCGCCTCTACGAGCGGCGGCACGCCGAGGACCAGGGAACGCAGATCCTGCCCGTCCACTCTGACTGAGCCCGCACCGTACTTCCGGACCAACTGTTCGTGAATGACGTACCCTGCCGTGCCGGCCGGTGCATCAATGGACAGTTCCACGGGTGGCTGGGCACGCGGTGATCCCGGTCCGCCCACCAGAGTGCAATTAAGCGTCATGGGTAGTTGGTCCCTCGTGCATGGACCCACGCTAGCCACCGGGCTCAGTGCGGGGCATTGGCTTCTGCGCCTATGTGGATAAACCGCACTGGGATAACGGGGTCCTTCGCCTGCCCATCGGGACTCCGTGTGCCGGGTCACAGCGGGAATGCTGATTCGACGGGCCCTGCAGTCACTCGGGTAGGCTAGAGCAGCAGACACTGCGCACCATTGCGCTGCCCGCATTCGAACCAGGAGATTTTGTGACCGCTGACCTCGTCATCGTAGGGTCCGGCTTTTTTGGCCTGACAATCGCAGAACAGGCCGCCACTGAGCTCGGCCTGAAGGTCGTTGTCATCGACCGCCGCCACCACATCGGCGGAAACGCGTACAGCGAAAAGGAAGAGCAGACCGGGATCGAGATCCACCGGTACGGCGCCCACCTCTTCCATACCTCGAACGAGCGGGTGTGGGAGTACGTCAACCGGTTCACCACCTTCACTGACTATGTGCACAAGGTCTATGGCGTCCACAAGGGCGAGGTCTATTCGCTTCCCATCAACCTGGCCACCATCAACCAGTTCTTCCGGGCCAATCTCACCCCCGGCCAGGCCCGCGACCTCATCCAGGAACAGGCAGGGGAACTGGCGGGAACTGACCCCCAGAACCTGAACGACAAGGGCATCCAGCTGATCGGCCGCCCCTTGTACGAGGCCTTCATCAAGCACTACACCGGCAAGCAGTGGCAGACAGATCCCAAGGACCTGCCGGCCGGTATCATTTCCCGGCTGCCTGTGCGCTACAACTATGACAACCGGTACTTCAATGACAAGTACGAGGGCCTGCCGACCAACGGCTACACCGCCTGGATCGAAAAGATGGCAGAGCACCCCAACATCGAGGTGCGGCTCAATACCGACTTCTTCGACGAGTCCCACGAGTACAGCAAAAACAAGGTCGTGGGCAACATTCCTGTCGTCTACACCGGCCCGGTGGATCGGTACTTCGACTATGCCGAGGGCGACCTGTCCTGGCGCACCATCGACTTCGAGGAAGAAGTCCTTGAGATGGGCGACTTCCAGGGCACGTCGGTTGTGAACTACAACGACGCAGACGTCCCCTACACCCGCATCATCGAACCGCGCCACTTCCACCCGGAGCGCGACTACCAGACCGAAAAGACGGTCATCATGCGCGAATTCTCGCGCTTTGCCGAAAAGGGCGATGAGCCTTACTACCCGGTCAACACCTCCGCGGACAGGGAACGCCTCCTGAAGTACCGAGACCTCGCTGCGGCCGAAAAGGACGTATTGTTCGGCGGCAGGCTGGGCACCTACAAGTACCTCGACATGCACATGGCCATCGGCGCCGCTCTCAGCATGTTTGACAACAAGATCCGGCCGCACTTCGAAAGCGGCGTACAGCTTGAAAGCGGGGGAGTCGACGCATGAGCGTCCCTACCGACAACAAGACGAAGAACACCGTGAGGGCTGACGCTGTTAAGGACCGGGGAGCGTGGCAGACGCTTCAGCGTGTGATCCTGCCCAGTGCCAGCCAGATGGACACGGTGCCCCTCTATATGGACATGGGCACCGCGACGGGCATTCAGTTGCCCACCGCCGGCGACCGCGACGGTAAGACCGCGAAGCCCCGGACCATCAGCAGCCCCACCAAAGAAGCGCACGTTGAAGACTTCCTTTCGCGGCACTCAACGTCTGTCCGTTCCGGCGAACGGGTGTCTTTCGGCACCTACTTCAACGCTTTCCCCGCCAGCTACTGGCGTCGGTGGACGACAGTAGACAAGATCCGGCTCCAGGTCCGGACCCAGGGCGCCGGCTCGGTTATCGTCTACAAGTCGAACGCCCGCGGTTCCCTGCAGCGGGTGGACACCCGCCGGGTTGAAGGCAACGCGGAGAGCACGTTTGAACTTTCACTGGCGCCCTTCGGCGACGGCGGGTGGTACTGGTTCGACCTGCTGGCCGGAACCGAGCCCTTGATCATGCTCGACGCGGAATGGCAGGGTCCGGCGGTCGAAACAACGCCGGGGTCCGTCACGCTCCAGATCACCACCCTGAACAAAACGGATTTCTGCCTCAACAACCTGCGGCTCCTTGCCGACAGCGAAGAAGCGCTGGCCCACGTGCAGGAAATCCTGATTGTTGACCAGGGCACACAGAAACTTTCCGACGCTGAGGGGTTCGACGACGTCAAGCGTTCCCTCAGGGGCAAGCTCCGCATCATCAACCAGTCCAACCTGGGCGGTTCGGGCGGGTTTGCGCGGGGCATGTTCGAGGCTGTCGAGAACGGCAGCGACTACGCCCTGTTGATGGACGATGACGTTGTTGTTGAGCCTGAGAGCATCATTCGCCTTCTGACGTTCGCGGACCGGTGCAAGACTCCGACCCTCGTCGGAGGGCACATGTTCGACCTCTACAACCGGACGGTCCTGCACACCTTCGGCGAAGTGGTAAACCCTTACCGGTTCCAGCCTTCGCTACCCAGCGAGGACATGATCCTGGGCCACGACTTCCTGTCGTCCAACCTTCGCCAAACCCCGTGGCTGCATCGGCGTTGCGACGTCGATTACAACGGCTGGTGGATGTGCCTGATCCCCACCCAGGTAATCCGGGAGATCGGACTCTCACTCCCGCTGTTCATCAAGTGGGACGATTCCGAATATGGGCTGCGGGCCAAGGCGGCCGGATACCCCACGGTGTCGTTACCGGGCTCAGCTGTTTGGCACGTGTCCTGGATTGACAAGGACGACCTCGTTGGCTGGCAGGCCTACTTCCACGCCCGCAACAGGGTGGTGGCCGCCCTCCTTCACAGTCCCTACGAGTTCGGCGGCAGGGTCATCAAGGAGTCGCAATACGCTGACGTCAAGCATCTGGTGTCCATGCAGTACGCCACGGCCCAGGGCCGGCAATGGGCCCTGGAGGATGTGTTGAAGGGGCCGGAATCACTGCCCGGGCTGCTGCCAGCCAAGCTGCCACAGATCCGCGAGATGATGGCCGCACATTCGGATGCAGTCTTCCGTCCTGATCCGGAAGACTTTCCGGCGCCAAAGATGGACAAACCGCCGCGGCGGGGCCACGGCCCGTCGCAGCCTGGCAAGCTGACCCTTCTTCCATGGGCGGCCAAGACTGTCGTTCGGCAGTTGGCAAGCCCGGTCAAGGGCACCAGTGCAGAGCGTCCTCAGACAACGATTGCGCACCAGGACAACCGGTGGTGGCGCATGGCCCAGTACGACAGCGCTGTGGTGTCCAACGCTGAAGGCACCGGAGCCTCCTGGTACCGCCGGGATCCCAAGCAGTTGCGGAAGATGCTGGCAGAGAGCGCGCGGCTTCACTCTGCCCTGCTCAAGGAGTGGCCCGCGCTCAGCAGGAAATACAAAGCTGCCGTGTCGGACCTCACTTCTATGGAGTCCTGGAGGAAGACGTTCGAGCAGCATACCCAGAACGAGATCAAGTGAGTGAAGTCGCATCCGGGGAGTTGACCACGCCCGGACTGGGTGGTGGCCTCCGGGATATAAGGCAGTCAGGCTTCCTTCTTAAGCTGCTGGTACGGAAAGAGCTCAAGGTACGCTACCGAGGGTCTGTCCTGGGCCTGCTCTGGTCGTATGTGAAGCCTGGAGTGCAGTTCATCGTCTTCTACGTGGCTCTCGGGGTTTTTCTGGGCCTGGAACGAAGCGCACGGAACCCCGAAGGGTTGGCCAACTACGCCGTCTACCTGTTTTCGGGCATTGTGCTAATCAACTTCTTTTCCGAAGCACTGGGAAATGCAGCCAGGTCCATCGTCAACAACGGAAACCTCATCAAGAAGATCTATCTTCCGCGCGAACTCTTTCCTGTGGCGTCCGTTTGGGTTTCGGCTGTGCACTTCTTCCCGCAGCTGGTGGTGCTCGTCGTCGGGTGTCTCTTCGCCGGATGGCATCCCAACGTTTTTCAGCTGCTCGCGGCGGTGGCCGGCTTTGCAATCGTTGCCCTCCTTGCCACGGGCCTGGGTCTTCTGTTCGGCGCCGCCAACGTCTACTTCCGTGACTCCGAGAACCTGGTGGACATGCTCCTGATGGTCGCCACCTGGGCTTCCCCCGTGATGTATGCCTGGTCCATGGTTCAGGAGAAGCTGGGGTCGGGATGGTTTGCCGTCTACCAGGCGAATCCGATCACGATCGGCGTGGAGCTCTTTCATTACGCGTTCTGGTTCCCGACGACTGACGGTTCCGTCGCCATGCCCCCCAATCTTTTTAGTCTTTGGCTGGTGGTTGGGATCGGCGTTGCCTTGGCGATCCTCGTCCTGGGCCAATTCACTTTCCGGCGCCTTGAGGGCCGTTTCGCGCAGGAGCTCTAAGTGGTCAACGCAATTGAAGTCTCTGACATCAGCAAGCAATTCGTCCTCCGCCATACGCGATCCATCAAGGAAGCCGTCGTTTGGCTCGTCAAGGGGCGCAAAGGGGATCTTTCGGAGAAGTTCCACGCGCTAAAGAACGTTTCTCTCAACGTCGAGGCGGGGGAAACAGTGGCGCTGCTGGGCCTGAACGGTTCCGGCAAGTCCACTCTGCTCAAGCATATTTCGGGGGTCATGCTTCCTGATTCAGGAACAGTAAAAACAAGGGGCAGGGTGGCGGGACTGATCGAAGTCGGCGCGGGCTTCCACCCGGACCTCTCCGGACGCGACAACGTGTTCCTTAACGGCGCCATCCTGGGAATGACCGAGCAGCAGATCAAGGACCGGTTCGACGACATTGTCGAGTTTTCCGAGATTGGCCAGTTCATAGATACCGAGGTCAAGTTCTACTCGTCCGGAATGTACCTGCGGCTCGCCTTTTCCGTTGCTGTGCACACAGACCCTGAGGTTTTCCTGATCGATGAGATCCTCGCAGTAGGAGATGAGCCTTTCCAACGGAAGTGCATCGACAAAATCCAGGAATTGGCGCAGGACGGCAAGACCTTGGTCGTGGTGAGCCATGACTTGGATCTTGTGTCGAGGATCTGCAAACGGGGTGTTCTCCTCAAACACGGAGAAATGATTTACGACGGGCCGATACATGAGGCTGTCGGCCTGTTGCGCAATTGACCTAATTTAACCCTTCGTCGCGGGCCTTACCAGGCCGTCCGTGACGTTTTCAAGCAGGCAGCCGCGGCAGGCAGAACATACCCGCGCTCCAGTAGCCGTACGGAGGACTTTTGTCTTGGTTTGACGCAGTACCACAGTTTGTCCTCGCGGTGGCCCTGCTGATGATTCCCGGATTCACCGTCGGCATGGCCGCGCGACTGGGTGCCACCCGGGCCGCCGCCGCTGCTCCCTCTGTGAGCGTCTCAATAATTGCTGTGGCTGCAATCCTGGCACCCTTCGCTGGAATTGCCTGGTCGCTCCTGCCGGTGGTCGCCGTAACCATTGGGGTGGCCGCCGTAGCTCTTGCGGTGTCCCTCCTGCTCAGGAAGCGGGCCGGTGCGGTTGATGCGGGGTTGAAGGACAATCCGGGCCACTGGATCCTTGCCTCTTTGGCGGCATTGGCCATCGCAGCCGTCATGATTGGTCGTCGGCTGTTGAACGCCGCCGGTTCCCCGGAGTCGTTTTCCCAAACCTTCGACAATGTGTTCCACCTGAACGCTGTGCGGTACATTCTCGACACCGGCTCCGGCTCGTCCCTCACGCTTAATGCGATGACGGGGGCCGGTTCCTATCCCGCCGCCTGGCACGACCTGGTCTCCCTGCTCGTCGGCATTGGGGGAGGGGACATCACGGCATCCGTAAACGTCATGAATATTGTCGTGGCCTCCTTCGTCTGGCCGCTTGGGTGCATTTATCTCGCACAGGCCATTTGGGGGCGCCGTCCGGCCGTCAGCATCACTGCAGGCATTGCATCTGCTGCATTCGGCGCTTTTCCAATTTCCCTCTTGGACTTCGGTGTCCTGTACCCGAATTTTCTTGCGCTTGCCCTCCTGCCTATGGTGATTGCCTTGGGACTGGACGCACTTGGCCTGTCTGCCGTATCCAGCCGATCCAGGCTCCTGAGCCTGTTCCTGCTGCTTGCGGCTCTTCCGGGTATGGCACTTGCCCACCCAAGCGCCGCCATGGCGTGGCTGGCACTGATGTTGCCCCCGGCCCTCTACGTATACACCCGCATTTTCACGACTACGGTTGCAACCCGGCGGGGCAAGGAACGAATCATCGTTTCAACGGCCCTGGCACTCGGCTTCGTTGTCGCCGTCGTACTGCTCCGAGTCTTGTGGGACGCGGTGCGTCCTCCAGCCGAGGCTGCGTTCTGGCCGCCGGTAGAGTCGACGGGGCAGGCAATTGGAGAGGTGATCTCCAGCTCAGCAATTGGCCGTCCAGTTGCGTGGGGCATCATGCTCCTGACGCTGATCGGCATTTACTTAACTTTCCGGTCCGGGCGGCAGCTGTGGCTGCTGGGAACCTATGCGGTGGCTGCTTTTCTCTTCGTTGTGGTCAGCTCCTTTCCGGCTGACGACTTCCGGCTTTTCCTCACTGGCATCTGGTACAACGACCCTCCCCGGCTGGCGGCTCTCCTGCCCGTGGTGACGATTCCGCTTGCGTGCAGGGGTGCCGTCGCGGTGTGGAATCAGCTGTCCATCCTCGTGGCAAAGGGCGCCGGCCTGATAAGGGGCCGTTCTGTCCGGCCTACCGCGCCTGTGACGGGCGGGAAGACTTTGCGGCCGGAGATGTTGGGCGCCGTGGCGGCTACCGTCATGGTTTTGGCTTTGATTGTGGCGACTCAACGCGGCAATGTCAGCCAAGCCGAAGCGTCAATGGCAGGGTCTTACCGGTTGTCCGAGAACTCACCGCTGATCTCCAGCGACGAGATGGCGCTCATCAAGCGCTTGCCAGGCGAAGTGCCCCAGGACGCCCTTATGGTGGGCAATCCATGGAACGGAAGTTCCCTCGCGTACGCCTTTGCCGACCGGAAGCTCGTCCAACTCCACATCCTCAGCGCCGTTCCCCAAGGTGCAACTCCTTTGCTTAACGGTCCTGCTCCGGCCAAGGACGATCCCGCCGTATGCCCGACAGTTGAAAGCCTGAAGATCGAATACATCCTCGACTTCGGGCACCGGGAAGTCCATGGAAGGGACAGTGGCTATAAAGGACTGGACGCCCTCATAGCTGCAGGCATGGCCACACTCGAAGACTCCCAGGGTGAGGCGAAGCTCTACAAACTCGACCTGTGCCCTTCCCCTCCTGCGTAGAGGCTAAACCCGGCCTCATAATTCAGCCACGGAACGGTTGGTATCCGCTTTGCGGGAACTATGACCCCTGCTTAGCCCCGCATGTGTCGACGGAGTACCACAAGCTGGTAAGCCGCAACAAGGGCTTCGGATATGGCGACGGCCCAGGCCACCCCCACCACACCAAGGCTGAGTGCTCCCGCTACGATCATCGGGGCACCTGCCAGGGCGCCGATGAGTGTCGATCTCGCTAGGTCCCGTGCCCGTCCAACTGCTACAAGGCAAGCCAGTCCCAGCACCTGTGATAGCGCCACCGCTGCAAAAGCCACTCCGATCGGTACGCTGAGGCTTGTGCCGAATGGGATGGGATCTTTGACAAGAACTTGAGCCGCAAACGGGCCAAGGATCGCCAGGGCCAGACCGCCTGCCACCCCAATCAAGGGCGCGGCCTGGGCTGCACGCCGGATTCTATGCTTCTGGTCCCGTACGCCACCTTCCGGTATCCAACCCTGAATAAATTGGAGAACGGGCGAGAAAGCTACGGCGCCGTATCGGAACAGCCGGTCCGCGAAGGCGTACACGTCCAAATGGGACGGAATCAGGATTGTGACGGCAAGAATCGGCAAATTCACGTAGAGGCTCCCAGTCGCCGCAGTGATGACTCCGTGCCGTTGCAACTGCATGCGCGACCAGGACCCACGGATGGAGAAGTCGAAGCTCAGGGTCGACTTAGCCGAGCCCAGCACCACGACTGCGCTGATCGCTACGGCAAACAGGCTGAACAGCAGTTGCGTCAGCACCATGAGAGTCAAATCTCTCGTGTTCGTAAGAACGAAAAGTCCAGCAACCGTACCGGCCAACTGCGGCAGCGCGTCAGCCAGAAAGAGGCGTGTTGGCTTTGCCTCGCCGATAAAGTACCAAGAGGCCCCAAGGAAGGGGAGAAGATACGTCAGGGAGGCCAGGAAGACAAAGGCGGCATGGGCCGGCTGCAAAGCAATCATGACGCAGCCCATGATTGGTGCCGTCAACAAGTAGAGATAGGAGCGCGTTACGAGTGAGTCCGCGAAAAGTTGCGGACGTTCGGCCGCTGGCAGCGACGCGACCATCGACGGTCCGACGGTTCCCCATCCAAAGGCGACCAGTACACCGAACAGGGTGGCCAGCGATTGCACCAGCGCAAGGATGGCCCACAGCCCGGACCCGACAACGTCGGTGATGACAGGAATAGCTATTAGTCCGACGACGGTGCCGAGGCCAACGGTCAGGGCAAACTTCGCCAACCTGGCCAGCGCTGCGGCAATTGCTTTCATGCGGTTCTGTTCCTTCGACGTGCCTTTGTAAGCGTTGAGCGCCAAAGTATCCAGCTTAGAGTAGCCGGCGCCCCTCGCCGGACAAGGGGATTGTGCGCCAGGTCGACTACGATGTACCGGGAAGTTGATCTAAAAAGTCAGGAAATTTCATGTCCGTAGCTGCTGTCGTCGTCTCTTACAACCGTCTTGACTACCTGAAGAAGTGCCTGGCGGCTCTGGAACAGCAGACGAGGCCGCTCGATGAAATCATCGTCATTGAGAACGGATCCACCGACGGAAGCGCAGAGTACATACGCGACTCACACCCGACTGTCACGATGTTTGAGACAGGTGCCAATCTCGGTGGAGCCGGGGGCTTCGCCTGGGGAGTGGAGATTGCTCTTGCCCACGGCCATGATGCAGCGTGGCTCATGGACGACGACGCTGAACCCGAATTGGACGCACTGGCGCCGTTGATGGAAAAGTTCGAGTCCATGGCGCCCCGTCCCGCGTTCCTTGCGTCACTCGTGACGGCGGGCCGGGGGGAGTTCAATCCCAGGAATCCCCCCGTAGTGAGCCGGGACGCTCATAAGCAGGTACGGGCCAGCGAACTGGGCGGTATCGCCATTGATGCCGCGACCTTCGTGGGCGTGCTGATCAACCTTCAGGTTGCCGCCGCCACGCATCTGCCGTTCAAGGACTTCTTTATCTGGATTGATGACTCCGAATACACCCATCGACTGTCCAAGATGGGCTTCGCGATGACCGTCAAGGAGAGCCAAGTCAACCACCCGGTTGCCAAGGGCATTGGAGAGGACATGGGATCACGGCTGTTCTTCCATGTCAGAAACAGCCTTTGGTACATCCGGGAACGGGGATTCCCGCTGGGTACCAATGTGTTCGATGTTCTGTTGTTGATCCAGCATTCTCTGCACCAGGGACTGGCCGCCCGGAGTAAGAAGGACTGGTTTGTGGCGGTTGCCAAGGGTTATGGGCAGGGTTTCTTCACCAAACCCACCCGTCAGATGCCCGGTGAACTGCTGGCCACCCTTACCACCGAGGCCCGGGAACGCATCAACTGCTGACGGTCCCGGTCACGTGCTGCGGCAGCACCGGACGCTCAAGGGGGCCTTGGAACCGAAGCACCGCGAGGGCGCCGGCGAACAGGTCAGTTGGTTATGTTCCGGCTGCTGATGGGTTTCACGAAGACCCCCAGCAAGATTTCCAGCACCCGCATCAAGGGCACATTTTTGCGTCGCCAACCCAATGCCAAAAGCTGGATCAGGCGTAGTGCCTTGGGCGCGGCATAAATTTCCAATGCACCCCGAAGGTCCGCAGGGATTGAACGTCCGTCGCTCTGAAGCCGCTGCAGGAGCGTCCGTGCCATCAGCGTCCGCCAGCCCAGCCCTGTCTTATAGATGAGTCGGCAGATACTTATAGGCGAAGCGTTGCCTTCGTAGCGGCGCACGAACCGGAACGTGTTACGTATCGAGCCCGTAAGACTCTGCCGGGATTCTCCCACAACGTTGCCGCCGTGCTGGATGTAGTCCTGGAGGACCAGGTCCTTCACGCGTGCGCCGTCTCCGGCCATAGCGCAGAGAGCGATCCAATGGTCGTGATACTGGGAAGGGGCGGCCAGCGACGGGAAGGGCAAAGCCAACTCAAGGACTTCACGGCGAAACACACAGAGTGCGCCTGTAACCTGGTTGTTGGCGACAAGATCAGCCGGCCCTACATTCTTCCGATCGGTCTGAGTACCCTTGGCTGGGTCCAGGTCTGTTGTTGACATCTCTGGTGATACGACGCGGGCTTGACACGTCACAAGCGCTGACTCCTCGAGGTAGGGGAGCAGCGTGGTGAGCTTTTCCGGATACCAGTAGTCATCCTGGTCGCTGAGGGCTACCCAGCGTGCCTCCGCAGGAACTGCATTGAGCGCACGCTCAAAATTGTGATGGAACCCAAGCCTGTCGTCGTATCCAAGCACCTTGAAACGCCTGTCGCCTCCGCAGGTCCGGCTGACAATGTCCTGGACGCGCTCAAAATTGCCATCAGCCGATATGAGGCATACAAAGGCGGTGTGAGTCTGGGCTTGAATGGACAAGAGCTGCCGAGCGAACATGGTTTCGTCGGGCTCGTAGGCGGCCATAGCTACAGCGCCAAATGCTTCAGAATAGTTACCCGCCTGAGCTGGCGAAGTTGGAGGCGAAGGAGCGGGGCTCATGTTGTCTGGGACTTCCGACGAAGGGCAACGAGGAACGCCCGGAGCAACATAATCCTGGCTCGGACGATTTTGGAGATGGGACGTCGCGATTTGGGTGTCGTGTTTTGTTCATGCAGGCGGCGTGCAACAGTGGCCGATTCCACATGTTCCATTTCACGATTAATGTTCGCCACGATCGCTATCCACTGGTCGTGGGTTTCCGTAAGAAACGTTGGAAAGGGAAGAATCAGACGCTTGGCATCTGCGCGGAAGGCCATGGTGCAGCCATAGTAGGGTCGGATGCCGATCCACGTGGTAACCAGGTTCGATAGCCAACGCCCACTGTCGGCCTTCTTCAACTGCACTTTCTGCAGCTTGTTGGCGGGGCCGCCAAACACCGTGAAGTTGCTTGCCGCAAAGGCCTTGGTGTGCAGTGAATCCACCAGCTTTTCCACGCGCCCCGGCAACCAGATGTCGTCCTGGTCCGAGAGCATGATGTAGGCACCTTTGCTCGCGGCGATTGCCTTCTCGAAGCTGGAAACATACCCCATGTTTTCCTGGTTGGGAAGGAGGATGATACGGGAGTCATTGATGCTGCGGACGACGTCGATCGTCCCATCTTTGGAGGCATCGTCCACGACGATGAGTTCGTCCTCGGGCGACAGTTGGTCGAGAATGGACGATATCTGCTCCGCCAGGTAATCCTGTCCGTTATATGTTGCCATGCAGACAGATACCCTTTTTACCGCTTTCGCATTCATGAGCTGATCCGTTGCTGAAATGAGGGGTCAATCTTTCCGAGCCGTCCAAGCCAGCCGTCGAGGCAGCCGCGGGCCAAAGCACGGAGTTGCCCCTTGCGGTTTGCCCCATACAGCAGTCGAAAGATGTCGCTTTCCAATTGGAATCTGAGCCGTCGCAGGAGCCAGCCTGGGAATCGCGCACCGTATTGGCGCCAAAGGTAAATGCTGTTTCTGGTTATGTAGTACACCCGGAACGGCGCGTGCGAGTGGACGTGCCGTTTGGTGCCCAGAACGGACACATGCCATCCGAAAAGCATCATCGGCTGTGCATGCCCCAGGGCATGGGTCATATTGCAGCCCTTTCCTATCAGGGTGGCGAGGCCATGGGACCGGACGCGCAGATTGAATTCAGAGTCCACGCAATCGATGAAGAGTCTTTCATCCATCATTCCCACGGCTTTGAGGGTTGAGACAGGTATCAGAGCTCCAGATTGGAGGGGATCGAAGGCTTCAGGAAAGTGAGCTTTTTTGGTGAGAAGGGGAACGTTTAGGCCATTGTGCGACTGGGCGCTGATAAGTCCGGGATCTATTCCCTCGGCCTTCGCCGCCGTGAAGGTGTTGAGCGCAGCTTCAATGTAGCCGGGATCAAGCGCGGAGTCCTGGTCCAGGGTCAACACGAAGTCGGGGGACCACTTTTGAAGCGCCAGATTGATGCCGGTGTTCAGGGCGGCAGCAATTCCTGAATTTTCCGGCATCCGGAGCACAGTGCAGCCGATCTCTTCAAGCTTCTGCAGGACGGTGCTGGAATGGCTGATATCCGAGCCATCATCGACAACCACGGTGTGTGCCACCTGCTTGTTGAGTTCCAGGACTCTCTCGGACAGGTCCACCGGCGGGTGGAATGCGGAAATAATGGCCACCACTCTGGCGTCACTCTGGCGCGTCACGTCTCACTGTTCCTTTTCGCTTATCCGAATTGACCGGCCCCAACTGTGGGAGTCGTCAGGCAGCAGGATCCAGTGTATCGTCGCCCGGAGGGAACAAGGCGTCAGTCATGAGACGCGGTAGACTAGCGTCTTTTGTCCAGACCAGGTCAGTTCTTTCTCCAGGGTCAAGCAAGAAGCGGAAAGTTCTCCGGATGCCGTGATGTGGGTAAGGCTTGGAAACGCCCCTTTCAGATCACAGGGGTCAATGTGGAGGATTGTCCTGTCTCCACCGTTGTTTGAGAAGGTCTTTGGCAGCCCAGGTGTCCAGGCGAATTGAATGAAGCCGCCGCCCCTGTTCCAGTCGTTGGCATATCGATGTTCGGGATCAAGAATGCTCCACTTACTTTGGTCGGGGCCGGAGCGCTGAACTCCCGTGAGTGAGGGCACGCCACTAGCAAGCAAGAGGGTGTCAACAGCCGACCTGTCGGTGGCCCAGAGAGTTCCTGCTTCGCGGCTTTCGCTCCCCTCGGAATATAAGTAGGTCGCTGCTGGTGACGCTCTGAGGTCGCCCAAGCCGAAAAGTAGAGGATTAGCGCCATAGACTGGAATCGCGGCAACGACAGCAGCAAGTCCGACGGGATAAATGGACTTGGGAAAGCGTGTGACAAAGAAGACGACTGCTGCAACGCCGGCAGCCGCGAGAAGCGCCTCCTTCCTTGACATGCCCGGCAGATAAGTGAGCTGAAGCTGGGAACCCGCATAGGCGGTTACCAGTCCTGTTGTGAGCCCTGCAGCAATGGGCAAGCGCCACCGGGGGCTGTCCTTGAGACGGGACAACAGCACGGCAACCAACAATGTGCCGATAATTCCGCAGACTTGGGCCGCCCTGGCAGGCTGGACATAGTTGAGCAGAGGGATTTGAGCCCCCACAGGGCCAAAATTAAAGGTGCACCACAGAAGCCACACAGCACCAAAGAAGGAAAGTATCAGGGGTACGACATTATCCCTCCATCTGCCGATTCCAGAGACGCCCAGCCATACCAGCACAGCCCAAAGGAAGGTTATGGTAAACGCGGTAGACATCTCGCTCTGGTTGCTGCCGACAGGGATTGCATCTTTGAGCTCCCCCAGGGATGGTGCACCAAAAAGGAACCCAAATGGCTGAGCTTCGCCAGTTGACCGTCGCGAACCTGGATATACCGTGTTCAGCAGGGCATTGATGCCCTCCCTGTTTTCCAGCAGCGTGCCTATCCCGAATATCAACGCTACACCGGCTGTGAAGCCGAGGGCCTTGATCTTCGGCACCCAACTCTCCTTCCGGGAAAGGATCCAAAGGGACGTTGCAGCCACCACGGGAAGACCCAGAACCAAAGACCACGGAATGTAGAAGCTGGGGATGCCGGCGAGGAGAATTCCACCAGCAACGGACTGAGCGAGCGGGATGGGCAGGCGCCGCGATTTGAAGCCGCCATATGCGGAGAGCAGGAGACTCGACCCCGCGATCGTGTACGCGATTAGCTGGATCGGCATCATCGTCCACCAGGATGCGGCGGGGGAGAGCGCTATAAGGAAAGCAGCCAGCCATCCCATGTGCCGGGATGCCCCAATCTGCTGAAACCATTTGGGAAGGAAAAGGAAGAGCAGGAAGGCCGGGAGCCACCAGTGGGCTGCGAAAACCATCTCGTCGGGCAGAACCGCCGCGGACCGGAGCATGGTGGAATCAAAGTAGACGAACGTTTCGAAGAACCCGCCGGAAGGATACCTGTGAACGACATCAGCCGGCGCGGCAAGATAGCTGGTAGTCGGGGCTGCCCCCGTCGCCATGATGGAGATCGCAATCGGGGAGAATGCGTTGTACTCGTCAGAGCGAATAGCGGAGCTCGACCCCAGTTGGTTTCCTTCCGGGTGGGAAGGATCTTGTCGGAGTTCTGCCACTCCAATTGAAGAGGTCGTGGCTCCAGTGATCACCAGGAACGCATACACAGCGATGACGGCCATTCGCGCCATTCGGTCGGAAGCTGACACCCAACGCCAGGCATGCAAGCTGATGCTTTGAAGTCTGGACGACATCTGGGGTGACATTCTGCTCTTCCTTCTTGCCTAACGACTGCTGTTACCTTTGCCATAACCCGGGCACGACGCTGCACAGACAATTTCGACCGACTTGCATGGGATCCCTGCCGCCCATAGATCGCGGCTGGCGCCCAGACCAAGGGGACCAAAGGTGAAATCACCGGCTATGGCTCGATGCCGCAGAATGATGTGTTGTTGCTCCCCCAAATTTCTGAAGCGCCGAATTAACCCCCGCGCCCCCGGCGAGGGCGCCACGTATGCAACGGCAACGCAAGTATAACGTCATGGAACCGGTCGAAGCCGTCGGCGCGAATGCCGCCTCGACCTCTTTGCCGGTAGCACCCCATGGACAGCCACCCGGTATGATGGCTTGAGCCCGACTGCAACCTGCGGGGGTATACGGAACTGGGAGTGGCTTGCAGACAACAGACAGTGCGCGATCAGTGAAGCATCGAGCACAGAAACTCGCTTCCCGGATCTCAGGGATCGTTGAGCGCAGTCACCTGATCAAGTTCCTGCTCGTTGGAGGCGCTTCCTTCGCAGTAGATCTTGTTCTACTGGCCCTCATGCATGAAGTCTTCGGAGTGGACCTCTGGATTGCCACGCCCATCGCTTTTGTCGCCAGCTTGGTGTTCAACTTCGCCCTCCAGCGCTCCTTTACGTTCCGTGCCAGAAACCGGAGCCATGTGAGCCTGCTTAAGTATCTGGCCCTGGTGGTTTTCAACATCGTGGCAATAGATGTCATCGTGAACGGCTTCGACGCCTGGGGAATTTCCTACGGAATAGGCAAAGCGTTCGCGACTGTACTGACCACATCTTGGAACTTTTGGCTCTATAAGGTATGGATTTTCAGGCATGAGCCCGGAAAAGTTCCTGCTCGTGCAGGAACTGTGACCGCTGAAGGCACGGACTAGCACTTCTCAAACGACCATCTGGCTCACGTTCGGACTAACCGCTGGCGGGCATCCGCTGGAAGACAAGAAAAGGATCTACCTGGCACATGGCCATTGATGTATTGCTTCCCTACTATGGGGACGTCGACCTGATGAAACTCGCTGCCCAGAGCGTCATGAGCCAGCAGTTCGAAGACTGGCGGCTCATCGTGGTGGATGATGGGTTTCCAAGCCCCGAACCTCAGCGCTGGTTCGAATCCATCTCCGACCCTCGGGTGAGCTACCAAAAGAACGAAAAGAACCTGGGTGCCAACGGAAACTACCGCAAGGCCCTGGACCTGGCTGAAGCCCCCATCGTCGTCGTCATGGGCGCTGATGACATCATGCTGCCGAACTATCTGGCAGTAGTATCAAAGGCTTTCGAAGCCTACCCACAAGCCAGCGTGGTGCAGCCAGGGGTCCAGGTGATCGATGAGAAGGGCCGAGTCGCGTCGCCTCTGGTCGACATCGTCAAGAAGGTCTATGCCCCGAGCGTCAAGGAACCGGTCCTCCTGCAGGGCGAAAGAATGGCAACCAGCCTTATGCGGGCAGACTGGGCTTACTTCCCGTCCCTTGCTTGGCGCACGGACGTGATTCGCCGCATCGGTTTCACCGAGGGGCTGCACGTCGTCCAGGACCTCGCACTATTGCTGGATATTGCTGCTGAAAACGGATCTATGGTGGTTGATCCAACCTTGGCATTCCTTTACCGCCGTCATTCAGCCTCAGACTCATCAGTTAAGGCTCTGGATGGGAGGCGCTTCGATGAGGAGCGGGCCTTCTTCGAGGGCCAGGCGCGCCGATTCCGCGAACTCGGCTGGCAGAGGACAGCTCGCGCGGCTGCTTTCCATACGACGTCGCGTCTGAACGCCGCTACCCTGGTCGCGCGTTCCCTGGCGATTGGAAAGACCGATTCCCTGCCCCGGCTGTTGAAACACGTTATCTCTTAGGAGACTTAAATAATTCAGGTGGCTGCAGGCATTGACCGGCAGCCACCTGAATAGTTTATGCAGTGGTTTCGGGTGGCCTTCCCGCGCTTGGCACCTCGTTGTCCGGTACAGATTGATCGCGTGTTTGGCCTTTTTCCAGTTCCTGTACTTTGAGCCGCAGAATTCCTACTTCTTCGGCCAGGACACGGATTTCGTCCTCAGCCTGGGACTGCTCGAAAGACAGATGAAGGCAGACCAGGACGAGCAAAAGCAATGCCATCGCGAAAAGAAGGTTTGAAGGCACTTGAACGCCGAGCACGCCGCTGGCCCAGAAAAGCAGCTGTGGGAACGCAACAAGGACCAGCATTCCAACACCGATGATGATCCAGAGGACTGCGTACTTTTCCCTCAAATGACGCCGGCGGAGCATCTCGAAGATAATGAGCAGAATGACCAGCACAAAGATGAAGCCAACAAGCGTGGCCATGTGAACTCCTAGTTGGATGACGGTTCGTTCTTCTTGCGCGTCAAAGCGAAGAGGAGGGCAAAAGCTGACCGGCCGAGGTAGATGGCTGCCTTCAATGGGTCGTGGCTCGGCGTCCCGCCCTGCCGCTCCCGCATTGACACTCCAACCTGGCGCACGGTGCACCCAGACCGGATCGCAACAACCAGGGAATCAATGGTGTCCCCGAGGTACTCCGCAGGGTAGTGGTCTACGTATTGCCGGATGGCCTTCGTGTTCGCAGCGCGGAAGCCTGACGTGACATCCGTGAGCCGGGTTCCTGCGACCCTCGATATCGTCCACGCCAGGACGTTCATGGCCCACTTACGGGGCCCGCGGACTGTGTAATTGCCCTTATCGGCGAAGCGGGCACCGATGACGATGTCTGCTTCCTGGAGCCCATCGAGGACGGCTTTTATATCCCGGGGATCGTGCTGGCCATCCGAATCCACTTGGATGACCTGGGTGTAGCCGTGCATCTTTGCGAATTTGAACCCGGTTCTCATGGCACCGCCAACGCCCATGTTGAACGGTAGCTGCACAACCAGCGCGCCTGCATCACGGGCTACCTGTGCCGTGTCGTCCCGTGAACCGTCGTCAACTACCAGGACATCGCAATCCGGGCCAAACTCGAAGACCTCACGAATCGTGTTGCCGATGGCCTCCGATTCGTTCCAGGCCGGCATGATCACAAGGGTGTGCTGCGTCTGATCTACAGGTCTCATGCCTTATCGTTTTCCAACTTCAGATAGGCTGCCAGCCGCTCGTCGGCATCAGGTATGTCGAAACCCGTAGAGCGCGTCTTTGCCAAGTCGAGCGTGCTGGAAAGTGGCCGCGGGGCCGCTGCCTTGTCCTTGAAATATTCGGCAGTGGTGATGCCAGTGACGTCACTGCCGGATGCCCCGCACTGCTCGAACACATCCCGCGCAATATCCGCCCAGCTCCTGACGGGCCCGTCATTGCTGAAGTTATACAAACCGTAGGTTGCATCCGACTCCAGCAAATGTCGAATGAAAGCCGCAATGTCCTGGGTGAAGCTCAGGCGGCCTGTCTGGTCATTCACGACGGAAGGCTTGACCCCTTTTCGCGCCAGGCTGGCCATGGTGCGGACGAAGTTATTTCCTTCTCCAATAACCCAACTGGTCCGCACAATGTAGTGGCGGGGAACCACGCTGACTACCGCGTCTCCGGCGGCCTTGGTCTGCCCATAAACGCCCAAGGGAGAGCAGAGCTCGTCCTCGTCGTGGATATCGCGGCTACCGTCAAAGACATAGTCCGAGGAAATATGGACCAAAGTGAGATCATTCTCGACGGCGGTGCGCGCCAGTTGCGCTACGGCCGCGACGTTGATGGACCAGGCGGAGGCCCGCCCATCTGCGCTTTCCGCTGCGTCGACAGCAGTGTAGGCGGCGGCGTTGATAATCGTCGAGTAGTTCTTCCAGTTCCTGCTTTTGAAACTGTTCGCGTTGGTGAGATCGAACTCAGCGCGGCCTGCAAACTCAACCGAGGTATCGCCGTCGTACTGGGCACGAAGTGCCTTGCCCAGCTGCCCCCCGGCACCTACCACAAGGATCTTCTTGGCTGCCATCGGGACCACGTCGGCCATCCGCGGGTGCGCTTTGTCCTTGTCAGAGAGTTCCGCCTGGGTGAGCGGAATCGGCCACTGGATCGCAGCCGTCTCATCGGCGAGGTTAAGGAAGGTGTATTGACCTTGAGCGTCCGCGGACCAGTGGTCGTTCACCAAGTACGTGTAGGCGGTATTGTCCTCCAGCGTCTGGAACGCATTGCCGACTCCGCGGGGGATGAAGATTGCCTGGCTCGGGTCGAGTTCAGCCGTGAAGACCGCACCGAACGAGGGGCCCTCCCGAAGATCAACCCACGCCCCGAAGATGCGGCCGGTGGCCACCGAAATGAATTTGTCCCACGGCTCGGCATGGATCCCACGGGTGGTTCCGGCCTTTTCGTTGTAGGAGATGTTGTTCTGCACGGGCCGGAAGTCAGGCAACCCGAGAGCAAGCATCTTTTCCCGCTGCCAGTTCTCCTTGAACCATCCCCGGTTGTCGCCGTGGACCGGGAGGTCGTAGAGAACGACGCCGGGAATGGGGGTTTGGTGGGCAGCAAGCTTCTTCGAGAACTCCAGCGACATGGACTACTGGCCCTGTTCCTTGTATTTTGCTTCGGTGGCAGCCTTCTGCGGGCGCCACCAGTCTTCGTTATCCCGGTACCAGCCGATTGTGTCTTCGATGCCCTCGTCGAAGTTGGAGAACTGAGGTTTCCACCCGAGTTCGTCGCGCAACTTGGTGGAATCGATGGCGTAGCGGAGGTCGTGACCTGGCCGGTCGACCACATGGTCGTAGTCATCCGGGGCCTGTCCCATGTGCTTGAGGATCAGCTCTACGACGTCTTTGTTGTTCTTCTCGCCGTCCGCGCCGATCAGATAGGTCTCGCCAATCTTTCCCCCGGCGATGATTGCAAGCACAGCGGAGGAATGGTCGTTGGCGTGGATCCAGTCCCTGACGTTCTCGCCCTTACCGTAGAGCTTGGGGCGAATGCCGTCGATGACATTGGTGATCTGCCGGGGGATGAACTTCTCCACGTGCTGGTACGGACCATAGTTATTGGAACAGTTGCTGATGGTGGCCTGCAGGCCGAAGGAGCGTACCCATGCCCGTACCAGCAGATCGGAACCGGCCTTGGTTGACGAGTACGGGCTTGAGGGGTTGTAAGGCGTTTGTTCGGTGAAACGCTCCGGGTCATCCAGCTCCAGGTCTCCGTAAACTTCGTCCGTGGAGATGTGGTGGAAGCGTTTGTTGTGCTTGCGCGCTGCCTCAATGAGCGTATAGGTGCCGATGATGTTGGTGTCCAGGAAAGGGCGTGGGTCGTGCAACGAGTTGTCGTTGTGCGACTCGGCAGCGTAGTGAACAACGACGTCGGAATCGGCAACAAGACCATCTACAAGGGCTGCGTCCGCGATATCGCCCCGGACGAAGGTGAAACGTTCCTCCGGAAGGCCCTTCAACGACTCGAGGTTACCTGCGTAGGTCAGCTTGTCCAGAACCGTTACGTGGTCGTCGGTGTTTTCCAAAACGTAGTGGACAAAGTTCGAGCCAATAAAGCCGGCTCCGCCGGTTACGAGAAGTCGCTGCATAATTCCCTAGACTACCGGATTTGCTGCTGCTCCTAGCGAAGGGAAAGATGGGGACATGCGCGGAATAATACTGGCCGGCGGAACCGGCTCCAGGCTTCATCCCATCACGCTGGGTGTCAGCAAGCAATTGGTACCGGTCTACGACAAGCCGATGATCTACTACCCGCTGTCCACGCTGATCCTGGCTGGGATCCGGGACATCCTCATCATTACCACTCCCCACGACGCGGAGCAGTTTGAACGCTTATTGGGGGATGGGTCCCGGTTCGGCGTCTCCATCACCTACAAGCAGCAGCCTTCTCCTGACGGACTGGCCCAGGCATTTGTGCTCGGTGCGGACCATATCGGTGATGACAGCGTTGCTCTGGTCCTGGGTGACAACATCTTCTATGGCCAGGGCATGGGCACTCAGCTGCGCAGGTTCAAGACCATCGACGGGGGAGCAGTCTTCGGATACTGGGTCAAGGATCCGTCTGCTTACGGGGTGGTGGAATTCGATGACGATGGCAAGGCTCTGTCCCTGGAAGAGAAGCCCGCGGCACCCAAGAGCCACTACGCAGTTCCAGGGCTCTATTTCTATGACAACGATGTTGTTGACATCGCCAAGAACCTCAAGCCGTCCGCCCGCGGTGAACTCGAGATCACCGACGTGAACCGCGTCTATCTGGACGCCGGTAAGCTGCAGGTCGAGATCCTGCCCCGGGGAACTGCTTGGCTCGACACCGGGACCTTCAACGACCTAAACGATGCCTCCAATTTCATTCGGACGGTGGAGAACCGGCAAGGCTTGAAGATTGGAGCGCCCGAAGAGATCTCGTGGCGGCTGGGGTTCCTGACCGACGATGAACTCCGCGAAAGGGCCGAACCCCTCGTCAAGAGCGGTTACGGCTCATACCTGCTCGAGCTCCTCGCCGAAAAGTAGATTTCTACAAACAGAAAAGGGTTGAAGCGGCTGCTTCAACCCTTTTCTGTTCTGAATCCAATAGCTTCTGACCGTGGCTCCTGCCTCTCGCAGCAGGAGCCACACCGGTTACCGGCGCACTGTGCTTGCGCTTGCCCCAGTTGTGGGGCTCCAGGTGATGGACCCGCCCTGGTAGTTCTGGAAGCAGCCTCCGTTGGCCAAGGTGCAGGAAGTCGCCGCGATGGGATAGCCGAGGAAGCTGTTCTCGTAGCCAAGGCTGGCGTACTTCGTGCGGATTGGTCCAGTGCTGGGCTGAGCCCCCGTTGCCTGCGACCACAGCATCGCTCCGCCTTGGAAATTCTGGTAGCAGCCCCCGTCCCTGATGCCGCAGACCACACCGCCCGTAGGGTATCCCAACTCGCTGAGCTCGTAGCCCATGGAGCCCCACTTGGATCTGATGGGTCCGTTGGGGCTTATCTGCGCGCCCGTGGCGGGAGACCAGAGAATAGCCCCGTTTTGGTAGTTCTGGTAGCAACCACCGTCTTTCAAACCGCAGACCTGGCTACTGGTGGGGTATCCGAGAGAACCGTTTTCGTATCCTGTCGCAGCCCAGAGTGTGCGGATGGGCCCTGCAGGGCTCGGCTGGGCGCCCGTGGCCGCCGACCAGAGAACGGCGCCATTCTGGAAGTTCTGGTAGCAGCCTCCTCCGACAAGTCCGCAGACTTGGGTTGCGCTGGGGTAGCCAAGTACTCCGGACTCGCGCCCCTGAGCTTTCCACGAAGCAAAAATTGGGGACATGACCCGCAAAACGCCTCTGCCGGAAGTCCACGTAAGTGAGCCGTTCTGGAAATCCTGCGAGCAGCCCCCGTCGGGTAGCCCGCAAACTTCATTTGCGGTGGGGTAGCCCATGGCACCGTTCTCAAAGCCAGTTCGAGCCCATTCATTTCTGATGGGACCAGCCTTGCTCAGCTGCGCACCGGACGTCGCAGACCAAATAATGGCCCCGCCTTCGAACTCCTGGAAGCAGCCGCCGTTGACGAGCCCGCATGTTTGAGGCCCGGTGGGATATCCCATCAGACCGCTCTCACCCCCTTGCTGAAGCCACAACGTGCGGATAGGTCCGGCGGGGCTCAATTGGGCTCCAGTGGAGGGTGACCAGACGGTGGCACCCTTTTCGAACAGTTGCCGGCACCCCCCGTTCTTGAGGCCGCAGACTTCATCTGCAGCGGGGTAGCCCAGGGGTCCTGCTTCCCGGCCACCTGCCCTCCAGGCCGACTCCATCTGGCCCCAAACGATGTGTGCTCCATTGGTGAATGAGGACGCGATGCTGCCTGTTTGGAAACTTTGGAAGCAGCCGCCGTCCCGAAGACCGCAAAGCGTGTCGCTGGTCGGGTAGCCAAGTGGCCCTGACTCGAAGCCTGTCTTTTGCCAAGCCGCCCTAATGGGTCCGTTGAGGCTGCGCTTGGCCCCGGTAGCAGGAGACCACAAGACCGCGCCCGACTGGAAGTTTTGGTAACAACCCTGTGCGGCGAGGCCGCATGTTTGACCTCCGGTGGGATATCCCATAACGCCGTTTTCAAAGCCTGTTGCTGCCCAGGCAGTTCGAATTGGTCCGCTCACGCTGATTTGCGCGCCAGAGCCAGAACTCCACAGGATGGCACCGTTCTGGAAGTTTTGATAGCAGCCGCCGTCCTTCAGGCCGCAGATTACGGCAGAGGTCGGGTAGCCCATGGTTCCATTTTCGAAGCCGTCGGCTTGCCAGAGCGTCCTGATCGGACCTGCCAGGCTGGGATGGGCTCCGTTGGCCGGGGACCATATGACTGCACCGTTCTGGAAGTTCTGGTAGCAGCCTCCCTCGCGCAGGCCGCAAACTATGTTGGACGTCTGGGCTCCCAGTTCTGGCGTACGGGATCGGACGTCGCCTATGGCCTGGCTCGCCGCCAATGGAACGGCTCCGGAAGCGAATGCCTTGAGTCCCGCATAGTCCCCGTTCCAAACGTTGGAGTCCCCAGCAAACGGCCCGGTGCTGCTGTACTGCCAGATGCTGTAGGTGTCCCAACTCCCTGTCGGAATGGCGCCCGCATCGTTGGTTGCCGAGTACGGGTAGGCCGCAACCCACAAGGGATAGTCCCCAAAACCGGTGGGATTGCCCAGGCACTGGTTCCACCAATTTGTATTCGTATAGATCATCGGCAGTCTGCCGGTGAGGGACCTCATCGTGTTTCCGAAGTCCTGGACCCAGGATGTCAGTTGCGCCTGGGACATGCCATAGCAGGTGTTGCCAAAGTAGAAGCCGTTGATCGTCCGACCCTCGTAGGGGTTGAACTCGAAGTCGAGAACCGGCGGCAACGTATAGCCGTCGCCGGACCATCCGCCACCGTTGTTCACGAAATAGCGCGCCTGATCGGCGCCGGAAGACCAGTTGGGGATCGCGAAGTGGTAAGCACCCCGGAGCATCCCCACGCTTCGTGCGCCTTGGTACTGCGAGCCAAACAGATCATTCGTGAAGTAATTGCCTTCAGAGGCTTTCACATACGCGAACCTGGCACCCATGTTCCACTGCTGCTGCCAGTCGACGCTGGTTTGGTGTCCACTGACGTCAAGCCCCTGTATCCCAAAGGAGGGCATCCATGTGCCCTCTGTTGCGAGCGATTCGGCGCTGAGCTTCTGGGCGGTGGGCGACGGGGAAGCAGAGGTCACTCTCTTGGACCTCTGCCCCATTTCCGCCCCGCCGGGGCCGATGGCCTGGGCCATTGACTGGGGAGTAGCCGACGTCGGCGAACTGGCTGCGATGGAAGGCTGCGGCGACGCTGTGGTTGTTGGTGCCGGCGTCGCCTGTGGCAGCGTAGTGGCAGTTTGGGACGGGGCAGGCGTTGGTGTGGGACTGGGCTCCAAAGCGGAAGCTGCTCCGATCAGGCCAGGGCCGGTCAGCAAGGAGGCAGCTAATAAGCCGGCCCCAAGGGACATCATGATTGGGCGACGGGACTGAGACAGGTTCCGCTTCATATGTGCTCCGGAGACAATGCGGCGCTCCCCCAAGCGCCTCTTTGGATACTGCTCAGGTGATTTCCCCCAGGAAGGCACCTGATAGTGCTATTTCGATAAATAACGCGCTCACCATAGCACCAGTGTTACTGGCGCAACCAGTGATTCTGGTGTTACTTATGTGAATCCTGTGGTCTTCGAAGCGAAATCTTGAGCCCTACTAAGGGGAATCTTGAGGGTCGTCAGTTATCCACAGGAGTGCTGAATGACTTGTTGCGGCAGGACCCTCTACTTAAGCTGTACCCAGTCGAACTGCCTCCGCTGGGGGCGGCAGTTGTATGGGGGAACATATGGACGCGCTGGGAATTGTCGAGGACGAAGTCCGCGAGCTCATCCGCCGTCGTGGGCTGGACCCACTGAGGCAGGCAGGAGAGGTCCGTAGGCTGGTGGAAGCAGCCGTCACTGACTATGACGAGCGCGCCCTGATGGGGCCTCTTCCACCCCTTGGCCCGTTGGATGCTGCCCGTAGGTTCCTGTTCGATGCCGTAGCCGGCTTTGGAGTGCTCCAGCCACTCCTCGACGATCCTTCAATAGAAGAGATCTGGCTCAACGCGCCAAACGAAATATATGTGGCACGCAACGGGGAGTCAGAGCTGACCTCGCTGAGCCTCTCCGAGCAACACGTGCGTGACCTCGTAGAACGCATGCTCAAAAGCTCCGGCAGGAGGCTGGACATGTCGTCCCCTTTTGTGGACGCGGCACTGCCGGACGGATCCAGGCTCCACGTAGTCATTCCGGATGTAACCCGCCGGCACTGGGCCGTGAACATCCGCAAATTCGTCGTGAAGGCCAGCCGACTGGAACACCTGGTCGAGTTGGGAACGCTGACACCGCAGTCGGCACGATTTCTCGGCGCAGCGGTGTCCAGTGGCCTCAACATCCTTGTGTCGGGGGCCACCCAGGCAGGCAAGACAACCATGCTGAACTGTCTGGCGGCGAGCATAGGTAGCCGGGAGCGTGTCATCACGGTCGAGGAGATCTTTGAACTTCAGTTTCCGCTCCGGGACGTGGTGGGTCTGCAGTGCCGGCAGCCGAACCTCGAAGGTGAGGGCGAAATTCCACTCCGTCGCCTGGTCAAGGAAGCGTTGCGGATGCGTCCGGACCGGCTGGTGGTAGGGGAGGTGCGGGAAGCCGAGAGCCTGGACATGCTGATTGCCCTTAACAGTGGCCTGCCCGGAATGTGCACCGTCCATGCGAACTCGGCGCACGATGCTGTGACCAAGATCTGCACGTTGCCGCTGCTGGCGGGGGACAACATCTCCAGTGCGTTCGTGGTCCCCACCGTTGCATCCTGCATCGACCTTGTAGTGCACTGCAGCAGGCATCCCGATGGGCGTCGGCAAGTGACCCAAATCCTATCGTTGGGGCGCCGCGTGGAAAACGGCATCATCGAGTCGTCACTGGTTTTCGCCCTGGAGAATGGAATCCTGCAACCACGGGCCAACGCCATGCCGGCAGCTGAGAAGTTTTCGCGGGCAGGATACGACCTCGCCACGCTGCTGGATCCGCGATGATCCCGGCGCTGATGGGGGCGGCGCTAGGGATGGGCCTCTTCCTCATTTGGTGGTCCTGTTGGGAAACGCCGGACCACGGGAACCGCGTGCGAAAGCCCGGCCACCTGGCTGACCTGCTCGCGGTTGCCGGGGTCGACAGGGTCTCAGCCCGCGGTTTGGCCGGTACTTGCTTGGGCCTCGGGGTTTTTGTAGCACTGGTGTTCTACGGGCTTAGCCATTCGTGGCCCATTGCCGGCTGCTTCGGACTTTTCGGCACATGGCTTCCCATCACCATCCTCAGGTGGCGGGCCAAAAAGAGGACGGCCCTGCTGCGCCAACTCTGGCCTGACGTCGTGGATCATCTGCGCTCTGCGATCCGTGCGGGCCTGCCCCTGCCCGAGGCCCTCATTCAGCTTGGAGAAAAGGGACCTGAGGAATTGCGGCCCATTTTTCGTGAGTTCGGCGCTGACTATCGCGCCGGAGGCCAGTTTGATGGGTCTCTAAACAAGTTGAAGCAGCGATTGGCTGACCCGGTGGCCGACCGCATCGTCGAAGCGCTCCGGCTGACCCGGGAGGTAGGCGGTTCGGACCTGGGGAAGCTCCTGGGCACCTTGGCGGAATTCCTGCGGGAGAATGCCCGGACCCGCAGCGAGCTCGAGGCGCGGCAGTCGTGGACCATCAATGCCGCCCGGCTTGCCGTCGCGGCACCCTGGATCGTGATGATCCTGCTTGCCAGCAGGCCGGAGGCGATCCAGGCCTACAACACGCCTATGGGCGCCGCAGTCCTGCTCGGCGGCTTGGTGGTCTCGCTTGTTTGCTACACGGTGATGTTGAAGATCGGGGCCCTACCACAGGACGAAAGGGTGCTCCGATGATCGTCATCCCGCCTGCAGCAGTAATCTGCGGTATCGGCCTTGGCCTTGGTTTGTGGCTCGTGATCTTCCGGTCACCTCCCATGCGCGCCCTGACGCTTTCCCAACGCATAGAGCCCCAACTTAAGTCGCAAAACCTGGAGTCGAGGCTCCTGCACGCCGGCGAGCAGAACCTGACACCTTTCGGCCCCCTCGAACGAATTTTCCGTCCCGTCTTCCGGGACTGGCTGTCCGCGTTGGGAAGACTGAACCCCACGCCTGGTGCCACGGGCCGGCGGCTGGCCCAGGCAGGAATCAACAAGTCTGCCATCGACTTCCGCGCTGAACAGTTGCTGTGGGCTGCTGCGGGTTTTGTCCTCTCAGCGACTTTCATGCTCATTGGAGCCGCAGCGGGCAGGTTCAGCCCGCTCTTGGCAGCGGCGGTAATTATCGGCAGTACTGCAGCGGGTTTTGTGTTGCGGGACTACTGGCTTGGCGCCCAGGTCCGCCGGCGGGAAGCGCGGATGATGGCCGAGTTTCCCAGCCTTGCCGAACTGATGGCCCTGGCCGTCGGCGCAGGGGAGAGCGCAACAGGCGCATTGGATCGCGTCTGCAGGAGTGCCAACGGTGAGCTGTCCAAGGAATTTTCGAAGATCCTCGCGGAGACCAGGGCCGGCAAGCCGCTGATTCTGGCAATGCAGGAGTTCTCTGGGCGCACCGACCTTGCGCCGCTGGTCAGGTTTGTTGACGGCATCATCGTTGCGGTGGAAAGAGGAACACCCCTTGCGGACGTGCTTCGCGCGCAGGCGCAGGACGTCCGCGATTCGGCCAAGCGGGACCTGATGGAAGCTGCCGGGAAAAAGGAAATCGCAATGATGGTGCCCCTGGTTTTCGGGGTGCTTCCCCTGACCGTGGTGTTTGCTGTCTTCCCCGGCCTGGCCGCCATCAACCTGGGCTTCTGATGGGGAGAAAGACCCGAAGCCCGGACCCGCTGCCATTAGTTAAAGCCCACCTTAGGAACCAGGAATAGGACTCAAGATGAAAACCATGGGAACCCGCTGTGCACTGCTGCTTCTTGGCCTTGCCGCTCTACTGCAGCTCAAGGTGCCCGCGACAGCCGGGAGGGGGCGTCCTATCGGTGCACAGTACACCGAAGGCAGGGAAGACCTTCAGGTGCCTCCGACCATCGGTAACGATAACCCTGAACGAGGTGACGTTCCGGGATGGGTGATGATAACCCTGATGTCCGCGGTCTTGGTTGCAGCCCTGCTGGCGCTCGCGGGCCCCGCCTTGGAGGCCATGTTCAACCAGGCAATGGACAAGGTGGGGAACTGAACCATGCTGCCGTCCGCTCACGGACCCGTGCAGCCAGTGCTGCCCAGGCCGGGCGAGCGGGGTTCAGCCGTGGTGGACTTCGTCCTGGTTGGCGGGTTGCTGACGATGTTCTTCCTTGCGATTATTCAGCTGACCCTGGTTCTGCATGTCCGGAACACACTTATTGATGCTGCTGCCTCTGGTGCCCGGTACGGCACACTCGCTGACCGCAATGCCGCCGACGCGCAAGAGCGGACCCGCAGCCTCATCAGCATGGCCCTGAACGAAGGCTTTGCTGACCAGGTCAGTACGCAGGAAGTAACTGTCCAGGGGATGCGCACCCTGGAAGTGACTGTCCGGTCCCCAATGCCGGTCATCGGTCTGATTGGGCCCCGGGACCTGCTGGAGGTGAAAGGGCATGCGGCTGTCCAGCCTTGATCCGTTCAGCGCCAGCCCGTTGCCCCACCCCGACGGACCACCCCGCGCCAGTGCGCAGTCCTGTTCCAGTGCCCAGTCCCGCTCCAGCGCACAGGCCGGTTCCAATCTGTTCCTGGTCACGGCCCGCGTGGCAGAAGTGCTCTGCAGGGAGCGTGCCGGGGGCACGCACGTGGGCGACCCATCCCACTGCCCCAGGCCTGCTCGCGGGGAGCACCAGCAGCAGGGCTTTGTGCATGAGGAGCAGGGGAGCGGACACGAGCAAGGAAGTGCGGTAGTCGAGTTCACGTTCCTTGCACTTCTGCTGATGGTCCCGCTGGTGTACTTCGTGATCACCGTCGGGCAAATCCAGGGCGGTTCCTTCGCTGTGGTGGGTGCCGCGGACCAGGCGGCGAAGGTTTATGTGGCACAGCCGGATTCCTCCACAGCCCAGGCAGCTGCGGAGCAGGCCGTGGCCCTCGCCCTTTCCGACTTCGGGCACCAGGCAGACAGGGCCCGCATGGCCACGACCTGCAACCCTGCTGACTGCCAGGCCGCCGGAACCACGGTGACTGTCACCGTAAGCCTGAGCGTACCGCTGCCGTTCATTCCGTTCGCCGACGGATTATCAGCCACGGAGGTTGAGGCGTCTTCCACCCAATTGGTAGGCCGGTACCGGTGAAACGCCGGGAATCGGACCAGAGCGGCCAGGTCATGGTGATGATTCTCGGCTACATCACCCTGGCACTTCTGGTGGCGACGGTCGTCGTCGGCATATCTGCCGTCTATCTGGAGCACAAGCGCCTGCTGTCCCTGGCAGACGGGGCGTCGCTTGCGGCGGCCGACAGCTACACCCTGGGAGAAGTCACATCCCAGGGTGGAAGCCCCTCGGCTGTCCTTAATCCCGCGCGCGTCCGCAATGTAGCTGCCGACTTCGTCTCGAGGAGCCCAGCCTCGCAGCGTTTCTCAGGCCTCGCCGTCGCCGCTACAACGGGTACACCTGACGGTTCCACCGCCGTTGTGGTCCTCACGGCAGACGTGCACCCACCTGTGGTGAACTTCCTTGTCCCTGATGGCATCCGAATCGAAGCGACGTCCACCGCCCGCTCACGCCTGACCCGCTGAGTCATGCACCCGCTGAGCCAATGATCCTGGCAGCGCCGGGCCGTACCGCTCCATAGCGTAGGCTTAAACAACCATGGCCAATATTGATTTTTCCGCTGAAATCCGGGCGCTGCGCGCCACCTACGAGTCCATTGAACGCGTCAGCGACGTGGAGACACTCAAGGAAGACATCGCCGAACTCAGCGAGCGGGCAGGGGAGCCGGACCTTTGGGACGACCCCGCGGCCGCGCAGAAAATCACCTCCCGGCTTTCCCACCGCCAGTCCGAACTGGAGCGACTCACCAGCCTGGCATCCCGGATCGACGACCTTGAAGTCCTCGTTGAGCTTGGGCAGGACGAGGACGACGCGGACTCGATGGGGGAGGCCGCGACAGAACTTGAGTCCATTAGGAAAGCCCTCAAGGACCTGGAAGTGGTCACCCTGCTGTCCGGCGAGTACGACGAACGCGAAGCCGTGGTCTCCATCCGCGCCGGCGCGGGAGGTGTGGACGCCGCAGACTTCGCCGAGATGCTGATGCGCATGTACCTCCGGTGGGCCGAGCGGCACGGCTACCCCACCACCGTCATGGACACGTCCTACGCGGAGGAGGCCGGGCTCAAGTCGGCCACCTTCGAGGTGAAGGCTCCCTACGCGTACGGCACGCTCAGCGTGGAAGCCGGAACCCACCGTCTCGTCAGGATCAGCCCGTTCGACAACCAGGGCCGCCGCCAGACGTCCTTTGCCGCCGTGGAAGTCATTCCGCTGATCGAGCAGACGGACTCCATCGACATCCCGGACAACGAAATCAGGGTGGACGTGTTCCGTTCGTCGGGCCCCGGCGGCCAGTCGGTCAACACCACGGACTCCGCCGTCCGCCTCACCCACATCCCGACCGGCACGGTGGTTTCCATGCAAAACGAGAAATCGCAGCTGCAGAACCGCGCCGCCGCCATGCGCGTGCTGCAGTCCCGGCTCCTGCTGCTGAAGAAGGAGCAGGAGGATGCGGAGAAGAAGGCGCTGGCCGGCGATGTTAAAGCTTCGTGGGGTGACCAGATGCGCTCCTACGTTCTGAACCCGTATCAAATGGTGAAGGACCTGCGCACCGAGCACGAAGTGGGCAACACGTCCGCAGTGTTCGACGGCGAGATTGACGACTTCATCGATGCGGGCATCCGCTGGCGTACTGACAACCGCAACGCCGAAAAGTAGGCCTGCCGGCCCCGCCGTCCTGCAGCTGATCCAGCGACACGCCCCCGAAAGCAGGTCGAAGCACGGGGGACCCTGCGTATAGTCGAGGGGCCGGGGCCCTACTTTCCCCAAACGAAAACCCGTGCACCGGCTGCAGAACTGGGCTGCATCACAAGAATCAGCCATGCCCTGCAGGGTACTTAGGGCCATGATCCGATTCGAAAATGTCACCAAGGTTTACGACCAGAAAGCCCGTCCGGCGCTGGACTCTGTCACCCTTGAGATTGACCGCGGCGAATTCGCCTTCCTTGTCGGTGCGTCCGGCTCCGGAAAATCCACCTTCCTCCGCCTGGTGCTGAAGGAAGACCGCGCCACCTCCGGCGCTGTTTACGTGGCGGGCCAAAACGTCGCGAAGATTTCCAGTTGGCGTGTTCCGCGCCTCCGCCGGGGCATCGGCGTCGTGTTCCAGGACTTCCGCCTCCTGCCCCAAAAGAATGTCTTCGCCAACGTGGCGTTCGCCATGCAGGTCATCGGCAAGAGCCGCAGCGTCATCCGCGACACCGTCCCGGAGGTCCTGAAGACCGTCGGCCTCGAAGGCAAGGAACACCGCATGCCGCACGAGCTGTCCGGCGGCGAGCAACAGCGCGTGGCCATCGCGCGTGCCGTGGTCAACCGGCCCGGGATCCTCCTCGCGGACGAACCCACCGGAAACCTGGACCCCACCACGTCCATGGGAATCATGGGCGTCCTGGACAAGATCAACCAGAACGGAACCACCGTGGTGATGGCCACCCACGATGACGACATCGTCAACGAAATGCGCAAACGGGTGGTCGAACTCAGGAACGGCGTGGTGATCCGCGACGAAGCCAAGGCCTTGTACACCTCGATGATTCCCGTCGTCGGCCAGTCCAGGCGCCTTAAGGACGCCAGTGGCAGGGAAACGCCCGACGGCGGCCTGCCGGGCAACGGCGCTGAAGGCGAGGCCCAGCGGTGAGGCTCGCATTCATCCTTTCGGAAATCGGCAGCGGGCTGCGCCGCAACCTTTCCATGGTGGTCTCGGTCATCCTGGTGACGTTCGTGTCCCTCACCTTCGTGGGTGCGGCCGGAATGCTGCAGATGCAGATCAACCAGATGAAGGGCTACTGGTACGACAAGGTCCAGGTGGCGATCTTCCTTTGCAGTGAAGGTTCGACGGCGCCGGGTTGCGCTTCCGGGCCAGTCACCCCTGAGCAGCAACAGGGCTTGAACGCGCTCCTTGAGTCCCCGGCCGTGGCGCAGTACATCAACGACTTTCAGTTCGAGTCCAAGGATGAGGCCTACAAGCACTTCAAGGACCAGTTTTCGAACTCTCCGATCGTCGATTCCGTGACGCCGGACCAGCTGCCCGCATCGTTCCGGATCAACATGAAGGACCCGGAAAAGTACCAGATCATCAGCGAGACGTTTTCCTCCCAGCCAGGCGTGGAAACGGTGATCGACCAGCGCCAGCTCCTCGAACGCCTCTTCTCGGTGATGAACGGTGCGTCCCTTGTGGCGGTCGGCATCGCAGGGGTCATGATCGTCTGCGCCATCCTGCTGATCGCCACCACCATCAGGCTCTCCGCGTTCAGCCGGCGCCGCGAAACCGGAATCATGCGCCTGGTCGGTGCCTCAAAAACCGTGATCCAGCTGCCGTTCATCCTGGAAGGCGTCATAGCAGCCGTCATCGGCGCTGCCCTGGCCTCGGGCACCCTGTGGGCCGTAGCGCAATACTTCCTGGGCGACTATATGTCGCGGCAATACCCGGATACGGCCTTTATCTCATCCGGGCAGACCCTGATCATCGCCCCGGCGCTGATAATCCTTGGCGGATCCTTGGCAGGAATTTCGTCTCTCTTGACCTTACGTAGATATTTGCGCGTTTAGGCTGTGCACACCGCGACCTAGGAATGCCCATGAACCTCATTCACCAAACCTTGCCCCGCCCCCGGCACAGCCGAGGGCGGGCCGCTGCCCGCCGTTTGGGGATCGTCAGCGGCGTGCTCACCGTCATCCTTTCGGCCGGGATGGCCCTTGCCACACCCGTCGCTTTCGCCGACGACCTCGAAGACCGCCAAGCCGCGCTCGAGGCCGAAGCCGCACGCGTCCAGGCATCCCTCGAATTCGTCGATTCCCGGATCGCCAAGGCCGCCAGCGACCTGGTGATCTACCAGGGACAGTTGCCCGGTGCCCAGCAGGCACTCCTTGAGGCACAGGGCCGGGTAGCCGGGGCTGTCAAGGAGGTAGAGGCGCTGTCGGCCCGCGTGGACATGGCCCAGCAGAACAAGGCCAAGATCACCCAGCAGCTGGAGACGGACAAGCAAAAGATCGCGGACACCAAGAAACTGATTGGGCAGATCGCCACCCAGGCCTACAAATCCGGCGGCGTTCCTTCGAACCTGTCGCTCTTCTTCGGCTCCAACAGCGGCAGCAGCCTGACCGAGACCATGGACCTTGCGGACCAGGCCATGCGCAGCCAGAACGCAGCCATGGACAAGCTCAGCCAGCAGAACGCCACCAACGTCAACTCCGAAGCGCGCCTGCAAGCTGTCGAAGCTGAGATCAAGGACCTCAAGGCCAAGGCCGACGCCGCCCTGGAGCGGGAGAAGGCCGCCCGCGACGAGGCTGCGGCCAAGAAGGCCCAAGTCGACCAGCTCATTGCGGACACCACCCGCCTCGATGCCGAACTCCAGGCGGCAAAGCCCGGCATCCAGGCCCAGTTGGCCGGCGTCCAGGCCAACCAGAACCAGGTGGCCAACGAGATCGCCGAACGCGACCGCAGGGCCCGTGAAGCTTGGGAAGCCGAGCAGCGCAGGCAGGCGGCTGCTGCTGCCGCTGCGGCGGCCGCGGCCGCGGCCGCCGCAAACCGCCCGGCCCCGCCCGCGCAGCCGTACGTCCCGCCCGCCGCGGGATCGCCGTCGGCGTTTGGCCTCCGCCACCCCTTCGACGGCAGCATCCCCATCACCTCCGGTTTTGGCTACCGCACCACCCCGCCGGGAACCATCGACTTCTATGGCACCGGTGGATACATGCACACCGGAATCGACTTTGGCGCAGCCTGCGGCACGCCCGTGTATGCGGCAGCTGCCGGTGAGGTCTTCAGCTCAGGCTGGAATTCCGCCGATGGTGGCGGTTGGCGCGTCAAGATCGATCACGGCGTGGTGCAGGGCAATACGCTCACCACCATCTACTACCACAACTCCAGCATCGTGGTTTCGAATGGGCAGAGGGTCTCCCAGGGTCAGCTCATTGCCTACTCCGGCAGCACCGGCAACTCCACGGGTTGCCACGCCCACTTCGAAACCTGGCTCAATGGTGCCGCCGTCGACCCCATGGGATTGCTGTAGGGGCGAAGCGCTGCTGCCGTAGACTGGTATAGCTCCGCGCCGCAGGCCCGGAGGCACCCGACCTGAACCCGAGGAGTTTCCCCGTGCCTAAAGAAAGTGGCCGTAAGGTAGTGGCCACCAACCGCAAGGCCCGGCACGATTACCACGTGCTGGACACTTACGAGGCCGGCATCGCGCTGATGGGCACCGAAGTGAAGTCCCTGCGTGAGGGCCACGCCTCCATGGTGGACGGATTTTGCACGTTCTATAACGACGAACTGTGGATGGAAGCCATCCACATTCCCGAATACAACCAGGGCAGTTGGACCAACCACGCGGCACGCCGGCGCCGCAAGCTGCTGCTGCACCGGGAAGAACTCATCAAGATCTCCCACAAGGTCCGGGAGTCCGGCTACACCATTGTTCCCCTCCAGCTGTACTTCGTGGACGGCAAGGCCAAGGTGGAAATCGGTGTTGCCCGCGGCAAGCGCGAATACGACAAGCGGCAGACGCTGCGGGAACAGCAGGACAACCGTGAAGCCCAGCGTGAGATGCGCGAGCGCAACCGGCGCCGGTAGGAATTATTTCCACGGGTCATGCGTTAGTATGAATAGTCCGGCAGGCTTGCCAGCCGGTTTGGTAACAAAATACGGGGATGATCGGTTTCGACGGTGTTAGTCGCGACAGGTGAAGCGGGCCGAGGATGCAGAATTATCTCGTAAACGCTTTCTGCAAACCAATAAGTGCCGAATCTAAGCGCACTGACTTCGCTCTTGCTGCCTAAGCAGTAAGACAGTCCGTCAGCCCGGGGTTGCTATCGCCCCGGATCCTGGCGTCATTTAGATAGCCACTGCTGTTTGCTCCCGTCATCGGAGTAAACGGGACTTTTAGATGACTGGGCCCGGATCAGCCAGCTGTTTGCAGCATGGCTGGGGCCGAGAAAATCCGACGCAAACTGCGCCCGGAGAAGCCCTGACAACACGACATCGGACGGGGGTTCAATTCCCCCCATCTCCACCCACGGGTAAAACACCCCGGTCTTCGGACCGGGGTGTTTTTCTTTGCCTGTCAAGGCAAGGGGACCCGGGCCTAAATGCTCTACCGGGCTGGCCCCGCAAGCCGTTACCTTCGACTGCATGCACAACGATCCACCGCAAACGCCTACCGAAGTCCTGGACGCCGGAACGTGCTGGGACCTCCTGCGTGTAGTATCCGTCGGCCATTTGGCAGTGCTGGTGAACGGATACCCGGAGGTGTTCCCGGTCAACTACAAAGTGGACCACGAATCGCTGGTCTTCCGGACGGGGGAGGGAACGAAACTGCGCGCAGCAGGCGGGCCGCTCGCCGTCGCCCTGGAAGCCGACGGCCATGATGCCGCCAAAGCATGGAGCGTCCTGGTCAAAGGCAAGGCCGTCATCCTCGAGCCATCGGAGGAACTGATGAAGGGAGCAGGCCTTACCCTGTTTCCCTGGCAGGCCGGTGAAAAGGAGCACTTTGTCCGGATCGTTCCCAACTCCGTAACGGGCAGGCGTTTTTCCATCACGTCCCCGTTGACCTGGTGGAGCCACGTGGGGCACACAGCCGGCGCAAAGACATAGGGTTCCAGTGGCCGCGTCGTGACCCGGCGGCCGCGCCGGGCCCTAGGGCCCTGTCCGGAATGACCGCTTTGCTGGTACCACTGACCTATGATCGGGTCGCCCACCGCCGCTGCTGCCAAGCCACCGTTTGACGCCGTCATCTTCGACCTGGACGGGGTGGTCACCAATACAGCGCTGGTCCACCAGGCTGCCTGGAAAGATGCGTTCGACCGGGTCCTGCGTGACCCAAGAATCCCTGCCGGCGCCAACCGTGCCCCGCTCAGCAGGAATGACTACCTCACCTTCATCGACGGGATGCCGCGGGAGGAGGGGGTGGTACGGTTCCTGGCTGCCAGGGGAGTGCACGTTGAGAAGGGAAACGAGACGGACGAAGCCGGCGCATGGACCGGGTTCGGCCTGGGTGCCTGGAAGAACGAACTGTTCCTGAAACACCTCCGGACCGACGGCGTCCAGAGTTACCCAGGCACCCTGGATTTGCTGCAGAGGCTAGCGGGCGCGGCAGTGCCCACTGCTGTGGTCACCTCAAGCCGTAACGCCGGGTTGGTCCTGGAAGCGGCGGGCATCCAGGATCTCTTCAGGGTGGTGCTGGACGGAACGACGGCGGCCCGGCTCGGCCTGCGCGGAAAACCGGCGCCGGACGTCTTTCTTGCGGCCGCATCGCGGCTTGGGGTCTCCCCGCCACATGCGGTGGTGATCGAGGACTCCGCGGCGGGGGTTGAGGCCGGCCGCCGGGGTAACTTCGGCCTCGTTGTCGGAATCGACCGGACCGGCAACCGCCGGCAGCTTGAGGCAGCCGGCGCCCATACCGTCCTCAACGACGTGGGGGAGCTGGATCTGGGCCAGGTCATCGGCAACGCCTGGCACCTCGTCTATGAAGGTTTCGACGCCGCACACGAGGGACACCGGGAAGCCCTGACCACGCTGGGCAATGGTTACATGGGCGTCCGCGGGGCGGCGCCCGAAGGCGGCAGCTTCAGCTACGCGGGCATGTACCTCGCCGGCGTCTACAACCGTGTCCGCGCGGAAGCCGGCGGCGAGACGCTGCTGGAAGAACACATGGTCAACGCCCCCAACTGCCTGCCGCTCGACCTGCGCCTGCCGGGCCAGCAGTGGTGGTCGGAGGGCGGAATGACCTCGGTCCGCGAGCACAGGGTCCTGGACCTCAGACGGGCGGTACTGGAGCGGCGGCTGCTGCTGGAGACAGCCGACCACCGCAGGCTGGAAGTAGTGCAAACCCGTTTCGCGTCCATGGCCGAGCCCCATCTGCTGGTCCTTGAGACGGTTATCACCGCGCTGGGCTGGAGCGGTCAGGTGGAGGTCCGCAGCGGTGTCAACGCCGGGGTCCGCAACGCCAACCTCCCCGAACATGCCGAGGGTTCGGACGTCCACATCGCTGACAGGACAGCCTCCCACCGCTCCATCCCTGAGCCGTCCGCGCTTGCTGCCTCCGTCGTCGAAGTGGAAACTACCCAGAGCCTCATCCGCATCGCCGCGGCCTATCGGACACAGGTATTCCCGGAAGCGGAGGGAGTTGAGGAGGGCAGGAAAGGGGCCTTCCATTTCCAGACTCTTCTGCTGTCCCTCAGTGCCGGCGCCCCGGTGCGGATCACCAAGACGGTGGCAGTGGTGACGTCCCGTGACCGTGCCATATCCTCTCCGGAAGCCGGCGCCCGTGCGGTCCTGGCGCGTATCCCCGGGGACTTCGATTCGCTGCTGACGGCGCACGAGGAAGCGTGGCGGCGCGAGCTGCGGCCGTTCATGGTGGAGATCGATGCCCCGGTCCAGGTGCGCCTTGTCCTGAACCTGCACATATTCCATCTGCTGCAGACACTGACACACCATACGACCGAACTGGATGCCGGCGTGACGGCGCGTGGACTCCACGGCGAGGGCTACCGGGGCCACGTCTTTTGGGATGAGCTGTTCGTCCTGCCGGTACTCGCCTCGAGGACGCCTGAGGTTGCGCGTGCCGTCATCGATTACAGGTGGCGGCGGCTTCCCGCCGCCCGGCATGCCGCGGCCCTGGAAGGTCTGGCAGGGGCGAAATTTCCGTGGCAAAGCGCCAGCGCCGGAACCGAGGAAACGCCCAAATGGTTGTACAACGACAGGTCCGGCAGGTGGGTCAAGGACCACTCGCACCTGCAGGTGCACTCCGGACTTGCTGTCGCGTTCAATGCCTGGCAGTACTTCCAGACCACTGGTAACAAGATCTGGCTCCTGCAAAAGGGGGCGGAACTGGTGATCGAGGTTGCCCGTTTCTTCCGCTCACTGGCGGACTACGACAAGCAGGAGGGCCGTTACCACCTGCGCGGCGTCGTGGGACCGGACGAATACCACACCGGCTATCCCGGCAGCGACGGACCCGGCCTGGACGACAATGCCTACACCAATGTCATGGCGGCATGGGCCTGCTCCACGGCAAGGGGAATCATGGCCTTCCTGCACGGCAGCGAACGTGCCGTACTCATGGAACGCCTGGGTGTCACAGAGGAGGAAACCGCCGGGTGGGCGCACGTGGGATCGGCGATGTACGTCCCCTTTCACGAGGACGGCGTCATTAGCCAGTTCGAGGGCTACGGGTCGTTGAAGGAACTCGACTGGGACCACTACCGGGACAGGTACGGCGACATTGAGCGGCTGGACCTCATCCTCGAGGCCGAAGATGACAGTACCAACTGCTACAAGCTGGCAAAGCAGGCCGACGTCCTGATGCTCCCGTACCTGTTGGGGCACGACGGACTGGTCAGCATTCTTCGGCGGCTTCAGTATGCATTCACGGCGGAACACCTCAACAAGACGATCGAGTATTACCTGGCCAGGACGGCGCACGGCTCCACCCTGAGCAGGGTTGCCCACGCGTCCGTCCTTGCGGGCCTGGACGCGGACCGGGCGTGGGACAGTTTCCGGGAAGCGCTCGACGCCGATCTTGACGATACCCAGCACGGCACCACGCGCGCGGGCATCCATTTGGGCGCGATGGCCGGAACCATCGACGTGGTCCAGCGCAGCTTTGCGGGGCTCCGGTTCAGCGGTGACACGATCCTGTTTGCACCCAACCTCCCCACCGGGCTGCGCGCCGTTGCCTTTGAGGTCCTCTACCGGGGACACCGCCTCCGCATACATCTCAAGGACGGGGACATGAGCATCGCCTCTGCTCCCGGTGACGCCGGCCCCATCAAGGTGCAGGTGCATGGCAATGACGAGGTCCTTCCTCCCGGGCAAACCCTCCATTTTCCGTTGCCTGTCCGGGCTTCGGGGGTGGTGGTCCGGTGAAGCGGCTGGGGATCCTCACCAGTGGCGGTGACTGCCCGGGCGTGAACGCGGTCATCCGGGGAGCCGTGCTGGGCGGACACGTTTCGCATGGCTATGGATTCATCGGGTTCCGGGACGGTTGGCGGGGTGTGTTGGAGCAGGACATTTACCCTTTGCCCCGTACGAGTGTCCGTGGGATCGCCCGCCTGGGTGGAACCATCCTGGGCACGTCCCGGACCAACCCGCTGGTGGGCAATGGAATCGAGGGTGTCCGTGCCTGCGTCCGGCACAACGAACTGGACGGCCTGATTGCCATTGGGGGAGAGGGAACACTGGCAGCCGCCCGGGAACTCTGCTCCCAGGGCATCAACGTGGTGGGAGTGCCCAAGACCATCGACAATGACCTCGGCGCCACCGACTACACCTTCGGCTTTGATTCTGCGGTGCAGACCGCCACCGAAGCCATCGACCGGCTCCGGACCACCGGCGAGTCGCACCACCGGTGCATGGTGGCCGAGGTCATGGGCCGCAGTGCGGGCTGGATAGCACTGCATTCCGGGATGGCATCGGGCGCGCACGCCATCCTGATACCTGAACATCCGGTGTCCCTGGACCAAATTTGCTCGTGGGTGCTGTCAGCCCGTGACCGGGGCAGGGCTCCGCTCGTGGTGGTGGCCGAGGCCTTCGCTCCTGAAGGCCACGAAGCACCGTACGCGCCCCGTGGCCTGGATACTTTCGGACGCCCGCGGCTGGGAGGCATCGGACTGCTGCTTGAAGGAGAACTGCAGCTGCGGACCGGCATCGAAACGCGCGCCACCGTCCTGGGTCACATCCAGCGTGGCGGCGAACCCACGGCCTTCGACCGTGTCCTTGCCACCAGGCTGGGCCTGGCCGCCGTCGAATCGGCAGCCGCCGGCAGGTGGGGCACCATGGTTTCGCTGCGCGGCACGGACATTGTCAACGTCGACCTTGAAGAAGCGCTGGGGGAACTGAAGGTGGTCCCTGAAGCGCGGTACCAGGAGGCCGCCGTCCTGTTTGGATGAGAGGCTACTGTTCCGGCCGGACCCGCAGGACTGCCGAACCGGTAATCCTGTCGGCAGCCAGGTCCTCAAGTGCCTTGGCCGCAGCCTGGAACGGGTAGGCCGTGGTGGTGAGGGTAAGCGAAAGCCTGGCTGCGAGAGCCAGGAACTCACGCCCGTCAGCCCGGGTATTGGCTGTCACGCTCCGCACCTGCCGTTCAAAAAAGAGCTCCCTGGTGTAATTGAGGGCCGGGATGTCGCTTAGGTGGATTCCGGCGATGGCAAGCGTTCCGCCCCGGTCCAGGGCGCGCAGCGCAGCCGGGACAAGGTCTCCAACCGGTGCGAAAAGAATGGCGGAATCGAGCGGTACAGGCGGCTGGTCATAAGCGTCCCCCGCATAATCAGCTCCCAACTCCAGGGCGAGCGACCGCGCGCCGTCAGACCGGGTCATGACATACACGGAGGCGCCCTGTTTAAGCGCCAACTGGGCGGTGATGTGGGCAGAGCTGCCAAAGCCGTAAATGCCAAGGCGGCCACCCACGGGAAGGGCGGCGCGCTTCAGCGCGCGGTACCCGATGATGCCCGAACACAGCAGTGGTGCCGCCTGCTCATCCGGGAAGGCTGGAGGTACCGGGTAGGCAAAGTCCTCCGCAACCGTCAAGTACTCGGCATAGCCGCCATCCCTGTCCCAGCCGGTGAAGACGGGCGACTGGCACAGATTTTCATCACCCCGGCGGCAGTAGTCGCACCTGCCGCAAATCCCGCCAAGCCACGCCACACCCACCCTGTCGCCAGTCCTGAACCGGGAGCAGGCAACTCCTGCCTCAACAACCACGCCGATTGCTTCATGCCCGGGCACAGTCTGCGCACGGTGCGGTGCCAGGTCTCCTTCAGCGAGGTGGAGGTCGGTGCGGCAAACACCGCAGACAGTCACTTCCACCAGGAGTTCGTTGGCCGCAGGCGTGGGAGTGGCACGGAGTCCCTGAACCAGCGGGTGGGTGGATATGGGGCCCGGCCCGTTCACCCACCATGCGCGCACGGTGTCTCCCGCCCGTAATTCCTACTCGAAACCGGCGCGGGTTGCGTGGTCCAGCGAGGTTTGCCACAGCAGTGGTGCGTCCACCGTGAAGCGCCTCCCCGTTATTGACTCCGGCGTGATGCGGATGAAGTGCTCCTGCCCCACGCCCTGCCATGGAAACAGCGCCCGCTTGACGTCATCCAGGTCAGGGCCCGTGGGCGTCGCTTCAACAGCCGTGCCTTTGACCACGACGCTCCATGCGAGCCCGAATTGGGAGCTGACCGCATCTGCTTCGAGGGCCACGGTGGCTTCCGACTGGAGGGCCTGGTGCTTGGTACCGCCGCCGGTGCGGAAAACCAGCGTCCTGCCGTCCACCTTGTAATTGACGGGAAAGACATCCGGATGGCCATCGGCGATGACGGCCAGGCGCCCCACCCCGGTCTGGGCGAGGAGCGTCCAGCACTCGTCCGCGTCAAGGATTTCCGGCACAGGCACGTTCGTTTTCTCAGTCATAGGCCACAGCGTAGGCAACTCTCCCGCCTGCCGTAAGGGCATAAAGGCCCGGCCTCCAAGGAAGGACCAATGCCCAAGGAAGGACCAATGGCACTTGGGGTCCGGCCGGCCCAATGGGACGCTGTGGGGACGCCCGGGAAACGCTCATCTTCCGGTGAAAGGTGGCCCATGCTGACCCATCTGTTCCTCAACCGCCTGCTGTGGGCTGTTGCCGGACTGCTGGCGCTCGCCGCTGCGGCAACGGGGCTTTGGCGGCCCGGAATCTACAACAGGGTGGTTGCCGCTGACCTGATCCCCGGCGCCTACTCCCAGGACCTGCTCTCCGTCGCGGCCGGGCTCGCGTTGCTGTACCTGGCCTACGCGGTTGGCCCGCACAGGGCCAAATACCAGATCGTGGCACTGGGGCTCCTTGGCTACCTCTTCTACGCATACGGGATCTACGTCATTGAGCGGACGTACAACGGCCTGTACCTGCTCTACATGGCAGTCTTCGCAGTGTCATTCTGGGCCATGGTCACCGCCGGGGCCACCATGGACCGCGACGCGCCATCCGCCTCCCTTCCCCGTGCACTGAGGCTGGTGTCAGCGGCCGGTGCCATCCTTCAGCCGCTGATCTTCTACCCTCTGTGGATCGGGATGCTCCTGCCCCTGATGCGGAGCGGCGAGCAGATTGACTCCCTCTACTCGATCTTCATCCTGGACCTTTGCTTCATCATGCCCGGGTTCCTGATCCTGTCCTTCCTCACGTACCGGGGCCACCGTACGGGACTGCTGCTTCTCCCGGCCCTGTATGTCCTGGGTTTCACCCTCATTTTCTCCCTGGCGGTGGGTGAACTGGTTAAACCCCTGTTCGGTGCAGAACCAAGCCTGGCCGCCTTGCTGCCCGCCCTTGGGCTCTCGGGGCTTTTCCTGGTGCTCGGAGGCCTGCACATAGCCAAACTCCAGGCACTGGATCCGCCGGCAGCCAGTCCCGCCGGCCCGCAGCCCAACCATCAGCTGTCCGCGCAAGCCGGCGGCGAACGTCGGAGAATCCGTCCCACACAGTAAGGAGAGACACATGAAAGCCCTCGTCTACGGCGGCCCGGGTGACAAGTCATGGACTGATGTCCCCGACCCCCGGATCCAGCAACCCGGCGACGTCATCGTCAAGGTCGATACCACCACGATCTGCGGCACCGACCTGCATATCCTCAAAGGTGACGTACCCGCCGTCGAAAAGGGCCGGATCCTGGGACATGAGGCGGTGGGAACCATCGTGGAAACCGGGCCTTCCGTGACCGGCCTGAAGGTGAATGACCGTGTCATCATCTCGTGCATCAAATCCTGCGGCCACTGTGCCAACTGCAAGACCGGACTCTATTCGCACTGCCTGGGAGGCGAGGGCCAGGAAGGCACCGGGTGGATCTTCGGACACCTGATCGACGGGACCCAGGCGGAGTATGTCCGCGTGCCGTACGCCGAAAACTCGCTGCACCTGCTGCCCGCGGGCGTCAGCGACGAACAGGCCGTCATGCTCTCCGATATCCTCCCCACCGGATTCGAAATAGGTGTCCAGTACGGCCGGGTGAAGCCCGGCGACACCGTGGCCGTTGTTGGTGCCGGGCCGGTGGGCCTGGCGGCGATCACCACGGCAGGACTGTACGGCGCAGCGACTGTGGTGGCCATCGACCTGGACGCCAACCGCCTGGCGAAGGCAAGGGAGTTCGGCGCCACGGACACTGTCCTTTCCGGCAGCAGTGACTGGAAGGAACAGGTCCTGGCCCTGACCGGCGGACAGGGCGTCGATGTGGCCATCGAAGCTGTTGGCGTGCCGGCAACATTTGGCATGTGCACCGACATAGTGCGGCCGGGTGGATCGGTGGCGAACGTTGGGGTGCACGGAAAACCGGTGGAGCTGCACCTGGAAAACCTGTGGATCCAAAACATCAACATCAGCATGGGGCTGGTGAATACCAACACGACGCCCATGCTGCTCAAGCTTGTGGCCCAGGGAAAGATCAGGGCGGAGAAGTTCGCCACGCACCATTTCAGTTTCGACCAGTTCCTTGACGCCTACGACACGTTTTCCCGGGCAGCCGAAACCAAGGCCCTCAAAGTGATCATCACGGCGTGAGACCGCAGGCCGCTACAGCCAGTCGGCGGAAAAATCGACCGGCGGCCACCAGCGGGTCCGCGGCGTGACAGCGAAACGGCGGCCGGTGATATCGGTGGGGGTAATGGCCACCAGGTGGTCCTTGATCCCCGGTTCCCAAGGTTCCCTGTCGGCGTCTTCCTCCGGAAGCTTCATGCTGGCTTCATCGAATGGCTGCGGCCTGCCCTTGGCGACAACGCTCCAGACCTGAGTGGCGTATGGGTTGAGGCCGTCCACCTCCAAGGCGGCAACCGAGCCGCTGAGCAGGGCACGGAGCTTGGTCCCCGGCGCCGTGCGGAACAGCAGGGTGTCACCGGCGACCGAAAAATTCACGGGAAAAATCTCGGGAACGTCACCGTTGATGACCGCCAGCCGCCCGATATAGGAGGACCGAAGGTACCGCCAGCACTCCTCAGCGTTCAGTATTTCCGTTTGAGACCCTGCAGGGGAGTCAGTCATGCTCCGATCCTAAAGCCTTGACAGCCGCACCGCACCGCACTGCCGGCGTTCACCCACGGCGTAGCTCCACCGGGAGTGGACCGTGCCCGGCCATTGTTGTCTCCCGTAAGGACCCGTAAAGGGCATGGATTGCCGGAAGCGGCACCAGACCGGAGGTGCGTCATGGAACAGGCGCGGGAACCCATATCCACCGGAGACGAGGACGTCCTGGACTCGTACTCGCAAACGGTCATGCGTGTCGCGGCAGCGGTTACGCCCCACGTGGCAGCCATCGAGATGACCGCGAATAGGGGCAACGGCAGGGTGAGGGTGGGCGCCGGCTCGGCCGTTCTCTTCACGGAGGACGGATACCTGCTCACCAACTCACACGTCGTGGCAGGCACCCGGCACGGTTTTGCGGTGTTTGGAGACGGGAGCCGGATGGAACTGGAACTGGTGGGAGCCGACCCCCTGTCCGATCTAGCAGTGGTCCACGGTTCGCGGCCCAAGGTGCCACCTGCTCAGTTCGGCGCGGCCGAGACCCTGCGCGTGGGCCAGCTTGTGATTGCCGTCGGAAACCCACTGGGCCTGGCGGGGTCAGTCACCGCGGGCGTGGTCAGCGGTTTGGGCCGGGCCATTCCAGTCTGGGCGGGCGGCAACAGGAGAGTGATCGAGGACGTTATCCAGACGGACGCAGCGCTGAACCCAGGCAACTCCGGTGGAGCGCTGGCGGACACGCACTCCAGGATCGTCGGCATCAACACCGCAGTGGCGGGCGCCGGGCTGGGGCTCGCCATACCAATCAATGCCACCACCCGCAGGATCATCTCCGCGCTCCTGTCAGACGGGAGGGTACGCCGTGCCTACCTGGGCCTTGTCAGCACGCCCATCCAGCTCAACCCCAGCGCTGTGATCCGCAGCGGGCTGCGCGAAGGGCTCCGCGTCGTGGAGGTGCTGCCCGGTTCGCCGGCGGACAAAGCAGGCCTTACCGCGGGTGACATTATCGTCACCGCCGGAGGCCGTCCCGTCAGCAACGCCGAAAGCCTGCAGCGGCTCCTGTTTTCCGATGCCATCGGCGAGCCGCTGGACGTGAAGGTACTCCGCGACGGCGCCGAGTTGCACCTCACCGCCGTCCCGGAAGAAATGACAGGCAACGGCGCAGGATAATGCCCGACGCCGGCCCGAAGGTCCCCGGGGCACGTCACCTGGGGCGGGCCTAAGGACGGACCGGAGGCGCTTCCACGTCCGCGATGCCCACGAAACGGGTCCCCACGCCGTCGTACTCGCTGCGGACGCACCCGGGGCGGACGGCGGGAACATCGGAAGGCGCATGATGGCTGCATACCACGTAGGTGAAGTCCGGCCACCACTTCTTGGGCCGGGCCGCCTCCTCATAGCCACAGACGGCGCATTCCAGGTGCACCCACACCGGCCGCTTGCCCGTCCGGTTGGCGCGTGACTGCACCAGCCATGGCGGAGGATTGTCGAGGATGGCGCGGAGTTCGGCCTCCGTCATCCACTTCGGCAGGCCGTGGCGCTGCGCCATCTCAAGGGGAACATCAAGGGTTATTGCGGCGTCGCGTCTGCTGATCATCACCTTCCACCATACGGGAGGCCGCCAAATCGCCGGCCGGGCCCCCAACGGGAACAGCGTCGCTAGGAAGCGAGTGCTATGCCAGCGGACGCGGCAGCAAAGCCAAGGCCCAGGTTGACTGCCACGTTCAGGGCCGCGGCGCCGAACCGTGCTTCGCTGAGCAAGCGGATGGTGGCGGTGGTCCACGAACTGAAGGTGGTAAGTCCGCCGGCCAGTCCGGTGGCCAAAACCACCTGCCATTCCGCGCCCAGTCCCAGCCCGGCGGTCAGGCCGTGTGCCAGACCGATGATGAAGCAGCCGACGACGTTGACCAGCAGGGTGGCCCAGGGCCAGTGCAACGCCGCACGGCCATCGGTGCGGACGCTGCGGATGCTGCTGTGGTGTGCGAACCAGCTGTCGATCCCGAACCGCAGCAGCGCCCCGGCCACGCCAAACACTCCCACCAGGGCTGCCGTGATCATGCCGGGCCCCGGTTCCGGGCGATGAGCCTTCCGGTGCGCCAGCCCAGGCCTGCCGCCGAAAGGCCGAGCAACAGCGACAAGCCCAGGTAAAGGAGCCATACGGGGTGCTCACCCGCGCGTGCCAACTGGTCGGAGGCGAAAATGACCGCGGAAAAGGTGGTGAAGGAACCCAGCAGGCCCGGCCCGATGCCGGCGCGCAGCCAGAAGGCCGTGTGCGGGCGTGCCATCCAGACGGTGGTCAAAGCCGCGAGGACGAAACTGCCGCTGATGTTGATGCCCAGCGTGGCCCACGGGACCGAACCGGGCACGTCCGGAAACGCCAGGCCCAGCCCGTAGCGCAGCTCACTGCCGATCAGTCCGCCGGCGGCGACAGCCAGCCAGGCACGGGCGGTGGGCAGCGCCACGTCAGAGCCCGTCCAGGGCGCAGCCGGCATGCGGCGCGTCGCTGGAGACCCAGAGCGCCGAGGCGATTTCCTCAGCGAAATCGTACTCACGGGCGCCGCCGGGACCACCGATCCGCACCACCAGGGCTCCGCCGAAAGGCCGCCGTCCCACCACCTCGACGTCCGCATCAAGGTCGATGGCCTGGGCGGCCAGGTAGCGCAGCAGTTCCGGGTTGTCGTCGCTGATCCGGGTGATCCTGCCGGTATGTCCCTGGTCCAGCTCGGCGAGGAGGTGCGCGCGCGGCATCAGCACCTGCCCGTCCGCCGTGGGGATTGGATCGCCGTGCGGGTCACGCTTCGGGTCCCCGAGCTTGGCGGCGACCCGTTCGATGAACGTGTCCGACACGGCGTGTTCGAGTTGTTCAGCCTCATCGTGGACTTCGTCCCAGCTGTATCCGAGCCGCTGGACAAGGTATGTCTCGATCAGCCGGTGGCGCCGGACCATGGACAGCGCCAGCCGCAGGCCGGCCTCGGTCAGCGTGACGGCGCTGTAGGGCTTGTGGTCCACCAGGCCCTGGTCCTTGAGTTTGCGGACCATTTCCGACACCGAGGAATTTGCCACCCCCAGCCGCTGTGCGAGCTGGGAGGACGTGATGGGCTTGTCCTGCCATTCGGTAAAGGAATAAATGACCTTGACGTAATCCTCGATCGAGGAGGAGGGCGCGCTGGTCTTCACGAATCCAAGCCTACCGGCTCTGCAGGCGCCATACGGGATGCGCCGTCATGCCTTGACGGCCCGCCAAGCCAGGGTGAGGTAGGGAAGGTCGATTTCCTGGTCAGGGGTGTAGGCAAGGTGTTCGTGCAGGTACCAGTCCAGGTTGGCCAGGACCTTGGCCCGCGTTGACTCGCCGGCCCGGAGGTAGTAGCTGCGGGATTTAGTGAGTTCCATCAGGTCCGTGGTGTCCACTGTGTCCTGCCAGTGGGTGACATGCCCTTCGAGCCCCTGGAACTCCGGGCCGATGACGGGCTTGTGCCCCGGCCGGTAGACGTCGCCTGCGTGCATGATCCGGGAGAGCCGGTGCACCCAGGGCACTGAGGTGTCCAGCTGGTTCCACACCAGGCCGAGGGTTCCGTGCGGGCGCAGCACGCGGGCCAGTTCGGTGCTTGCCGCCAGGGCGTCGCACCAGTGCCACGCCTGGGCTACGGTGACGACGTCGAAGCTGGCGTCGGGCAGGCCTGTCGCCTCGGCAGTCCCCGGCATCGCCGTGGCAGCCGGGTAGTGTTCCGTGAGCTGGGCGAGCATGTCCGCCGAGGGGTCCACGGCCGTGACGTCCAGCCCCATGTCCAGCAGCAGCGCGGTGAACTTTCCGGTACCGGCACCAACGTCGAGGGCTTCATGGGCGTCGGCGGGCACCAGCCACCGGGCGGACTCCTCAGGGTAGCCGGGCCGGACGCGCTGGTAGTGCCTGCCGCCGTCCTGGAAGCTCCGGCCCAGTTCCCTGCGCCGCCCGTGATCAAGCTTGGGGCCACCCCGAACCACGCGTGGCCTCCTTCAGCTGACGTCCTGCGGTACCTTTCGAATTTACCGCATTCCCCTGACGCACGGTCAGCCGGCTGAAACAGGAGTGGCCGGTCTCCGGCGTCAGTCGTCGATGCAGGGCGCTGCGCCGGCTGTTCCAGGGGTGTTGGGCGCCCAGTGCGGGTAGGTGCGGGTGTCGTTGGCAGGGACCCAGCGGCCTGCGTCCACCACGTAGTCCCAGCCCAGCCCGTTGCTCCGGAGCGCCTGGATGCCGGCCAGCAGGCGCTCGGCATCTTCCAGGCGCGAACCGACGCCGAAGCTGGCGCGGAGGGAACCGGACGGCAGGCCCAGGCGCTTCAGCAGGGGATGGGCGCAGAAGCGCCCGTCACGCAGGCCCACGCCATGCTCTGCCGAAAGGTACGCCGCCACCAGTCCTGCGTCGTAACCCTCGACGGAGAAGTTGACCACCCCGATGGTGTCCGTTTCGGGGTTGGTGTCCTTGAAGATCTGGTGAACCGTGACGCCGTCGATCCGCTGGAGTCCCTCCACCAGGAAGGAGCGGATGGCGGACTCGTGGGCGTGCCAGCGTTCCTGGTCCAGGCCGGCAATGACCTGGGTGGCGCGGGCCAGCGTGGCGGCCCCCAGGACGTTCGGCGAGCCCCCCTCATGGCGGGCCGGGCCGGTGGCCCAGCTGACGCCGTCGAGCCTGGCTTCCTTGACGGCGCCGCCGCCGGCGAGGTGCGGGACGCCGGCGTCCAGCCAGTCCGGGCGCCCCACCAGGACGCCGGCGCCGAAGGGCGCGTACAGCTTGTGGCCTGAGAAGGCGAGGTAGTCGACGTCATCCGCGCTGATGTCTATGCGGCGGTGCGGCGCGAGCTGGGCCGCATCCACCACGATCCGTGCGCCATGTTCGTGGGCCAGCGCGGCCAGCGCCCGGATGGGGAGGATTTCGCCGGTCACGTTGGAGGCCCCGGTGACCGCGACCAAGCTGACACCGCCCTGTCCAAGCTCGGCACGTACGGCCTCAAGGGTGCCGGTGATGGTGTCGGCGGCGACGATGCTGCGGTGCGGGACGCCCTGCCACGGCAGGAGATTGGCGTGGTGTTCGATGTCCAGGTACAGCACTTCGCCGTCGTGGCGGCCATCGGTCACGGGAAGGCAGCCGGCCAGCAGGTTCAGCGAATCCGTCGTGTTGCGGGTGAAGATGACCGAATCATCCGGGCGGCCGCCCACGAAATCCCTGACGATGCTGCGCGCGTTCTCGTACACGGAGGTGCTGATCTGGGATGCGTATCCTGCCCCGCGGTGGACGCTGGCGTAGTAGGGGAGGATCTCATTCAGGTAAGCCGATACTACGGACAGTGCCGGGGCGGAGGCGCCGTAATCGAGGTTGGCGTACCGCACGTGGCCGCCTGAAATCAGGGGCGCCTGGATTTCGGCGCCGGTGACGGCAGCGAGCGGCCGGCCGGCTGCGGCGTGGCGTGCTTGGGGGACGGCAGCTTCGGCAATGACGGGCTGGGGGGAGACGGTGGCAGTTGTCACAGAGACCTCACTTGGTACAGGACTCCGGCATAGTGGAATCCGCGCTTGCCGCATCCGCTCCGGACCGGCCTGGTCGTCACCCGGGGCACCCCACCGCGAATGGAGGGTTGCCGGCCAGCAAACCGGGGTTTTGCGCTGGCACTCGTGACCTGCATAAAAGCGTAGGACATGGGGCGGCCAGGACTGAAGCCGCGGCAATTGTTAAGGGCTTTGTTACGCGCCCCCGAATAAACGACGCCGGGCACCTGCCTTGGGAGGTGTCCGGCGTCGCATTATTCGTTCAAACGTGGAAAGCGCGTGAGTTACAGCAGATCGTCCAGGTACGGGTTCAATCGGTGCAGGACCTCCGAGTGCAGGATTGAGTTCGTGGCCAGGGCGTTCCCGCCGAACGGGCCGTCCTCGCCTTCCAGGGATGTGAACCGGCCGCCGGCCTCCACCACGATCGGCACCAGGGCAGCCATGTCATAGAGGTTCAGCTCGGGTTCGCAGGCGATGTCCACGGAGCCCTCGGCCACCATGCAATACGACCAGAAATCCCCGTAGGCCCGGGTCCGCCAAACGTCCTCGGTAAGGCCGAGGAACTCGTCAAGGTTTCCGCGTTCCTTCCACCCGCCCAGGCTGGAGTAGGAGAGGGAGGCGTCGGAAAGCTTCGACACGTTGGACACGCGGAGGCGGGTGGCGGCGGCAAGGGACCTGCCCATGTACGCGCCCATGCCTTTCGCCGCCCACCAGCGCTTGCCCAGGGCCGGGGCGCTGACGACGCCCACCACCGGTTCGCCCTCATCCACGAGGGCGATCAGCGTGGCCCATACGGGAACGCCGCGGACAAAGTTCTTGGTTCCGTCAATGGGGTCGATGATCCAGCGCCGGGAACCGTGGCCGGTGCTGCCGAATTCCTCGCCCAGGACGGCGTCGCGGGGGCGTGAACGGGAGAGCTGGCCCCGGATGGCTTCCTCGGCGGCCTTGTCCGCGTCGGTGACCGGCGTCAGGTCCGGCTTGGTCTCAACGTGGAGGTCCAGGGCCTTGAAGCGGCTCATGGTCTGGTCATCCACGGAGTCGGCCAGGACATGGGCCAGGCGCAGGTCATCGTTGTAGCTCGAAGCGGGTTGGATCATGGTTCCAAACTACCGTCTGTGGACGGTTCTGCCGGGAGAACGCGTCAGTTGACGCTGCCGAGCTCCTTGGTTTCCTGTGCTTCCATCCTCGGGTCCGTACCAAGCAGGCGCCGCAGCGAGGCCAGCCGGGCCGCGCCGGTGGGACCTGCGTGTCCGCCTGCCACCCAGTCGTCGAGGCCGCAGTTCACTGCGGTTGCGGTGTGCTTGCAGCCCCGTTCGCAGTTCTCGATGCCGGGGGAGAGGTCCGGGAAGGAGCGCAGGATGCGGTCAGGGTCCACGTGGGCCAGGCCAAAGGAACGGATGCCGGGGGTATCGATGATCCAGCTGCCGGGAGGCGCGTCCGCCAACCGCAAGGCAAGGGCCGACGACGACGTGTGGCGGCCGCGCCCGGTCACGGCATTCACGCCGCCGGTGGCCCGCTCGGCGCCGGTCAGGGCGTTCACCATGGTGGACTTGCCGACGCCGGAGTGCCCCAGCATAACGGTGACCTTGCCATCGAGATGGTCCCGCAGCGCCGCCACTGCGGCGCTGTCCAGCCGCGCCGAGAGCCCGTCATCGGACCGGGCATCGATTCCCGACGCCTGCGCATCCGCCGTCTTGCTGATGATCACCGGGAAGTCCAGGTGCGTGTAGTTGGAAAGCAGGTCCGCGGGGTCTTTGACGTCGGCCTTGGTGACCAGCAGGATGGGTTCGATTCCGGCGTCGTATGCGGCCACGAGCGCGCGGTCGATGAACCCCGTGCGGGGTTCCGGGTTGGCGGCAGCCACCACGATCACCAGTTGGTCGGCGTTGGCCACCACCGCGCGCTCAACGGGGTCGGTGTCGTCGGCGCTGCGGCGCAGGAGGGTGTGGCGGTCCTGGATCTTCACCAGCCGGGCAAGCGTGTCCGGCGCGCCGGAGACGTCCCCCACGAGCGAGACGAAGTCGCCTGCCACAACGGGCGAGCGCCGAAGTTCCCGGGCGCGCGCGGCAATGACAACGCGCTCATTCTCCGAGTCCTCGTCCACTACCGCGGTGTACCGCCCGCGGTCCACCGTGATGATCCGTCCGGTCACGGCGTCGTCGTGGCTGGGGCGGTCTTTGGTGCGCGGCCGGGAGCCCTTCTTGCTGGGACGGATCCGAACGTCCGATTCGTCCCAGGAATCAGTGCTCCGCGCCACTGCCGCGCCCTTCCGGTCCGGCGGCGGACCCTTCTCCCTGGGCCAGCATGCCGGCCCACAGCTGCGGGAAATCCGGCATGGTCTTGGCCGTGGTGCCGATGTCCTCCACCTGGACGCCTTCGACGGCGAGTCCCAGGATTGCGCCGGCCGTGGCCATGCGGTGGTCGGCGTAGCTGTGGACGACGCCGGCGTGCAGCCGGGTGGGCCGGATCACCAGGCCGTCGCTGGTTTCCTCGGCGTCGCCGCCCAGCCGGTTGATCTCCGATACCAGGGCCGCGAGCCTGTCCGTCTCGTGTCCCCTCAGGTGGGCGATGCCGCTGAGGCGGGAAGGCCCCGTGGCAAGGGCACACAGGGCCGCGACCGTGGGAGCCAGTTCGCTGGTGTCCGCGAAGTTGCCGCCCTTGATCTCCGGGCCGCCGGTGACGGTCAGGACACCGTCAGCCAGGGTGACCGAGGCGCCCATGCTGGCCAGGATTCCGCGCCACAGGTCTCCCACCTGCTGCGTTTCATCAGGCCAGTTGGGAATCCGTACGGTGCCCCGCGTGGCCAGGGCCGCGGCCAGGAAGGGCCCGGCGTTGGAAAGGTCCTGTTCAATCCGCTGGTCGAAGGCGCGGATGGGTCCCGGCGCCACCACCCAGTGGTTGGGGACGGAGTCGTCCACTGAAACGCCGGCACCGCGCAGGACGGCCACTGTCATGTTGATGTGGTCCAGGCTGGGTACCGGCTTGCCCACGTGTTCCAGGTGCAGGCCGTCGTCGAACCTTGCGCCCACCAGGAGGAGGGCGGAGACGAACTGCGAGGAGGCGCTGGCATCGATCACCAGATGGCCGCCGCGGACTGCGCCGTTGCCTTCCACCACAAAAGGGAGCGACGACGGCGCGCTGCCGTCTTCGGCGGAAACGGCCACGCCCAGGGCTTTGAGGGCCTCGATGATGGTTCCCATGGGGCGCTTGCGGGCGTGGGGATCGCCGTCGAACACGCTGGCTCCGTTGCGGAGCGCCGCCAGCGGCGGAACGAACCGCATGACGGTGCCGGCAAGTCCGCAGTCGATCCTGGTGTGGGACGCGGCCGCTGCCGCCGGCAGCGGAACCACCTCCAGGTCGGGCCCAAAGGCACCGTCCCCGGGCACTTCGGTGATGACGGCACCGAGCTGCCGCAGTGCGTCGACCATGAGTGCGGAGTCCCTGGAATGCAGGGGGGCCCGCAGCCGGGACGGGCCGTCCGCGAGGGCAGCCAGGACCAGGTACCTGTTGGTCAGGGACTTCGATCCGGGCACCGTCACTGTGGCGTTAACGGGCCGGGACGCAAAGGGTGCGGCCCAGTGCTGGACAGGCGTTCCGGACCCGTCCCGGGTGGCAACTGCTGCGGTCATTCGTTTTTATGCTCCCGTAGCGTGTTCGACGGCGCGGCGCACGGCCTTGTCCGCCTTGTTCAGCTTCTTGGTGGTGGTCCTGCGCGCGTCGGCGGCCAGGTGCGAGGCGTTCCGACGGGCATCGGCCGCCAGGTGCTCGGCGCGCCAGGCCAGGCCGGGCTTGCCGGCGGTGTCCACGGAAGCGAGCAGGGCGCCGCCGCTCAGCGAGAGGTTCTTGAGCAGCTGGTTCCGGCGGCTTTCGCGGCCTTCCTTGCTGCTGATATCCGCGCTGCGCCATTCAACGAAGGTGTTCAAGAGCGAAATCACCGTCAATAGGCCCGCGGAGAGCCGGGAAAACTTGCCAAGGCCGAACAGGACGCCGGCCCCTACCTGGGTTCCGCCAATCACACGTGCGAGGGTGGTTTCGTTCGCCTGGAAGGGAAGCGAGGCTGCAGCCTTGCGCAGCAGCGGTGAGAGCTGCTGTGCGGTGTCGTCTGCGTTCCTGAGCTTATCCAGTCCGGCGAGAACGAAACTGGAGGCGAGCATGGGCCGTGCGAGCGTGCGGACAAAGGACATGGATTTCCTCCTGGATGGACGAGCCGCGCCGAGCGGCGGAGTCGGTCCTAGTCTTGCACTTTTGGGGAATATTTGCCCGTGGGAGGCGGTTATGGCAAACAGGTCCGCAACAGGGGCCTGACAATCATTCACCCGAAACAGAGCGGAGTTGGCCCTTGGGGAAGGTGTTGGACGGAACCAGGCAGGCGGGCCCGGTGGCAGTGGACAAGCTGGCCTCGGAACCGCCGGAATACGGCACGCCCCGGGCAGGGAGCCTGACAGTAGACTTGAAGGCAATGAACACCCTGGATCCGGCCGTTGCGGCCATGTATGAGGCTACCCCCGGCGAAGCAAACGGCAGGGCCGGCACCGCGCCTGTGCCTGCCGGACAGGCAGACCCTGAATCATTGGCCGCAGAAGCGGATGCCGAGGATGCCACGCTGGACGTCGCCACGGAGAGCGTGGAGGAGCGCCGCCTTCGCTTTGAGCGGGATGCCATGCAGTACGTCGACCAGCTGTATTCCGCTGCCATGCGCATGGCCCGGAACCCGTCCGACGCGGAGGATCTGGTCCAGGAGGCCTACACCAAGGCTTTTTCGGCCTTCCACCAGTACAAGCCGGGAACAAACCTGAAAGCCTGGTTGTACCGGATCCTGACCAACACGTACATCAACCTCTACCGCAAGAGGCAGCGTGAGCCCCTGCAGTCCAACTCGGACAGCATTGAGGACTGGCAGCTGGCACGGGCGGAGTCGCACACCTCGAGCGGGCTGCGCTCAGCCGAGGCTGAAGCCCTGGATCACCTTCCGGATTCGGACGTGAAGCGGGCGCTGCAGGACATCCCCGAAGAATTCCGGCTGGCGGTCTACTTCGCCGACGTTGAGGGCTTTGCCTACAAGGAAATCTCGGACATCATGAACACGCCCATCGGCACTGTGATGTCCCGGCTCCACCGCGGCCGGCGAATGTTGCGGGACATGCTCGCGGAATACGCCGCCGAGCGGGGATTTAAAACGGCCGCAGATGCCTCGGATGCGGCAGGAAGCAAAGCACAGGAGAACAGGAAATGAGCGACTGCCAGGGATTGGGCGATTGCGACGACACCAGGATGCAACGCATCTACGAATACCTTGACGGGGCGCTGACCCGCGAGGACCTCACGGAAATCAAGAACCACCTTGATGACTGCCCTGAGTGCACGGAACAGTATGACCTGGAGTGCGTCATCCGCAATATGGTCAAGCGCTCCTGCACGGAGTCCGCGCCGGACAACCTGAAGAACGCCATCCTGGACAGGATCCACACCATCCGTCCCGTGGAGGCCTAGGAACAGGCACGCGTTGCGCCGGTCAGGGCCGCAGACAGCAAAGGACCCCGAAAGCCGTTTGGCTTGCGGGGTCCTTCGCTTGAACCGTAGTTCCTGGCATTTGCCTAGGTGTTGGGGCGCTTCCCGTGGTTCGCGCCGCCACGCTTACGGTCACGACGCTTGCGTGCACGCTTGCTCATAGCTGGCCTCCTTACTGTTGGTACTCAAAAGAGCTGCCCTCAAGTCTCCCACATGATGTGGCGGCCCGCGAACCGGGTAGGGGCGGATGACCTGCGGAAGTGCGGCAGCAGGCGCCGCCTTAGGACTGCAGGGTGCTGCGGATGGCCGCGCGGGCGTCGTCGAGGGCTGTCCTGACGGTTTCCAGCGTCACAGGGCTGATGGGGCGGCGCATGGCCTGCCGCCGCAGGTCCGCGCAGAGCTCATCATGGAACTTCTGCACCATCAGTTCCACGTCAAGCCGTTGGACGGAGACGGCGATGTCATTCTCGACCCCCGCCAGATCGTCGCGGCGCCGGTTCAGTTCGGCAAGGCCGGCGGCTGTAATGCGGTAGTTGGTGCGCCGCCCGGCCGGCTCGGTGGCCACCAGGCCATCCTCCTCGAGCTTGCCCAGCCGGGGGTAAATGGTTCCGGCGCTTGGCGAATAAGTCCCCGCGAACCTTTCCTTGAGCGCCTTGATGAGCTCGTACCCGTGCTTGGGCCCGCTTTCCAGCAGTGCCAGCAGGTAGAGGCGCAACGCACCGTGTGCGAAGACGGGCGGCATCAGCCTTGCGCTTCCCCGTCGCCGTCAAGTGGTGCAGGAGCGTGGGATATGGACGTCTTGCCGGATACCGAATTGGTCCGGACGAGCATCAGCTGCCCGTCGGGCCCGGCAATGGTCTCCACTTTGCCGTTGGCCAGGAGGCACTGCCGGCCGTCAAGGATCACCGCTCCGCCGGCGGACTTGGCCACGATGTCGACGCCGACGTCGTGCGGCAGCCTGATAGCCAGATCCCCGGACACCGAGTTGGAGCCGAAGTCCCGGGTGAAATCGAGCAGTTCAACGTCGAGGTGCCCGCTGACGGTGTTGGTGCGCACGTTGGTGAAGTATCCGGAGGCGGTAACCCTGCCTGAGACGCTCTTGGCCATGAGTACCCCGCGGTGGTTCCTGACCTCCACGCTGCCGCTGATGGTATTGACCTGAAGCTCGCCGGAGGTACTGTCCGCCACTACGGAACCTGACACGGTGTTAAGCCGGACACGGGCAGAGACGCCCGAAACCAGCCCGTCCCCGCTGACGGTCCCGGCCTCCACCTCCACACCCTGGGGAACAGCGATGGTGATGAGCGCGGAGTTGTCGCTGCTGTGGTTGACCGTCTCCATGAGGTTCTTGAACCAGCCCTGGGCTCCGTGCAGCTGGTGCCGCACTTCGAGCCTGCCGCTGTTCAGTGACACGGCTACCGGATCGCCGTGCACGTCGGCGAACTCCAGCCGCACCTGGGACCCCGCGTGCGCCGTGATCCTGAACCTGCCACGGACCATGCCCAGCTTCAGGGCCGTCACGCCGTCGACGTCCATGGTTTGCGGGTCTGTCACACTCCAGTTTTGCTCGGCCATGGTCCCCTCCAAAAGACGATATATCGCGTAGCCCCTACAACGTATCGCCGCAGGCGGGCAGGGTCAAGATATATCTCGAGCGGGCTACTACTGGGGGGCTTCCAGTCCCAGCCACTGGAACCAGCCGCGGTGCAGCACCAGCCATGCCATGAGGCCATAGCCTGCCTGGCCGGGCGTTCCACCGTTTGCGGCAAGGTCCTGGCGCCACTGTTCGTGGTTAAGCAGGGGCGAGAACGTGTCGACGTAGAGGTGCTTGCGGCGGGTGGTGACATCGGCGAAGGCGGTGTTCAGTTCGTCAAGCCGCCGGTTCTGGGCCGGGTCCAGCGTGGGAGGCGGCCCCACGACGAATACCTCGATCCGGTTCTGTGACGCCGAGTCCAGGATATTGGCCAGGTTCAGCCTGCTCCGTGCGGTGGAAAGACCGAATTCAATGTCCCGCCCGGACAGGCCGATGACCAGCCGGTTCTCCGCCTGGGAGCTGAAACGGCGGCCGGCTTCCTCCAGCCAACGTGCCGCAAGCCCCTCGGTGCCTTCCTGGGGACAGGGGAGGGCGTAGCTTTCCAGGAGCATTCCGTCCTGGGGAGTGCGGGCCAGGACGCGGCCCAGCCAGCCAAGTGCCCGGGGATCCCCCAGTCCGGCCAGCAGTTCGTCTCCTACAGCTGCGATCCGCAGCTTCCTGTCTTCCACGCGTTCCTCTTTACTTCGGTACGGGTTTACTTCGGTACGGCCGCTGCATCGTCGCCGCCGCGGCTGCGGGGGTACGGGGCGGCGCTGTCCATCCATTAAACAGAACTGCCCGGCCGGAGTCTGGTATTTCGACTCCGGCCGGGCAGCCTTACTGCTTACTTCCGTGCAAATGCCTGCTTCAGGAGGACATCCTGTTCCGCAGCGTGCCGCTTCATGGAGCCGGCTGCCGTGGAGGCGGATGCCGGCCGGGACACAAGGCGGACCCGCCGGTCAAGGGCCTCGGGCAGGTGCAGGCCGATGAATGGCCAGGGGCCCTGGTTGGCAGGCTCATCCTGTGCCCAGACCACTTCGGCGTTGGGGTACTTGGCGAGCTCCGCCGCGATCTCCTGGTGCGGCAGCGGGTAGAGCTGCTCCACGCGGATGATGGCGGTGGTCTTGTCGCCGGTCTTCTGCCGGGTGGACAGGAGATCGTAGTACAGGCGGCCGGAGACCAGAAGCACGCGTTCGACGGCGGTGGCCGGCAGCTGCTCATGCTCACCAATGACAGGACGGAAGGTGCCGCTGGTGAAGTCCTCCACGGACGAGGCGGCCGCCTTCAGTCGCAGCAGCTGCTTGGGCGTGAAGATGATCAACGGCTTGCGCGGCCGGTTGTACGCCTGGCGCCGCAGCAGGTGGAAGTGCGAGGCCGCCGTGGTGGGGTTGGCCACGATCATGTTGTCTTCCGCGCAGAGCTGCAGGAAGCGCTCGATCCTCGCCGAGGAGTGGTCCGGGCCTTGGCCTTCGTAGCCGTGCGGGAGCATCAGGACCAGCGAGGACCGCTGGCCCCACTTCTGCTCTGCGGAGGAGATGAATTCGTCGATGATGGTCTGCGCACCGTTGACGAAGTCGCCGAACTGGGCCTCCCAGAGGACCAGGGCGTCCGGGCGTTCCACGGAGTAGCCGTACTCGAAGCCCATGGCCGCGTATTCGGACAGCAGCGAATCGTAGATCCACAGCTTGGCCTGGTCGTCGGAAAGGTTGCCCAGCGGCAGCCATTCCTTGCCGTTGGCACGGTCGTGGAAGACGGCGTGGCGCTGTACGAAGGTGCCGCGGCGGGAGTCCTGGCCGGCAAGGCGTACGGGGACGCCTTCCATGATCAGGGAGCCGAAGGCTGCGATCTCGCCGAAGCCCCAGTCGATGCCGCCTTCGCGGGACATCTGCTCGCGCTTTTCCAGCAGCTGCTTCAACTTGGGGTGGACCGTAAAGCCATCGGGGATCTCGACGTGTGCCTTGCCGATCCGGGCCAGGGTGTCGGCGCTGATGGCCGTGGAGGCCGGTGCGCTGACGCTGGAATCGGACTGCTGGGCCATGGGCCGCTCGATGTCGGACACGGCAGCGGAATCCGCGGTCACGATCGGGATGGGGGAGGTCTGGGCGGCGTGGGTCTCGGCGAAGACCCGCTCCAGCCGTTCCTGGTAGTCGCGGAGCAGCTGCTCGGCTTCTTCCTCGGTAATGTCCCCGCGGCCGATGAGCGACTCCGTGTACAGCTTGCGGACGGAGCGCTTGGCCTCGATCAGGTTGTACATCAGCGGCTGGGTCATCGAGGGGTCGTCACCCTCGTTGTGGCCCCGGCGGCGGTAGCACACCATGTCGATGACGACGTCCTTGTGGAAGCGCTGGCGGAATTCGTAGGCGAGCTGGCCGATACGGACCACAGCCTCGGGGTCGTCGCCGTTCACGTGGAAGACCGGTGCCTGGATCATCTTGGCAACGTCCGTGGAGTACGTGGATGAGCGCGACGACGACGGGGCGGTGGTGAAGCCGACCTGGTTGTTGACCACGATGTGGATGGTTCCACCGGTGCGGTAACCGCGCAGCTGGGACAGGTTGAGCGTTTCCGCAACCACGCCCTGGCCGGCGAAGGCAGCGTCGCCGTGGACCATGATGGGCAGGACGGGGAACGACTCGCCCTGGTCAAGGCGGTCCTGCTTGGCCCTGACAATGCCCTCGAGGACGGAGTCCACGGCTTCCAGGTGGGACGGGTTGGCGGCGAGGTAGACCTTGGTCTCCTTGCCGGTGTCCGAGGTGAAGGTACCTTCGGTGCCCAGATGGTACTTGACGTCGCCGGAGCCCTGGACGGAGCGCGGATCCTGCGTGCCTTCGAATTCGCGGAACACCTGTGCGTAGGTCTTGCCGGCGATGTTCGTCAGGACGTTGAGGCGGCCGCGGTGGGCCATGCCGATGGCAACCTCGTCCAGGCCGTCATCGGCTGCATCGGACATAATTGCGTCCAGCAACGGAATCAGGGACTCGCCGCCTTCCAGCGAGAAGCGCTTCTGCCCCACGAACTTGGTCTGCAGGAAGGTTTCGAAGGCCTCGGCCGCGTTCAGCTTGGAGACGATCCGCAGCTGCTCTTCCCGGCTGGGCTTGGAGTAGGGGTGTTCCAGCTGGTCCTGGAACCACTTGCGCTCGGCAGGCTCCTGGATGTGCATGTATTCGATGCCGGTGGTGCGGCAGTAGGCATCCCGCAGGACTCCGAGGATGTCGCGGAACTTCAGCATCGGCTTGCCGCCGAAGCCGCCCGTGGGCCATTCGCGGTCCAGGTCCCAGAGGGTCAGGCCGTAGGTGAGGACGTCGAGGTCCGGGTGCTTGCGCTGCACGTACTCCAGCGGATCGGTATCCGCCATGAGGTGGCCGCGTACGCGGAAGGAGTGGATCAGCTGCTGGATCCTGGCAACCTTGTTGATCTCGTCAGCCGGATCCACCTGCAGGTCCGCACTCCAGCGGACAGGCTCGTAGGGGATGCGGAGGGCTTCGAAGATCTCGTCGTAGAAGTTCTGTGCGCCCAGCAGCAGCTGGTGCACCAGCTTGAGGAACTCGCCGCTGCCGGCGCCCTGGATGACGCGGTGGTCATACGTCGAGGTCAGGGTGAGGACCTTGCTGATGGCATTGTGGGCGATGATCTTTTCGCTGGCACCCTGGAATTCGGCCGGGTAGTCAAGGGCGCCGACGCCGATGATGGCCGCCTGGCCCTTGGAAAGGCGCGGCACTGAGTGCACGGTGCCGATGCCGCCGGGGTTGGTCAGGGAGACAGTGGTGCCCTGGTGGTCCTCGGCGGTGAGCTTGCCGTTGCGGGCGCGCTTGATGAGGTCCTCGTACGTGTGCCAGAACTCGGCGAAGTTGAGGGTCTCGGCCTTCTTGATGTTCGGGACCATGAGCAGGCGGGTGCCGTCGGGCTTGGGCATGTCGATGGCGATGCCGAAGTTGACGTGGGCCGGCTGGACCGCAACGGGCTTGCCGTCCACCTCGTCGTAGTACACGTTCATCGACGGGAACTGGGAAAGGGCCCGGATGACTGCGTAGCCAATGAGGTGCGTGAAGGAGACCTTGCCGCCGCGGGCGCGGGCCAGGTTGGAGTTGATGACCACGCGGTTGTCGATGAGCAGCTTGGCCGGAATCGCCCGGACGCTGGTGGCCGTGGGCACCTCAAGGCTGGTGACCATGTTGGTGGCGATGGCCTTGGCAGGTCCGCGGAGGACGGAGACGACGTCCTCCTCCGGCGCGGTGGGGGCCTTGACGTTCTTGGGCAGCTGCGCCGGAATGGGCTGCGAGCCGGTGCCTGCTTCGGTCTTCTTGCCGCCGTCGCGTGCCTCCGTGGCGGGGGCCTTCTTGACCGGCGCAGGGGCTGCTGCAGGAGCGGCGGCCGGGGCGGCGGCGGGTGCCGCCGGGGGAGTGGCAGGGGCTGCGGCCGGCGACGGTGCCGAAGCAGCGGGTGCCGTCTTCACCACGGGCAGCTCGCGCGTAGGAGGATTGGCAGCGTGCGCGGAATTTCCATTGTTGGAAGAACCGTTACCCGAGTCGAAAGATTCAAACAGCGGCCACCACTTGGCGTCCACGGCGTTCTTGTCCTGTTGGTACTGCTCGTACAGTTCGTCAACGAGCCACTCGTTCCCGCCAAATTCCTCTGGTAGACGGTGGCTTGGCTGCTCTGGCACTTGAAATACGCCTCTTCCATGAGTTTGATTTCTCTTTGGCCCCCCGGTGCTTCAGCACTGCGATCGAACCAGTCTCTGCGTCCTCTGAACCCAGACCCTTAGCAAGTCTAGTGAGCATCTTGTGTTAACTGCCAATAAGGGTGACCCAAATCATGAAGTGACGAACATGGGGCTGAATGTGAGCCCAAAATTGCATCTGAATTGCCATCTGATACGCCCGGCTCCTGGAGCGCCAAGGGTCGCCGGGAAGCCCCGCAAAGTGCTGGGGCGGCCGCAGGCCGGGCCGCCCCGGCGGCGGACTGCCGCGCATCCGGCCGGGGCCGCTCCTGTAGACTGAAATTCTTATGGACAGTAAATCTAGGTGCCGGCCTGGGCACTGTCAGCGGAGCTCCACGAGGAGCGCCGCACAGTCCGCCCCCAGAGCCGGCAAGCCCCGACAACGCGCCCATCACCAGCCAGCGGCCCAGCTTGCCGCATCCCGTGCGGACCAGTCCTCGGGATCCGCCGACCATCCTCCGCCGGGCCGAAGCAGCTCCTCCCTTGTCCGGTGGGCTGCGCTCCCGGCGGTCCTGCCGCTCCAGGCGGGATGCTGAATGGAGTGGCTCCTCCTGGCAGCAGGCCTGCTGCTGATCGCCGGCACCGGATTCTTTGTGGCCGTCGAGTTTTCCCTCATCGCTTTGGACCAATCCACCGTCCAGCGTGCCATTGACGACGGGGACAGCGGCGCTGTGCCGTTGCTCACCTGCCTCAAATCGCTGTCAACACAGCTGTCCAGCTGCCAACTCGGCATCACCCTGACCACGCTGCTCACCGGCTACGTCATGGAACCCTCGGTTGGCCACCTCCTCGAGGCGCCGCTGGCCGCCGTCGGACTTCCCGCCGTGGCCGTGCAGTCCATCTCCCTCATCCTCGCCATGGTGCTGGCTACGCTGCTGTCCATGCTCCTGGGTGAGCTGGTGCCCAAGAACATGGCGATCGCGCTGTCGTTCCCCGTGGGCCGGGCGCTGGCCCGGCCGCAGCTGATCTTCACGGCGATCTTCAAACCGGCCATCCTTGTCCTGAACGGCTTTTCCAACAAGGTCCTGAACGTTTTCGGGCTGGAAGCCAAGGAAGAAATTTCCGGCGCGCGGACTCCGGCGGAGCTTGCCTCGCTGGTCCGCAGGTCGGCTGCGATGGGAACGCTCGACGCCGGGACTGCCAACTTCATCGCCCGCACCCTGAATTTCTCAACGCGGACGGCCGCGGACGTCATGACGCCGCGCATCCGGCTCGAGACAATCGACGCCGACCAGCCGGTTTCCGACGTGGTGGAGGCGGCACGCAGGACCGGGTACTCCCGGTTCCCGGTTATTGGCGAGTCCGCCGACGACATCCGCGGACTGGTGCACGTCAAGAAGGCCGTCGCCGTTCCGTGGGACCGGCGCCGCAACCTTGAAGCGGGCGCCATCATGACCGAGGTACTGCGGGTGCCCGAGACCATCCACCTTGATGCACTCCTGGCCGAGCTCCGCGAGGGAAACCTCCAGCTGGCCGTCGTGCTTGATGAATACGGGGGTACGGCAGGCATCGCCACCCTTGAGGACCTGGTGGAGGAAATCGTGGGCGAGGTGGCGGACGAGCACGACAAGGTCCGTCCGGGGCTACTGCAAAGCGCCTCCGGCGACTGGTACTTTCCCGGGCTCCTCCGTCCGGACGAGTTGTCCGAACAGATCCCGGGGCTGAGTGTTCCGGACGAAGCGGCCTACGAGACCGTGGGCGGCTACGTCATGAGCAAACTCGGCCGGATCGCCGTGGTGGGGGACTCCGTCCCGGTGGGCGGCGGAACGCTCAGCGTTACCAGGATGGACGGCCGGAGAATCGACCGCATCTGCTTCCATCCGGCGGATCAACCGGCTGCACAGGACCCCAATGACAGGAGCAAGCCATGAGCGACTGGGCGGGCATCCTCTGGCTGGGCTTGCTCCTGCTGGGCAATGCCTTTTTCGTGGCGGCTGAGTTCGCCATCATGTCAGCGCGCCGCAGCCAGATTGAGCCTTTGGCCGACACCGGATCCAAGCGCGCCCAGACAACCCTGCGCGCCATGGAGAACGTGTCCTTGATGCTGGCCTGCGCGCAGCTTGGCATCACCGTCTGCTCCCTGCTGATCCTGCTGGTGGCCGAGCCGGCAATCCACCACCTGCTTGCCGTCCCCATCGAGACGGTGGGCCTGCCGGCGGAAGCTGCGGACGTCGCGGCCTTCGCCGTGGCCCTGATGCTGGTGACCTTCCTCCACGTCACATTCGGCGAGATGGTGCCCAAGAACATCTCGGTGTCCGTGGCGGACAAGGCCGCGCTGCTCCTGGCCCCGCCGCTGCTGTTCATCTCGCGGCTGGTCCATCCGGTGATTTCAGTCCTCAACTGGTCCGCCAACTACATCCTTAAGCTGATGCGGATCGAGCCCAAGGATGAGGTGACGTCCTCCTTCACGCTGGAGGAGGTGCAGTCGATCGTCCAGGAGTCCACCCGCCACGGCCTGGTGGACGACGACGCCGGGCTCATTACCGGTGCCCTGGAGTTCTCGGAGCACACGGCGGAGGACATCATGGTGCCGCTCGGGAAGCTGGTCATGCTGGGGGCTTCCACCACTCCGGTGGAGTTTGAAAAGGCCGTCAGCCGTACGGGATTCTCCCGGTTTCCCATGCTTGATGACGACGACATGCTCTACGGCTACCTCCACGTGAAGGATGTGCTGTCCATTCCGGAGTCCGCCTACGAACTGCCGATTGCCGAGAGCCGCATCCGCTCGCTGGCCAACCTGGCGCTGGGGGACGAGATCGAAAAAGCCATGTCCGTCATGCAGCGCACGGGATCCCACCTTGCACGCGTGATCGGCCCGGACGGCAAGACGCGGGGTGTGCTCTTCCTTGAGGACGTCATCGAACAGCTCGTCGGTGAAATCCGGGACGCGACGCAGGCCACCGGAATCCGCCGGTTGGGCCAGCCGAACGGAAATTGACCTAAATAGGAATCATTCGCATTTAGGTATAGGCTTGCACTGTCGTCCTCCCCATCTGCGTGAACTGAGGTTTTCCGTGCGCCGTACCGCCGCTGCCAGCTCTTTCCTTGCCGCCCTGACGGGCCTTGGCCTTCTGCTCAGTGCGTGCAGCCCGCAGCAGTCCGGGACGCCCGCTTCCACGCAGGGGATCAACGTCGTGGCCTCGACGAATGTGTACGGCGACATTGCCAGGAGCATCGGTGGGGATAAGGTCAGCGTGACCGCGATCATCAACAACGCCGGCCAGGATCCGCATTCCTATGAAGCGACCGCCCAGGACCGCCTCACTGTTTCGAAGGCGCAGCTGGTCATCGAAAACGGCGGCGGCTACGACGACTTCCTTCATACCCTGGTGGAGAGCAGCAAGCTCGACGGCGGTTCGGTGCTGACCGCCGTCGAAGTCTCCGGCCTTGCCCACCCGGAGGAGGAGGCTTCCGCCTCGACCGGGCCGGCCGCCGAAGGCCCTGGCGGGCACGATCACGGCAACTTCAACGAACACGTCTGGTACAGCCTGCCGGCCATGGAGCGGATGGCCGACAGCGTTGCGGAGAAGCTCGGCACGCTGGATCCCGGTTCTGCCGCCACGTTCACAGCCAACGCAGGCGCCTTCAAGGCCTCCCTCTCAGACCTGCACGGCAAGCTGGAGGCCCGGAAAGGCGCGGCGGCCGGAGGACAGGTTGCGGTCACCGAACCCGTTCCCCTCTACCTGCTCGAAGATGCGGGCCTGAAGAACGCCACACCTGAGGCCTACACTGCCGCGATCGAGGAGGGCACTGACGTCCCGCCCGCCGCCATGAAGGAGGCCACAGACCTGGTGGCGTCCGGGACAGTGCGGCTGCTGGCCTACAACGCGCAGACCGAGGGCCCGCAGACGGAAGCGCTGAAGAAGGCTGCTGAAGCCGCAGGGGTTCCGGTGGTGGACTTCACCGAAACCCTGCCTGAGGGAAAGACCTACGTGCAGTGGATGACGGACAATGTGAACAACGTCAGCAAAATTCTGGAGTCAAACAGGTGAAATCCGTCGTCAGCCTCAGCGGGGCGTGCCTCAGGTTCGGTCAGCGCACGCTTTGGGAGGATCTGGACCTGGACATCAGGCCCGGGGAGTTCTTCGCCGTGCTGGGTCCCAACGGCAGCGGCAAAACCAGTTTCCTGAAGGTCCTCCTGGGCCTGCAGAAGCTGCACTCCGGACAAGCGTTACTGGGCGGGCGGCCCGTGGAACGCGGCAGCAACCTGATCGGCTACATTCCACAACAGAAGTCGTTTCCGCAGGACACGCCCCTGCGTGCCCGCGATCTGGTGGCCCTGGGAGTCGACGGGCACCGGTGGGGCATCCGGTTGTCGGCCGGCAAGACAAACCGCAGGGTGGACCAGCTCCTGGAACTGGTGGGCGCCTCCGACTACGCCAAGGTCCCCGTTGGCCAGCTCTCCGGCGGGGAGCAACAGCGGCTCCGCGTGGCGCAGGCACTGGCAACTGATCCGCAGGTCCTGCTCTGCGATGAGCCGCTGTTGTCCCTTGACCTGCACCACCAGCAGGCAGTCAGCGCCCTGATCAACAAACAAAGCCGCGAACACAACAGCGCCGTTGTCTTCGTTACCCACGAAATCAACCCCATCATCGACTACGTGGACCGGGTCCTGTACCTGGCAGGGGGACGGTTCCGGGTGGGGACGCCGGAAGAGGTCATGACCACGGAAGTGCTCTCCGACCTCTACGGCACCCAGGTGGAGGTGATCCACGCCAACGGCCGGATCGTCGTCGTTGGCCTGCCCGATGCCACCACCCACCACCACGCCGAGGCTGACGCCCTGGCAGGGGAGGCAGCGTAATGGACGCCGACAGCATCCTCGGTGCCATCTTCAACTTCGACAACTACGGCGAACTGCTGGTCCTGGTCCAGAACTCAATCTGGGCGGGCGCCATCCTGGGGCTCCTTGGCGGCCTGGTGGGCACGTTCGTCATGAAGCGGGACCTCGCTTTCGCGGTCCACGGCATCTCCGAACTTTCCTTCGCCGGCGCCGCCTTCGCCCTGCTGGTCGGTGCGGACGTGGTTTTTGGCTCGCTCATAGGATCGGTGGCGGCAGCGCTGCTGCTGGGCCTGATGGGTGTCCGGGCCAGGGACAAGAACTCAACCATCGGCGTGATCATGCCGTTCGGCCTGGGACTCGGAATCCTGTTCCTGTCCCTGTACCAGGGCCGGGCCGCAAACAAGTTCGGGCTCCTCACCGGGCAAATCGTTTCCGTGGACACCGTCCAGCTCCAGGCCCTCGCCGGGACCGCTGTCGTGGTGATGCTGGTGCTGGTGTCCATCTGGCGGCCGCTCACCTTCGCCAGCGTGGATCCCGAACTCGCCGAGGCGCGGGGAGTCCCGGTCCGCACGCTGGCCCTCGTCTTCATGGTCCTCCTGGGCGTCAGTGTGGCCTTGTCCATCCAGGTGGTCGGCGCCCTGCTGGTGCTTGCGCTGCTGATTACGCCGGCGGCCGCGGCCCTGCGGGTCACGTCGTCGCCGGTTGCGGCGGTGGTCCTGAGCGTCGTTTTTGCTGTCACCGCAACGGTGGGCGGAATCCTGCTGGCACTGGGCGGACGGATCCCCATCAGCCCCTACGTCACCACGTTGTCGTTCCTGATCTACGTGGCCTGCCGCGCCATCAGCTCCGTGCGCGCCGCGCGCGGCATCAACGGGCGGGTCCTTACAGCTTCCCGGCAGCCTTAAGGGCGGTGCAGTCAGGGCACAGGCCGAAAATCTCCACGGTATGGTCCACCTCGGTGAACCCATGCTCGGCGGCCGTGCGCACCGCCCACGTTTCGACGGCGGGTGCCTCCACCTCCACCGCCTTTCCGCAGTTCCTGCACAGCAGGTGGTGGTGATGCGCGGTCACCGCACAGCGCCGGTACACGGCCTCGCCGTCGCCATTGCGCAGCACATCCACCAGTCCCTCATCGGCGAGTGACTGCAGGATCCGGTAGGCAGTGGCCAATGACACGGACACGCCCTGGTTCTGCAGGATGCGGTACAGCTCCTGCGTGCTGACGAAGTCGTCCAGGTGGTCCAGGGCCGCACTGACGGCCTTGCGCTGCTTGGTAACGCGCTGTTCCCTGCCGCCTCCTGCCGGGGATGGGGCGGCGGAATCAGCCTTGACGCCGATCGGCATGGACGAACTCGCTTCCGTGGGGGGGCAAACACCAAGATTACCAGCCGGAGCTTCATGGGCCGGAGTGCAGGACAGGGTCCGTGGACAGGCTTCCGGGGCGGACCCTAGGCTGGCGCTATGAAGCTGACCAAGTACACCCACGCCTGTATCCGGCTCGAGAAGGAAGGCCGCATCCTGGTACTGGACCCCGGCACCTTCTCCGAATCAGCCGAGGCGCTGTCAGGGGCGCAAGCAGTCCTGGTGACCCACGAACACGCAGACCATCTTGACAGCAAGGCCGTGGTGGCCGCACTCGAAGGAGATCCGGGCCTGGCGCTGTATGCCCCCGGGGGCGTGGCCGGGCAACTGCGCCGGGAAGCCGCCGCCGCGGCAGACCGCATCCATACGGTGGAACCCGGCCAATCCTTCCAGGCCGCCGGCTTCGACATCCGCAGCTTCGGCGGCCAGCACGCCCTGATCCACCCGCAGATCCCGGTGGTTGCCAACATCGGTTTCCTGGTAGACGGAAACGTGTACCACCCGGGGGACTCGTTCATCATCCCGGACGGAATCCAGGTCCAGACGCTCCTGGTCCCGCTGCACGCGCCGTGGAGCAAGTCCGCCGAGGTTGTGGACTTCGTCATCGGTGTGCGGGCGCCGCGCGCCTTCCAGATCCATGACGGCCTGCTCAACGACAACGGCCTGGGCATCGTTGAAGGCCATGTCAAGCGGATCGGCGCCAAGTACGGCACCGAATACAGGCACCTGGCCGCCCGCGAGTCCGTGGAGGTTTAGGCCGGCGCGCCGGTCCACTCCCCGGTGTCCAGGAAGCGCGAAATCACGGCCTCGTGGGGCGCCGGATCCAGCCCCTGGGAAGCCAGCCAGTCCTGGTTCCAGTAGTTGCCCGCATACCGTTCGCCGCCGTCGCACATCAACGACACGATGCTGCCCTTGCGGCCCTCGGACAGCATCTGGGCCACCGTCTGCCAGACTCCCCACAGGTTGGTTCCGGTGGAGGGACCTGCATGCAGGCCGGCGAATGAGTTCAGGTGCCGCATTGCTGCCACCGAGGCGGCATCCGGCACCTGGACCATCCGGTCGATCACCGTAGGGATGAAGCTCGGCTCCATCCGGGCCCGGCCAATGCCTTCGATGCGCGAGGGCAGGCCGGTGGGCCGTCCGGCTGTTTCCCCCAGCCAGCCTGGATAGAAGGCCGAGTTCTCCGGGTCCACCACCAGCAACCGTGTGGGATGGCTGTGGTAGCGCAGATACCGGCCGATCGTGGCGCTGGTTCCGCCCGTACCGGCGCCAACCACGATCCACTCCGGCACCGGATGCGGCTCCAGGCTGAGCTGCCCGAAGATCGATTCGGCGATGTTGTTGTTCCCGCGCCAGTCGGTGGCCCGCTCCGCGAACGTGAACTGGTCCATGTAATGCCCGTTGCAGGTGGCGGCTACTTCTTCGGCTGTCGAATACACATCCGTGGCGTTCTCCACCAGCAGGCAGGAGCCGCCGAACTTTTCGATCAGCGCGATCTTTTCCGGGCTGGTGGTGCGGGCCATCACGGCGACAAAGGGCAAACCCAGCAACTGGGCGAAGTAGGCCTCCGAGACCGCGGTGCTGCCGCTTGAGGCCTCCACGATGGTGGTGTCCGCCCGGATCCAGCCGTTGACCAGCCCGAACAGGAACAGGGACCTGGCCAGCCGGTGCTTCAGGCTGCCGGAGCGGTGCGTGGACTCGTCCTTGAGGTACAGCCGGATGCCCCACTGTTCCGGCAGCGGCACGGAGTACAGGTGCGTGTCCGCGGAACGGTTGTTTTCGGCGGTGATGGTGCGGATGGCCTGGTCGGCCCAGTCCCGGTCCGTTCCGCCATCGTTCCTGCCGGTGCTGCCCTCGATCGTCACCAGTCCAGCCTACCCGCGGGCCGGGAACTCCCCGTCTAGAGTGGGACCGGCGGCCGTCCAGGCAGGATGTCCCGCGTCCGCCGTCAGCACGCTGCAGAAGGAGCACCGATGAAACCGTTGTTGGACGTTGCCGCCCTCCAGGCCAGGCTCGGCGCCGGGCGCCGGACGGTGCTGCTGGACGTGCGCTGGGTCCTGGGCGATCCGCACGGCCACGAACACTATCTCGCAGGGCACCTGCCGGGTGCCGTCTTCGTGGACCTGGCCTCCGAGCTGTCCGACCCGGCGGTTCCGGACCGGGGACGGCACCCCCTGCCCTCCTCCGGACAGTTCCAGGAGTCGGCCCGGCGCTGGGGCATCAGGAAGGGCGACGTCGTGGTCGCCTACGATGACAGCGCGAACATGGCGGCCGCAAGGGTGTGGTGGATGCTCCGCGATGCCGGCCTCAATGAGGTGTACCTGCTCGACGGCGGCCTGGCCGCCTGGCGTGCCGCCGGCCTGCCCCTCGAACCGGGCCCGGTCCATCCCGCGCGCGGCGACGTGGAGCTGGGCAGCGGGCAGATGCCAGTGGTCGACGCCGGTGCTGCCGCAGCCTGGCCGAGGGATGGGCTGCTGTTCGATGCCAGGGCAGGGGAGAGGTACCGGGGCGAGGTCGAACCGGTTGATCCCCGTGCCGGACACATTCCGGGAGCGGTGAGCGCCCCCACCACCGGGAACGTGGACGACGCCGGGCGGTTCCTGCCGCGGGAAGAACTGCGGCGGAGGTTTGAATCCCTTGGCGTGGTGGCAGGCCTCCCGGTGGCCGTCTATTGCGGGTCCGGCGTCACGGCCGCCCACGAGGTGGCTGCACTGGAACTCGCCGGGTTTCCGGCAGCCCTGTACCCAGGCTCCTTTTCGGAGTGGTCCAACCGGCCCGGGCTGCCGGTGGCCGTGGGTCCGGAACCCGGGGGCGGCGGAACGGAGGTCCGGGAGGGCGGAAGGCCGGCTGGAAACTCCGCAGGCGGCGGGGGTAGCGTCGCACTATGACACCAGGACGCCCGGTACCACCGCCCCTAGCAAAACCCATAGATCCAGCCCAACCCAACGACCCCTCCAACCCTCTGGATCCCGTATCTGATGCTGCCCCCGCCGCTGAAGCCGGGTCGCTTGCCGGCGCCTGGGGTGCGGTCTCCCGGGAGAGCGGACTGGTGCCGCTGACCGTGGCCCGGCGCGCGCCCAAGCCGGACGACGTGGAGATCGCCATCGAGTTCTGCGGGCTCTGCCACTCCGACGTGCACGCAACCCGCGGAGAATGGGGCGGCCAGGCGTACCCCCTGGTTCCCGGCCACGAAATCGTGGGAACCGTCAGCAGGATCGGCGCGGACGTTACCGACTTCGCCATAGGCGACCGGGTGGGCGTGGGCTGCATGGTGGACTCCTGCCGCGAGTGCGACAGTTGCCTTGACGGCCTTGAGCAGTACTGCGAAAACGGGATGACCGGCACTTACGGTGCCAAGGACCGGCGGAACGGTGACGCAATCACCCAGGGCGGGTATTCCTCGTCCATCGTGGTGGACCGCCGGTACGTCCTGCGTGTCCCGGCGTCGCTGGACCCGGCCGCCGTCGCGCCCCTGCTGTGCGCCGGCGTCACCACGTTCTCGCCGTTGCGGCACTTCGACGTCGGGGAAGGGGACGTGGTGGGCGTCGTCGGGCTGGGCGGGCTCGGCCACATGGCCGTCAAGCTGGCAAAGGCGATGGGGGCGAAGGTGGTGGTATTCACCACGTCAGAGTCCAAGGTGGCGGCCGCGCTGGAGCTTGGCGCGGACGAGGTTGTCCTGTCCCGGGACGGGGAGGCGATGGCGGCCGCGAACCGCACGGTGGACCTCATCATCGATACCGTTGCCGCCCCGCACGACCTGAACCCCTTCTTCCGCACCCTGCGCGTGGACGGGGCATTGTTCCAGCTGGGACTGCCCTCCGAGGCGATGCCGCCGGTCAACCCGGGTGCTCTGATCCGGCGCCGGATCGCCTATGCAGGGTCCTTGATCGGCGGGATTGCCGAGACCCAGGAGATGCTGGATTTCTGCGCTGAACACGGCGTGGTGGCCGACATTGAGAGGGTGACCGCCGCCCAGCTGAATGAAGCTTACGACCGGATGGTCGCAGGAGACGTTAAGTACCGGTTCGTGCTGGATACCGGCACGCTGCAGGCAGCCGCTGAGGAGGCAGACGCATGAGCACACTGTTCACGAAGATCATCAAGGGTGAGATTCCCGGCCGGTTTGTGTGGCGGGAGGACGACGTTTCGGCGTTCCTGACCACCGGCCCGCTCGCGGACGGCCACACGCTGGTGGTTCCCACCGAAGAAGTGGACCGCTGGACGGACGCGTCGCCGGAAACACTGGCCAAGGTCATGGAAGTGGCACGGCGCATCGGTGCCGTCCAGGTGGACATTTTCGGGGCACGCCGGGCGGGCCTTATCGTGGCGGGCTACGAAATCAACCACCTGCACGTCCACGTGTGGCCATCGCAAAGCATGGCCGACTTCGACTTCGGATCGGCGGACCAGAACCCGGACCCCGCAGTCCTGGACGCCAACGCGGAGAAACTGCGCGACGGCCTCCGGGCCGCCGGGTACGGGGAGTTCGTGCCCGGCAGGTAGGACGCGGGGAAGGCTGGCAGGGAGATCAGTCCCGGCGCGGCGTCATCGCCACCATGCCCGCATAGGTGAAGCCGCCGCCGAAGCCGAAAAGCAGTGCGGGGACGTCCGCCGGGATCCTTCCGGAGTGCCACCATTTGCTCAGCCCCAGCGGCACGCTGGCAGCGGACGTGTTCCCGGACTCGGTGACGTCGGTGATGACAATCCGGTCCGACAGCCCCAGAGCCTCGGCCAGCGGTTCGATGATGCGGAGGTTGGCCTGGTGCGCGGCAAGGACCTGGATGTCGTCCATTGCCAGCCCCGCCCTGGCCACCGTCTCGCGGGCACGCTCCGGCGCTTTGGTCAGGGCCCACCGCAGCACCTCGCGGCCGTTCTGCGAAAACCTGCCCGACGGCGGGGAGATCCGGACAGCATCGGCCATGCCGCCCTCGGACCCCCACACCACCGGGCCAATGCGGGGCGTCTCCGACGGACGCACGACGGCGGCGCCGGCGCCGTCCGCGGTGAGCACCGCCGTCGCGCGGTCCGTCCAGTCGGTCACGGCTGAGAGGGTTTCCGCGCCAACGACGATCGCGTGGGAGGCGCTGCCGCTGCGGATGGCCTGGTCGGCCACGCCGAGGGCGTACTCAAAGCCCGAACAGGCCGTATTGACGTCCAGGATGGCCGGTCCCCGGCCGTCCCGTCCCAGGCCCAGCGCCTCGGCCACCCGGCCCGCGGTGTTGGGGGAACGTTCGGCGGCCGTGGTGGTGGCCACCACCACGAGGTCGACGTCCGCGGCCGCGACGCCCGAATCGGCCAGGGCCATCCGTGCCGCCGGAACCGCGAGGTCCACCACTGTCTCGCCCTCGCCGGCGATGTGCCTTGTGACGATGCCGGTGCGCTGGCGGATCCACTCGTCGTTGGTGTCCATCATGCCCTCGAGCTCATGGTTGTCCATGATGCGCGCGGGCTGGGCGTGGCCGAGCCCTGCAATCTCTGTCCCTGCCGGGCCCTGGGCAAGCGTGAGCTTCATTGGATTCCTCTCCTTGGTGGCTGGCCGCCGCTAGGCGGGGGCCAGTGCTTTGTTGAGCACGGCGCGGATCCGCTTCTCAGACACTGAATACGCGGTGCCGAGCTCGACGGCGAACAGGCTTACCCGAAGTTCCTCGATCATCCAGCGCACCTGGGTTAACTCGCGTCCTGCCCGCCGTCCGGGCAGCAGCGCCGAGACGGCATCGTCGTAGTCGTCCTCAAGCCGCTGGACGACAGCCATGTTAAGGGCGTCGCGCTGGACGTTGCCGGGCAGCCGCTCCAGCCGCTTCTCGATGGCCGCCAGGTACCGGGGCATCTGGCTGAGCTGTGCGTAGCCCGTGCGTGCCACAAAACCGGGATACACCAGTTGTTCCAGTTGGCTCTTGACGTCGTTGAGCGCGCTGATCAGGGCCAGGCTGGTGGTGCCCTTGAGCTGCTTCTCGATCCGGCGGGTGCTGGCCAGGATGCGCTCCACCACGGCGGTGACCGTGAAGACGGTGTCGATCAGTTCGGCACGCACCAGCTCATACAGCTGGTCAAAGGCCTTCCGGTCCCAGGGAAGGTCCGCGGGCGTGAGCTTGTCGATGGCCGCCAGCGCGCAGTCCGCGATGAGGGCGGATACCGAGCCGTGCGGGTTCTGGCTGAAGGTCAGCTTTTCCGTGTTGCTCAGGTGCTCCAGGACGTAGCGGTCCGGCGCCGGAACCCGCAGGGCAAGCAGGCGGATCACGCCGCCGCGCATCGCGTCGAGCTGTTCCTCCTGCGTCTGGAAGACCCGCAGCGACACTGAGGTTCCCTGGTCCACCAGGGCCGGGTACCCGGTGACGGTGTGGCCTTTGACCATGCTGCTCACCTGGCGTTCGATGGTGCCGAAACTCCATTCCGTCAGGCCTTCCTGCTCCACGAACCCGGCCGCGGCGGAGGTTCCCGGCACCCCGGCAGCCTGCGGGCGTGTGGCTGCTCCGGCGTCGGACGCCTTGCCGTTCCTGCGCTGCTGGGCCTTGCCGCCGGCGCCGGGCGCAGTGGAGGCCGGTGTGGCGCCGAGCGAGTCTGCAATCGCGCGCCGGGTGGCAGGAGCCAGCCTCTCCTGCAGTTCGGCCAGGTCCTTTCCTTCGCCCAGCACCTTGCCGCCGCTGTCCACCACCTTGAAACTCACGCGCAGGTGCGCAGGCACGGCGTCCCAGTTCCAGGAACCGGGCGGGATGATGGCGCCGCGGATCCGCCGCAGCGCGAGTTCCAGCGACGGCTCCAGCTCATCCCGGGCAGGATCGAAGTCCGCTTCGAGGACCGCCACCGCCTGCCGGGCAACATCGGGGGCAGGAACGAAGTTCTTGCGGACCTGCTTGGGCAGCGACTTGATCAACGCGGTCACCAGCTCCACGCGCTGGCCGGGGATCAGCCAGCGGAACGGGGCATCGTCCAGCTGGTTGAGGAACAGGACGGGAACTTCGGCCGTGACGCCGTCGGACGGGTTGGGCGGTGAACCAGGAGCCACGGGGTGGAACTCGTACGTCAGCGGAAGCTCGAAGCCCTTGTGCAACCAGGTCTTGGGGTAGGCCGATTCATCCAGGTCATCGGCGTCGTCACTGAGGAGCAGCGATTTGTCGTAGTCCAGGAGGTCCGGATTCTCCCGGCGGGCATCCTTCCACCATTTATCGAAGTGCCGTTCGGAAACCACGTCGGGGCCGATCCTGGCGTCATAGAACTCGAACAGCGTCTCGTCATCCACCAACAGGTCGCGGCGGCGCATGCGTGCCTCGAGTTCCTCCACCTCATGCAGGAGCGCCCGGTTGCGGTGGAAGAACTTGTGGTGGGTCTTCCAGTCACCCTCCACCAGGGCATGCCGGATGAACAGCTCCCGGGCCACGACCGGATCCACCCTGCCGTAGTTAATCCGCCGCTGGGCAATGATGGGAACGCCATAAAGGGTGACTTTTTCGTAGGCCATGACCGCGCCCTGCCGCGTGGACCAGTGCGGTTCACTGTAGGTGCGCTTCACCAGGTCCGGTGCCACCTGCTCGGCCCACAGGGGATCGAATTTGGCCGCCACCCTGGCCCACAGGCGGCTGGTTTCCACCAGCTCCGCTGCCATGACGAACGTGGGGGATTTCTTGAACAGCGCGGATCCGGGGAAGATCGCGAACCGGCTGCCGCGGGCACCTGCATACTCGCGCTTGCGCTCATCCAGGATTCCGATGTGGCTCAGAAGCCCGGACAGCAGGCTGATGTGGATCCCGTCATGGTTGCCCACGGGATCGGCCAGGCGCTTGTTGTCCAGGGCGATCCCCAGCGGCCGCGCAAGCTGGCGCAACTGCGCGAAGAGGTCCTGCCACTCGCGAACCCGCAGGTAGTTGATGAATTCGGCCCGGCACAACCGGCGGAAGGCCGACGAGGACAGTTCCTGCTGTTTCTCCTGCAGGTAGTTCCAGAGGTTGAGGTAGCCGGTGAAGTCCGAGTTTTCGTCCCGGAAGCGGTTGTGCTTTTCCGCGGCCAGCTGCTGCTTGTCTGTGGGCCGTTCGCGGGGGTCCTGAATGGTCAGCGCGGCCGCCAGGACCATGACTTCGCGGACGCAGCCGCGTTTTCCGGCCTCCACGATCATTCGGCCCAGGCGGGGATCGACGGGCAGCTGGGCGAGTTTCTGTCCGACGGCGGTGAGGCCGCCGCCTGCCCCGGGCTTACCGCCGTTGTCTTGCGGGCGTGGGGGAGCCAGGGCGCCGAGCTCGCGAAGGAGGGTAACGCCGTCGTTGATGGCCCGCGTTTCCGGCGGCTCGACAAAGGGGAACTCCTCAACGTCCTTGGGGCCCTTTGCCACGCCCATGGCGGTCATCTGGAGGATGACGGCGGCGAGGTTGGTGCGCAGGATCTCCGGATCCGTGAACCGGGGCCGGGACTCGTAGTCCTCCTCCGAGTAGAGCCGGATGGCGATGCCGTCAGACACCCGGCCGCAGCGGCCGGAGCGCTGGTTGGCCGATGCCTGCGAGACGCGTTCGATGGGCAGGCGCTGGACCTTGGTGCGGTGCGAATACCGGGAGATGCGGGCCGTGCCCGTGTCGATGACGTACTTGATGCCCGGCACCGTGAGTGACGTTTCCGCCACGTTGGTGGCAAGCACGATCCGGCGCTTGCTGCCGGGGTGGAATACCTTGTGCTGCTCCTGCAGGCTCAGGCGCGCGAACAGGGGAAGGATCTCGGTGTTGGACAGCCTTCGGTTGGACTGGATCCGGGCCTGGAGTGCGTCCGCGGCGTCGCGGATCTCCCGCTCGCCGGAGAAGAAGACCAGGATGTCACCGGGCGCTTCCGCCGCGAGCTCGTCCACCGCATCGCAGACGGCATCCAGGGGATCGCGGTCCTCCTCGAGTTCATCGTCCGAGGGGTCGTCGTCGTCGGCCTTGGGCTGGGACAGCGGCCGGTAGCGGATTTCCACCGGATAGGTCCGGCCGGAGACTTCGACGATGGGAGCGGGTTGTACCGGGGTCCCGAAGTGGTGGGCGAACCGTTCCGGGTCGATGGTGGCTGAGGTGATGATCACCTTCAGGTCCGGCCGCTGCGGCAGGATCCGCTTGAGGTAGCCCAGGATGAAGTCGATGTTGAGGCTTCGTTCGTGTGCCTCGTCAATGATGATGGTGCTGTACCTGCGCAGCAGTCTGTCCCGCTGGATCTCGGCAAGCAGGATGCCGTCGGTCATCAGCTTGACCTTGGTTGCCTTGCTTACCTCACCGGTGAAACGGACCTGGAAGCCCACCTCCTGGCCGATGTCCACGCCAAGCTCTTCCGCAATGCGCTCGGCCACGGTCCGGGCTGCCAGCCGCCGGGGCTGCGTGTGGCCGATCAGTCCCTTCTCGCCCAGGCCAAGTTCCAGGCACATCTTGGGGATCTGGGTGGTCTTTCCGGAGCCGGTCTCGCCGGCGATGATGGTCACCTGGTTGGCCGCGATCGCGGCCATCAAGTCCTCGCGGCGCTCGGAAACCGGCAGCTCGGCGGGATAGGAGATATGAAAAGTCATGGCTGCAGACAGTCTACTGCGGGAGCCCCGGCTTCCCGTTTGTACTGCCGGCAGGTGTCCGGCGCCTTTGGTTCTGCCCTAGAAAACGCGGAGCGTGTAGTTGATGCTTGGGAGGTCCAGGGCGGACCAGGCTTCGTGGGATTCAGCAGGAGGCGTGTGCCCCCGGCCATCACGCAAAAGCGCTGAAATGGTTGCTGCGGCCACGAGGAGGATCAGGAGGATGAGGAGGGTTATGAGGATTTCCATGCCTCCATGCTTCTCCATCCTGCAACAGGGAAAAAGTGGCAGAAATGCCCAAAAAGACATAATTCCTGCCACAATGGAAGCATGCTCAAATCAGTGGCCGTCATCGTGGTTCCCAACTTCTCGATGTTCGAGTTCGGCACTGCCTGCGAGGTATTCGGCATCGACAGATCCGGCCGGGGAAGCGGCGTCCCGGCCTTCGACTTCCGCGTCTGCACGCCGGAGCCTGGCGACGTCCGGTTGAAGTCAGGCCTGACCCTCAACGTGGGCCTGGGACTTGAAGCCACCGAAGATGCGGACCTGGTCATCATGGCCCCCTACGGGAGGGGCGACGAGTTGCATGAATCCGTAGTCGAGGCGCTGAGGGCTGCTGATGCAAGGGGGGCATGGGTGATGTCCATCTGCTCGGGCGCTTTTGCCTTGGCCCGCGCCGGATTGCTGGATGGGCGCCGCTGCACCACGCACTGGCACTACTCCGGCCAACTGGCTGCCGAAAATCCCGGCGTGCAGGTGGACGAAAACGTACTCTACGTGCAGGACGGCAACATCATTACGTCCGCAGGGACCGCCGCCGGGATCGATGCCTGCCTCCACCTTGTGCGGGTCGAACTCGGGGCCAAGGTGGCCGCCGCGATCGCCAGGGACATGGTGGTTCCTCCGCACCGCGACGGCGGCCAGGCGCAGTTCATTGACCGGCCAATGCCGGCCTGCGGCTCAGCTCCCATGGAGGAGCTGCTGCGCTGGATGGTGGAGAACCTGGACCGCGAGCACACGGTAAGCGAACTGGCGGCACGCGTGCACCTGTCGGCCAGGACGTTCGCCCGGCGCTTCCGGTCCGAGACCGGAGCGACGCCTGCCGCCTGGCTCAATTCACAGCGGGTGCTCCGGGCCCAGGAACTCCTTGAGTCCACGGACCTGAACATCGAAGAAATCGCCAGGGAGTCCGGCTTCGGGCACCCTGTCCTGCTGCGGCACCACTTCGCCAAGGTCCTGGACACCAGCCCGCAGTCATACCGCCGCGCTTTCCGCGGCCAACTGGCTGTGGCGGGGTAGCACCCTTTGCACCCTAGCCCGGGGCGGGCTCGTCGCGGCGTTCCTGGTCGCGGAGTTCCTCGGCCGCTTCCCGTGCGCTGTCCACAAGAATCCGCCAGGGTCCGGTGACGGCCTGCTCGGGAAGTGCTGCCCTGCGTTGCCCTGCCCGGATCGAGTAGATGAACCTGTCCGGTTGGGCTTCCGCAAATTGCTCGGCAGCTGCCCTTGGCGTCTTGGGTACCGAATCCCACGGGCAGGCCTCGACCAGGGGCTGCCATTGGCTGAGGTCGCTGTCCGATTGCGCATCGACCGTCCACACCCGCGTAACCGCAGCTATCCCGCCGCTCCGTTCCACCTTGATCTTCATGGCCTGGCCCCTGGGCTTCCCTGCGGCCCGGCGGCCAGTGACGGTCAGCCGGGGTGGTTAAACCTTGACCTTCACAGTTTCCCACGCCCCCGTTACGGCGTCATGCTCTTTGGACCCCGAACCGAACAGGTCCGCGGCGGCCCGTGCCGTGGCGCGGGCAAAGACGGTGAAGGTTGCGGCCGGCGGCATCGAACCGCTGGTAAGGGTCTCGTACCAGATGCGGCCGGGCGCCTCCCAGGCGTTGCCGCCGAGGGCGTCCGCCACCAGGTAGAACGCGCGGTTGGGGATGCCGGAGTTGATGTGGACACCGCCGTTGTCTGCGCTGGTCCGGACATACGAGTCCATGGAGTCGGGTTGCGGGTCCTTGCCCAGCACGTCGTCGTCGTACGCCGTTCCGGGCGCCTTCATGGACCGAAGGGCCTGCCCCTGGACCTTGGATGTAAAGAGGCCTTCACCGATCAGCCAGCTGGCCTGGGCAGCGGACTGGTTCTTGACGTACTGCTCAACGAGGGCGCCGAAGACATCTGACATCGACTCATTAAGGGCGCCCGCCTGGTTCCGGTACGCAAGCCCGGCCGAGTACTGGGTGACCCCGTGCGCCAGTTCGTGTCCAATAACGCTGAGGGACTTGGTGAACCGGTCAAAGACGTCGCCGTCGCCGTCACCGAACACCATCTGGGTGCCGTTCCAGAAAGCGTTGTCGTACAGGTTGCCGAAGTGCACCGTGGCATCGAGCTTCATGCCGCGTCCGTCAACCGAATCCCGGCCGAAGGCGTCGGCATACAGCCGGTGCGTGTGACCCAGGCCGTCGTAGGCTTCATCGGTGGCGGCGTCGCCGGTGGCGCGCGCGCCTTCTTCCCGGACCAGCCTGCCCGGGAGCGTTTCTTCGCCGCCGGCATCGTAGATGGTGCGGTCCACCGGGCCCGGCTTGACCTGGCGCAGCCCGGGCGGGAGGACCGGGACGGCCTGTGCACGTGCTGCCTGGAATGATTCGATGTGGCCAAGGGCCTTCCGGGCCGCGCTTGCCGCCGAAGAGAATCCCGGTGCGTCCTGTTGGGCCAGCCGGCGCAACAGGTAGGGCGGAACGATGGAACAGAACTGAACTTGCATGGCGTACTCCCTCAGCTAGGTGGTTTCAGCCTAAGAGGAGCCTCCGACAATTGACTGCAGGCGGCCGCCGCGAATTCGGTTGGCTTCCGGGTGCTGCAGCAGGCCCGGATGGGTACGGTAGGCGCATGGCTGACACCGAAAAGCACAACAAGCCCGGCTCCACCCTCCTCACGGTCATCATCGCCTTCGTAGCCAATACGCTCGTGGCGGTGGCGAAGTCGGTGGCCGCAGTCCTTTCGGGCTCGGCCTCCATGGCAGCGGAGGCAGCCCACTCCTGGGCGGACACAGGAAACCAGGTGTTCCTGTTCTTCGCCGAGCGCCGTTCAGGCAGGCCCAGGGACAAGAGCCATCCCATGGGCTACGGCCGTGAAGCCTACGTGTGGTCCATGTTCGCCGCGTTCGGACTCTTTACCGCCGGCGCGGTGGTGTCCATCATGCATGGCATCCAGGAGATCATCGAGCCGGAGCCGGCCGCAGATTTCATGGTGGCCTATGTGGTCCTGGCGGTGTCTTTCGTCTTCGAAGGCATCTCCTTTGTCCAGGCTTTCCGGCAGACCAGGAAGGCGGCCCATGAGCTGGACCGGCACACGATGGAGCAGGTGCTCATCAGCTCCGATCCCACCCTGCGCGCCGTCTTCGCCGAGGACGCTGCCGCGCTGATCGGCCTTGTCATAGCCTTCGTGGGCGTGTTCCTGCACCAGGTCACCGGATCGCCGTTGCCCGATGCAATCGGTTCGATCGCGGTCGGCGTGCTGCTGGCCGTCGTCGCCGTCGTCCTGATCGACCGCAACAGGCGCTTCCTGGTGGGCCAGGGCGTCACCCCCGACATTGAACGGTCCATGGCGCAACGGGTGCTGGCGCACCCCGAGATCGCGCGGCTCACGTACCTGCACCTGGAATTCGTCGGTCCCCGCAAGCTGTACCTGGTTGCGGCCGTGGACCTGCAGGGGGACCATCCCGAACATGAAGTGGCGGTGGTCCTGCGCCGGATCGAGCGTGAGCTGGAAGACCATGAAACTGTCGAGGAAGCCGTGCTGACCCTGGCCACGCTTGACGAGGTTGCCCTGCATTTCTGATCCTGCGGCTTCCGCAGCGCAGCAGGAAAGGCCGGAAAACGAAAGAACCCCCGCCGCTTCAGTGAAGCGGCGGGGGTTTTCTGTGCCCTCGATAGGATTCGAACCTACGACCTTCTGCTCCGGAGGCAGACGCTCTATCCCCTGAGCTACGAGGGCAATCCGTATTTCCTGCCGTTCCCGGCGGGACGTCCTAGAGCTTAGCAGGAAGGTGGCCCGCAAGGGAAAACCGACACCAAGGCCAGGAATGGACAGGCAAAGAAGCGGTTTCAATAGCCGGCGAAGGAGTCCGTCCGGACCCGGCGGGCACCGGCGCTCTTCGCCGCCCGGCGGAGCGATGCAACGCTTGCCGGGGACCCCGAAACATAGACGTCACGGGCGGCGATGTCCGGCACGAGCGCCGCAAGGGCCCCTCCGTCCAGCCGGGCTCCCGGGCCGGTGTTTGCGGCAGCGGAGGCCAGGCCGGAGGGCGGCCGGGAACCGTCCGCCAACCGCACCAGCACCCGGATGCCGGCGTCCCGGAGTTCCTCCGCGTAGGCCACTTCCCCTGCGCTTTGGGCCAGGAGCAGGAGCACGGCGTCCCGCTCCCGCAGGCCCCCGGAGGACAGGTATGAAACGAAGGGCGTGATGCCGATTCCCGCCGCGATGAGCAAGACCGGCCGGTGCGGATCGCGCGGCAGGACAAAGTCGCCGCCCACCGCCGTGGCTGCCACTTCGTCGCCCGGCCGCAGGGCCAGCAGCGCCTCCTTTGCCGCAGACAAGGGACCGGCCGTCCGCACGGCGAACTTCACCAGCCGCTCCCGCGGTGGGCTTGTCAGGCTGAACACCCGGCGTCGGCCCTTGCCGTCCGGCCTGGCGTGCGGCAGGTCCAGTTCCATGTACTGGCCCGGAAGGAAGCGCACCGGCCGGGCCGGGTTGAACGTGAACTCGGTGGTGGCGGGCGTCAGCTGCCGGGTGCCGGTGAACCGGAGCTTCACGGCCCCGCGCTGCCCTGCCAGGAAGGCCAGCAGGTTGCCTGCCAGCAGGGCTGCCTCGGGCGAGTTGGCGAACAGGCCCAGGTTCCAGGGGACGGCGAAGAGCACTCCCACCACGGCGGCCAGCGCCAGCTGGTGCCTGCGGCGGGGCGGCAGGGTCAGGGGCTCGGTCAGCATGAATCCCACGAAGAACAGGACCGGCCGCTGCGCCAGGGCCTGGTAGATGCCCATGCCCGCCGTCATGCCCGATCGAAGCAGTTCAAGGGTGATGATGGCGGTGGCCACCAGCGTGAACATGGATGCCATCAGCACTTTGCGGGTCCGGTACAGGACCAGCAGCACGCCCGGCACCAGCAGCCACAGCATGGCAGGAGTTGCCGCCCACCACGTAGCGATATTCAGCCCGGTGAGGCCGGTGGCGAAGGCGCCGGCGGCGGCAGGATTGAAGATGTGCCGGCCGCGCCACGCCAAGGCATATTTGGAGGCGGAGGCCAGGACGCATGCCAGTGCCACCCCGGCCAGGTCCAGCGGCTGCAGGGACGGCCAGAACAGGAAATACAGCAGCAGCCCCGTGATGAGGGAGGACTCCGTGTGGGGGTTGACCCGGAAAAGCGCCGCCAGCGCCCGGTTGGAGGCGTAGGTCAAGCCCAGGCACAGCGCCAGGTGCGCGAGCATTTCCGGGATACCGAACGTCAGCCAGCCCAGGATGTTGAGCAGGATGCTGTAGGCGGCCAGGACCGCCAGGACTGTTAGGACAACCCGGTACATGGTGAACCTGCCCACGGCGGTCCCCATCCGGCCGGCCAGGGACGGCGCCGGGGGGTGCGGTGTTTCCACGGGACTCATGAGAACAGCATCCCTTCGAATTCGGCGGAGTAGGCGGCGCTGCCGTCGGAAAAGACGGTCAGCCACGAAAAATCAAAGCTTTCCTGAAGCGTGGCGCCGGGAACAAAGAACAGGGCCGTGGCGAGTGCGTCGGCCACCATGGCAGTCCCCGCCAAGGCCCAGGTGGCGACGGCGGTCCGCACCGGCTGCCCGGTGGTCCCGTCCAGGACGTGGTGGAGTCCGTCCCCCCAGGCGCGGCGGTTGGCAGCCGACGCACACAGGGCGCGACCGTCCAGGTAGATCATCCCAATCGCCTGTGCAGGGTTGTAGGGGTGTTCAAGCGCCACGCTGACGGGTCCTGCCCCGCGGGCCAGCAGGTCGCCACTGGCGTCGATGACGAAGGCGCCGATGCCGGCGGCCGCCAGGTCCGCGGCCAGGAGGTCCACCAGCAGGCCCTTGCCTGCGGCGCCGATGTCCAGCAGCACGGGGGCGCTGGCCGTCAGGACGGTTCCGGACCACGTGAGCACCGATTCCCAGGCCGGCGCAGGCAGCGGCGGACCGGCCGGCCGGAGCGAATACGCTGCGTCATACCCCAGGCGCTCCAGGCTGCCGCCAATCAGCGGCGTCATGGCGCCGCCGGTCACCCGGTAGAGCAGGCTGTAAAGCTCGCCCAGCGGAGCAGCCTCGTCCGGAAACTGATAACGCCCCGGCTCCCGTGCCAGGTCCGACACCAGCGAGTCGGCCCGGAAACGGGACCAGTCGGCGTCGAACTTCTCAACCGTGTTAAGCACGCGTGCGCGCAGGGACGCGGGCAACGGCAGGGGAGTGGTGATGTCCCAGCCGGTTCCGATCCCCTGGAACAGGAAGTGATCCCAGTCCGTGACGGACACCGCCTACTGCGCCTCCGCCTTGATCTTGTCCACGGCCTGGTTGAAGCCTCCGCTGGTCAGGGAGGAGCCTGCAACCTTGGAAACGTTCAGTTCATCGATGTTCCTGCCCACCACCTGGGCAGCGATGCCACCGGCGAACTGGCCCTGGAACTTGCGGGTGTTCGGATTGGACGGGTGCTGGGTGATCTGCACGTCCGTGACCTTTCCCGCCGCGAGCGTCAGCTGAACGCCCACCGTTTCCGTGCCGTTGGGTGACACGTAGTTCCCGTCCGCGCTGTAGGTGCCGTCTCTGTAATTGCCGCCGCTGCCGGCCAGGGCGGAAGAACCCGCAGAAGGAGTGGACGGGCTTCCCGCAGCGCCCGGGGTGCTGTCCGCCGTGGATGGTGCACAGCCGGCCACGGTTCCTGCGAGGGACAGGCCTGCAAGGCCGGCGAAGATACCCTTGCGGAGCGCGGCGCTGGATATGGCGGGGCTTTGAGGGGTGGAGGGTCTCATGAAGGCTCTCGTTTCACTGTTGGGGCTGTACCGGTCTCTTTGCGCAATGCCGTCTTTGCGCAATCCCGTGCGGCAGTGGTTACGGTCTAGTCAACGCCGGATGGGCCGGAATGGTTCACCGCGGAGCCGGGCCCACCCGTCCATGGAGCCGGAAGGGCGGCCCAGGCCGCCAAATTCTTTGCTGTCACTGGCCCCCGGTAGTCTAGAGGGGTGACTCCCGAAGAACTTTCCCTCGCCATATCCGCCTGCCTCAAAGACGCCGTCGCCGCCGGTGATATTGACCTTGCGGCGTCAGCCATTCCGGCTGAGGTGCGCGTGGAGCGGCCCAAGAACCGGGACCACGGCGACTGGGCCACCAACATTGCCCTCCAACTCGCCAAGCAGGCGGGTACCAACCCGCGCGAATTCGCCACCCTCCTCAGCAGCCGGTTGAAGACCATCGACGGCGTCTCCGCCGTCGACATCGCCGGCCCTGGCTTCCTGAACATCACGGTGGACGCCGCGGCCGCCGGCGCCCTGGCAAAGGTCATTGTCGAGGCCGGCGGGGACTACGGCACCAACACGGCGCTCGCCGGGCACACCGTCAACATGGAGTTCGTGTCCGCAAACCCCACCGGGCCGCTGCACATCGGGCACACCCGCTGGGCCGCCCTGGGCGATTCCATCGCCCGCGTGCTGCGGGCGTCCGGGGCCGACGTCACGGCCGAGTACTACATCAATGACGCCGGCTCGCAGATGAACACCTTCGCCACCTCCGTCTACAACCGGCTGCACGGCCTTCCCGTGCCGGACGGCGGCTACCCGGGACAGTACATCGCGGACCTGGGCCACGAAGTGCTCACTGCCCACCCGGACATCCGCGAGCTCACTGAAGTGGCGGCCCTGCCGGTCATCCGCGCCGCCGCCTATGAAGCGCAGATGAAGGACATCAAGGCCACCCTGGCGGACTTCGGCGTCGAGTTCGACGTCTTCTTCTCCGAACAGGAACTGCACGACGCCGGCGCCATTGAAAGTGCCGTGGCCCGCCTTCGCGAACAGGGCCACGTGTTCGACGACGGCGGGGCGGTCTGGCTGCGGACCACGGACTTTGGCGACGACAAGGACCGCGTGATGGTCCGGGCGAACGGCGAGCCCACCTACTTTGCCGCTGACGCCGCCTACTACCTGTCCAAAAAGGACCGCGGCTTCACCGAGAAGATCTACCTCCTGGGCGCCGACCACCACGGCTACATCAACCGGCTCAAGGCCATTGCCGCCGCTGCCGGTGACGACCCCGAGGTCAACATCGAGGTCCTGATCGGCCAGCTGGTGTCCGTCAACGGTGCCAAGCTGTCCAAGCGCGCCGGCAACATCATCGAACTCAAGGACCTGATCGAGTGGCTGGGCAAGGACGCCGTCCGCTACTCGCTGGCCCGGTTCCCCGCCGATTCACCGCTGACCCTTGACCCGGACCTGTTGAAGAAGCACAGCAACGAGAACCCGGTGTTCTACGTGCAGTACGCCCATGCCCGCTCGCGCGGCGCCGCACGCAATGCCGTGGCTGCGGGCGTGGACCGTTCCGCGTTCGACGCCTCGCTGCTGGACCACGCCACGGAAAACGAGCTGCTGTCCTACCTGGGCAGCTACCCGTCCATCGTGGCCAAGGCAGCAGAGCTGCGCGAACCGCACCGCGTGGCACGGCACCTTGAGGCCATCGCCGGGGCCTACCACCGCTGGTACGACGCCTGCCGCATTGCCCCCATGGGCGACGAACCCGTGACCGACCTCAACCGCACCCGTCTGTGGCTCAACGACGCCACCAGCCAGGTGCTGGCGAACGGACTCGACCTGCTGGGCGTTTCGGCGCCGGAACGGATGTGACCCGGTGACGCACACAGCAGCCCAGGCTTCTCCGCTTGCCCCGGAGTGGCTCACGGTTCCGGACGACCTCAATGCCCTCCACGAACCGATGTGGGCCCGCGACGTGGCACGCAACGGGGACGGCGAACTCAGCATTGACGGCATCCCCGTCAGCGAGCTTCAGCGGCAGTACGGCACCCCGCTTTTCGTGATGAGCGAGAACGACTTCCGTGCCCGGGCCAGGGCATTCAGCGACGCCTTTAACGATGCCTTTGCCGATATTTGCGGGGGAGTGGACGTCTACTACGCCGGAAAGTCGTTCCTCTGCACCGCGGTGGTCCGCTGGGTGGAAGAGGAAGGGCTGCGCCTGGACACCGCCTCGGGCGGCGAACTCGCCGTGGCCCACCGGGCCGGAATTCCCGGCGCGGACGTCGCGCTGCACGGCAACAACAAGTCCGACGGCGAAATCCACCGGGCCCTGGACATGGGACTGGGCCGGATCGTGGTGGACAGCCTGGCCGAACTCCACAGGGTGGGCACCATCGCCGAGGCCCGCGGTGAACAGGCCAAGGTCATGCTTCGGCTGACTCCCGGCGTGCACGCCCACACCCACGAGTTCATCGCCACTGCCCACGAGGACCAGAAGTTCGGCCTCTCCATGGCAGCCGACACCACTGACGAGGCCGGGATCTCGGCCGCCGAGGAAGCAGTGGCGGCGGCCACAGCCCATCCCGGCATCGAACTGCTGGGCCTGCACTGCCACATTGGGTCGCAGATCTTCGAACCGGACGGTTTCGCGCTGGCCGCCGAGAAGCTCCTTCGCTTCCTGGCCGCCATGCAGGAAAAATACTCCATCACCCTGCCGGAACTGGACCTCGGGGGCGGATACGGGATTGCCTACACCCCGGTGGACACCCCGCGCCCCGCCGCTGAAATCGCCACGGCGATGGCCGCCGTCGTGCGTTCCACCTGCGCCGAGCTGGGCATTGACGCGCCCCGCATCTCCATCGAGCCCGGGCGCGCCATCGTGGGCAGCACCACGTTCACCCTTTACGAGGTGGGCACCGTGAAGACGGTCCGCGTGGATGCCCCTGCGGCTTCCGCGGACGGTGACGCGGGCAACAACGTTACGTATCCCCGCCGGTATGTTTCGGTTGACGGTGGCATGAGCGATAACGCCCGGCCAGTGCTGTACGACGCGGATTATTCGGCCGTTCTGGCCTCGCGGACGTCCGGCGCGGCGCCGCAGCTGTCCCGCGTGGTGGGCAAACATTGCGAGAGCGGCGACATAGTTGTTAGAGATGTATATCTGCCCGAGGACGTGGCAGCCGGTGATCTGCTTGCTGTACCGGGAACCGGCGCCTACTGCTGGGCCCTCTCGAGCAACTACAACTATCTGGCCCGGCCGGGCGTTGTCGCGGTGCGCGACGGATCTTCCCGGCTGATTGTCCGCGGGGAAACCGAAGAAGACCTGCTGAACCGCGACATGGGAGCCTGAATGACGGAAATGCGAACGCTGAAAGTAGCCCTGCTGGGCTGTGGCAACGTTGGGGCCCAGGTTGCGCGGATCCTCCTTGAGGACGCCGATGCCCTTGCCGCCCGGACAGGTGCCCGCCTGCAGCTCAGCGGCATCGCCGTGCGCAACGTCAACGCCCCGCGCGACGTTGACCTGCCGCAGGAGCTCTTCACCACCGACGCCGACACCCTGGTCAAGGACGCCGACCTGGTCATCGAACTGATGGGCGGCATCGAACCGGCCCGCACCCTGATCCTCTCCGCCCTGCGCAACGGCGCGTGCGTCGTGACGGGCAACAAGGCGCTCCTGGCCCAGGACGGCCCCACCCTCTACGAAGAGGCTGACAAGGCCCACGTCCAGCTCTCCTACGAAGCTGCCGTGGCCGGTGCCATTCCCATCCTCCGCCCCATCCGCGACAGCCTCTCGGGCGACCGGATCACCCGGGTGCTGGGCATCGTCAACGGCACCACCAACTTCATCCTTGACCAGATGGATTCCACCGGTGCCCAGTTCGCGGACGCCCTCGCCGAGGCCCAGCGCCTTGGCTACGCGGAAGCCGACCCCACGGCCGACGTCGAAGGCCACGACGCCGCCGCCAAGGCCGCCATCCTGGCCTCGCTCTCCTTCCACACCCGCTTCGCCCTGGAGAACGTCCACTGCGAGGGAATCACCAACGTCAGCGCTGCCGACATCGCCGCGGCGAAGGACGCCGGCTTCGTGATCAAGCTGCTGGCCATCGCGGAGAAGCTGACCGACGCCAATGGTGAGGAAGGCGTGTCCGTCCGTGTCCACCCCACCCTCCTGCCGCGCGAACATCCGCTGGCCGCGGTCCGCGGTGCCTTCAACGCCGTGTTCATCGAAGCGGAAAACGCCGGCGAGCTGATGTTCTACGGCCAGGGCGCCGGGGGAACCCCCACGGCGTCTGCCGTTATGGGCGATCTCGTGTCGGCCGCCCGCCGGCTGGTCCTGGGCGGACCCCAGCGCACGGAAACCACCACCGGCCACGTCCCGGCGCTGCCCATCGAAGCGGCCACCACCAGCTACTACATCGGCCTGGATGTTGCAGACCAGCCCGGTGTGCTTGCCCGGATCGCCCAGCTGTTCGCCGAGCACGGCGTCTCCATCGAAATCATGCGGCAGACCATCCACCGGGATGCGGAATCCAACGTGGAGTCGGCCGAACTGCGGATTGTCACCCACCGCGCATCAGAGGCTGCCCTTGCAGCCACCGTCCAGGCCGTAAAGGGCCTGGACGTCATCAATTCAGTTACATCCGTTCTGCGGGTAGAAGGAGTCTAAGTGGCTCACCAATGGCGCGGCGTCATCCGCGAATACGCTGACCGTCTGCCCGTGACGGAGTCCACCCGGGTGATCACCCTGGGGGAGGGCGGCACCCCGCTGGTCCACGCGCAGAAGCTCTCAGAACTCACCGGTTCCGAGGTCTACCTGAAAGTGGAGGGGATGAACCCCACCGGGTCCTTCAAGGACCGGGGCATGACCATGGCCATGACCGCGGCGGTAGCCTCCGGTGCGAAGGCCGTTGTGTGTGCGTCCACCGGCAACACGTCCGCTTCAGCCGCTGCCTACGCAACCGCCGCCGGCCTGAAGTGCGCCGTCCTGGTGCCCGAGGGCAAGATCTCCATGGGCAAGCTGAGCCAGGCGATCGCCCATGGCGCCACCCTCCTGCAGGTGGATGGCAACTTCGACAACTGCCTGGACATCGCCCGCAAGCTGGGGGAGTCGTACCCCGTCTTCCTGGTCAACTCCGTCAACCCTGCCCGCATCCAGGGCCAGAAGACCGGCGCCTTCGAAGTGGTCGATGCCCTGGGCGACGCACCGGACATCCACGTCCTGCCCGTGGGCAATGCCGGCAACATCACGGCATACTGGAAGGGCTACAAGGAGTATTCAGCCCCCTTCGAATCCGACACGGCCGGCACCCTGCCCGCCGTCGCCACCAGGACGCCCGCCATGTGGGGCTTCCAGGCAGCCGGGGCAGCACCGTTCGTGGCGGGCCACCCGATCACCGAGCCGGACACCATCGCCACGGCCATCCGCATCGGAAACCCCGCTTCCTGGGACGGGGCCGTAGGGGCACGTGACGAATCCGGTGGACTCATCGATGCCGTCACCGACGAGGAAATCCTGAACGCCCACCGCTGGCTGTCGGCCAGGGAAGGCGTGTTCGTGGAGCCCGGCTCCGCTGCCGGCGTGGCGGGCCTGCTCAAGAAGCACGCCGCCGGCGAGGTTCCCAGCGGCAAGACCATCGTCATCACCGTCACCGGGCACGGCCTGAAGGACCCCCAGTGGGCCCTGCGCACGGAAGACGGCAGCGAAGTCCAGCCCGTCAAGGTACCGAATGACGTGGTTACTGTCGCCGCTGAGCTGGGACTGGAAGAAAAATAGCCTTGGACACCACCTCGCAGGCCACTGTCGGACTGCACCTGATCGAGCCCGGGCAGCGCGTCAGCGTCCGGGTGCCCGCCACCAGCGCCAACCTCGGTCCGGGCTACGACAGCCTGGGGCTCGCTCTGGCCCTGCATGACACCCTCACCGTGGAAAGCCTCGACACGGATGAACTCGTGTTTGAGCTCCGCGGCGAGGGCGCGGACACTTTGCCGCGGGATGCCAGCCACCTGGTGGTCCGCGCCATGGACGCGGCCTTCGAGCGGCTGGGCTACCGGCACGGCGGACTGCGGGTGGTTGCGGACAACGTCAACCCGCACGGCCGGGGGCTGGGCTCATCCGCGTCAGCGGTGGTGGCCGCAGTTTCGGCTGCAAATGCCATGGTGCCGGCCGGGGACCAGCGCGGAAAGGATTGGATCCTCCAGCTCACCAGTGAACTGGAGGGCCATCCGGACAACGTGGCACCCGCCATCTTCGGCGGCCTGGCGCTGTCATGGCAGGACAGTGAGCAGTACAGCAGCACCAGTGCCACGGTGGCCACGTCCGTCATCCCCATCGTGGCGGTACCTGACTACGAACTCTCCACCGAGGCAGCCCGCGCCCTGTTGCCGGCATCTGTGGGACACCACGCTGCCGCCATGAACTCCGGCCGGGCGGCGCTGCTGATCCACGCGCTGACGCAGAACCCCGAATTCCTGCTGCCGGGCACCGAGGACTACCTGCACCAGAGCTACCGCGCGGACGCCATGCGGCCCAGTGCCGCGTTGATCGGCGCACTCCGCAAAGCGGGCTACGCGGCCGTGGTTTCCGGTGCCGGGCCCACCGTCCTGGTGCTGGCAAACGGTGAAGACCAGGCAGGCAAGGCCCTCGCCTTCATCAAGGCCTACACGGCGGAGAACACGCCGGACATCGGCTGGCGCGTCCTGAAGCTCGCAGTGGACGTTGAAGGTGCTAAGGTTGAACTGCACCGGCGGTAATTCCGCCTATCTGATCTGCTCCTGCATTCAGTTGCTATTTGATCTACGACTGTGAATGTATTCCGGTGCCGCCTGCTTGGTCTGTCGCAGGAATCTGCAGCATTCAACTGCCCCTGAACCGTCAGTCCGGCGCTGCGCCATGGGCGCAGTGCAAGGTGAATCAGTATCCGGCCCTGCTGGCCGAAATCCAACCGGCAAGGCCGAAATCCCGGCTGCAGATCTGAACTGCAGCCCAGATCAAATCATCGCGCCCAGCTCCCAGTCTGGACGCCGTCGAGGGGGAAGGATCCTTCGTGACCGAAACCACTGAGCTGTCGCCAGCTGTGGAACACTCAACTTCTGCTGCCGAATCACCGGCCGCAACCGCCAAGAGCAGCGGCCTTGCCGGCCTGAAGCTCGCCCAGCTGCAGGCTCTCGCCAGCCAGCTCGGTATCTCGGGTGGATCCCGCATGCGCAAGGGGGACCTGGTCTCGGCCATTTCCGCCCACCGTGCCGGAACACTCACTGCCAAGGCCCCCGCAAAGGCTGCGGCAAAGGCTACGGAATCCGCCGTGGCCCCGGCCGCAGCTGCACCGGCTTCCGCTCCGGAGGCCCCGGCCGCCGAAGCTCCCGCCGCGGAAGGCACCCGTGCCCGTGGACGCGGCCGCAGCCGCCGCGCCGTCAGTGACGGCGTGGTTTCCCCGGCAACCGAAGCTCCCCTTGTGGAAACCCCCGCCGCACCTGCCGGCGCCACCGTCGAGGCGCCGTCGGCCGCCCCTGCGGAAACTGCGGAGGCCACTGAAGGCGCCCCTGAGCGCCGCCAGCCGCGCACCCGCAACCGCCGCCGCAGCGAAGCCGCTGCCGCCGTCCAGGAAGCCCCGGCCGAGACCCCGGCAGAACAGCCCGCCACGGAACAGCGTTCAACCGAGCAGCGTTCAACGGAGCAGCGTTCAACCGAGCAGCGCACCGAAGCCCCCGCAACCGAAGCAGGCGACGCCGGCCAGCGCACCGAACGCCGTGAAGGCGGCCGCACCCGCGGCCGTGACAACACCTCCCGCGACTCGGACGGCGGCCGTGACAACAGCGGCAGCCGCGACGCCGGCCAGCGTGAAGGTGCCCAGCGTGAAGGTGCCCGGGACAACCGCGACAACGATGACAGCGACGGCGGAAGCCGCCGCAACCGCCGTAACCGCCGCGACCGGAACGACCGCAACGACCGCTCCGGTGGCCAGGACCGGGACAACTCCCGCAACGACCGCTTCCGCGACCGCAACGACCGCCGCCGTGGCCGCAACCAGGGCCCGGACGTGGACGACGTCGAAATCACCGAAGACGACGTGCTGCTGCCCGTCGCCGGCATCCTGGACGTCCTGGAGAACTACGCGTTTATCCGCACCTCCGGCTACCTGCCGGGCCCGAACGACGTCTACGTCTCCCTCGCCCAGGTCAAGAAGTACAACCTGCGCAAGGGCGACGCCGTGGTCGGCGCCATCCGTGCACCGCGTGACGGCGAGGACCGCAGCCAGCAGTCCGCCCGCCAGAAGTTCAACGCCCTTGTCCGCGTCACTTCCGTCAATGGCAAGACGCCTGAGGAACTCAAGGACCGCGTCGAATTCGCCAAGCTCGTCCCGCTGTACCCCTCCGAGCGCCTGCGCCTCGAGACGGACCCCAAGAAGATCGGCCCCCGCGTCATTGACCTGGTGGCCCCGATCGGCAAGGGTCAGCGCGGCCTGATTGTTTCGCCGCCCAAGGCCGGCAAGACGCTCATCCTGCAGTCCATCGCCAACGCCATCACCACCAACAACCCTGAGGTCCACCTCATGATGGTGCTGGTGGACGAACGTCCCGAAGAAGTCACGGACATGCAGCGCACCGTCAAGGGTGAGGTCATCGCCTCCACCTTCGACCGTCCCGCCGACGACCACACCACTGTGGCCGAACTCTCCATCGAACGCGCCAAGCGCCTCGTGGAGATGGGCATGGACGTGGTGGTCCTCCTGGACTCCATGACCCGCCTGGGCCGCGCCTACAACCTGGCAGCACCGGCCTCCGGCCGCATCCTGTCCGGTGGTGTGGACTCCGCAGCCCTCTACCCGCCCAAGCGCTTCTTCGGTGCCGCCCGCAACATCGAAAACGGCGGCTCGCTGACCATCCTGGCCACCGCCCTCGTGGAGACCGGATCCAAGATGGACGAGGTCATCTTCGAAGAGTTCAAGGGCACCGGCAACATGGAGCTCCGCCTGTCCCGCCAGCTGGCCGACAAGCGCATCTTCCCCGCCGTGGACGTCAACGCGTCCGGCACCCGCCGCGAGGAAAACCTGCTTTCCCCCGAGGAAGTCAAGATCATGTGGAAGCTGCGCCGCGTCCTCTCCGGACTCGAGACCCAGCAGAGCCTTGAACTGCTCACCAACAAGATCCGGGAAACCCAGAGCAACGTCGAGTTCCTCATGCAGGTCCAGAAGACGACGCTTGGTGCGAAGTCGGATAACGACAAGTAGCTGAGTCAGGGGCGGGGCCGTCGCATAATCTGCGGGCCCCGCCCTTTGGCGTGTCCTACCAGCCACCCGGCGAAACTAGACTTGTACAAGTCGAAAGAGGTTTTAAATGTTTGAGTCCGTACAGGGCCTGCTTGATGAGCATGATGCCATCCAGGCGCAGCTGGGGGATCCTGCTGTCTATGCTGACCAGCGGCTTGCCCGGAAACTGGGGCGGCGGTCGGCTCAGCTCAATGGCATTGTCGAGGCCTACCACAAGTGGGAAGGCATCCGTGATGACCTTGCCGCCGCCAAGGAGATGGCGTCCGAGGACCCCGAGTTCGCCGCCGAGGTGCCTGAACTCGAAGCCGCGATGGAGACTGCCGCGGCCAAGCTGCGCCGCCTGCTGATTCCCCGGGATCCTGACGATGCGCGCAACGTGATCCTTGAGGTCAAGGGCGGTGAGGGCGGCGACGAGGCCGCGCTGTTCGCCGGCGACCTGCTGCGCATGTACACCCGGTACGCCGAGTCGCGCGGCTGGAAGACCGAAATCATCTCCGCCACCGAATCGGACCTCGGCGGGTACAAGGACGTCCAGGTGGCGGTCAAGGGCAACTCCAACGACCCCGCCGAGGGCGTGTACGCACGGCTGAAGTTCGAAGGCGGCGTGCACCGCGTCCAGCGCGTGCCCGTCACCGAATCCCAGGGCCGCATCCACACCTCCGCTGCCGGCGTGCTGGTCCTGCCCGAGGTTGACGAGCCCGAAGAACTCGAGATCAGCCCCAACGACCTCAAGATCGACGTCTACCGTTCCTCGGGCCCCGGCGGGCAGTCCGTCAACACCACCGACTCCGCCGTCCGCATCACGCACCTTCCCACCGGCATTGTGGTGGCCATGCAGAACGAGAAATCACAGCTGCAGAACCGCGAGGCCGGCATGCGCGTCCTGCGGGCACGCATCCTGGCGCACCAGCAGGAGCAGATCGACGCCGAGAACTCGGCCCAGCGGAAGTCGCAGATCCGCACCATGGACCGTTCGGAGCGCATCCGCACCTACAACTACCCGGAAAACCGGATCGCGGACCACCGCACCGGCTACAAGGCCTACAACCTTGACCAGGTCATGAACGGGGACCTGGAGCCGGTCATCCAGTCCGCCATCGAGATGGACGAGCAGGCGCGGCTGGACGCCATCGGCGACTAGTCCGCCCGGCGCACCATCAGGACACGAAATACAGGACATGACATTCGGGCCAGGCCAGTCGCTCGCTGATGCCGTCAGCGAGGCCACCGCCATCCTGCGGGACGCCGGCGTTCCCAGCCCGCGCGTGGACGCGGAGCTGCTTGCGGACCACCTGCTGAACGTAGGGCTCGGCCGGCTTCGCGCCATGATGCTCGGCGATGCGCCGGCACCGGAAGGCTACGAAGCCCTCGTGGCCGAACGCGCCGGCAGGACTCCGCTGCAGCACATCACCGGCGTCGCCCACTTCCGCTACCTTGAACTGGCCGTGGGGCCCGGGGTGTTCATCCCGAGGCCGGAGACCGAATCCGTCGTCCAGCTGGCCATCGACCACGTCAAGGACATGCAATGGCCCCGGATCGTGGACCTGGGGACCGGTTCCGGCGCCATTGCCGGATCCATTGCGAACGAGGTACCGGGCGCCGAGGTCCACGCCGTCGAATTCAGCGCGTTTGCGCACGCCTGGGCGGCCAAAAACCTGGCACCGTTGGGCGTCAACCTGGTCCTGGGGGACCTGCGCGACGCCTTTCCGGAACTCAACGGGACAGTCGACGTCGTGGTTTCCAACCCGCCCTACATCCCCGCCGAGGCCATCCCCAACGAACCGGAAGTGGCCCTGCACGACCCGCCCGAGGCGTTGTACGGCGGGGGAGCCGACGGCATGGAACTTCCGACGGCGGCGGCCGCCTCCGCTGCCCGGCTGCTGCGTCCCGGCGGCTACTTCGTCATGGAACACGCGGAAGTCCAGTCCGGCTGGATAGCCGCCATGCTTGCCAGGACCGGATCCTGGACAGCCATCACGACGCACCTGGACCTCAACGGCAAGGAGCGCGCCACAAGTGCCGTGCTCGCGGACCAGGCCATACGGAATGAAAGAATGGGCCAGTGACCACTACTTATGACTGCACCATTGACGACGAACGGGCACGCGGCCTGGAACATGCCCAGCGCGCCATCAGCGAAAAGAAGTGCGTCGTGCTGCCCACGGACACCGTCTACGGCATCGGCGCAGACGCGTTCTCGCCGCAGGCCGTCACCATGCTGCTGGTGTCCAAGGGGCGCAGCCGCACCATGCCCCCGCCTGTCCTGATTCCCCGCATCAACGCCCTGGACGGCCTGGCCACCGAGGTTTCGGCCGAAGCCCGCAAGCTGGCAGAAGCCTTCTGGCCCGGCGGCCTGACCCTGATCCTGCACGCCCAGCCGTCCCTTGACTGGGACCTGGGCGAAACCAAGGGAACGGTGGCGCTCCGGATGCCCGCCGACGAGGTCGCCCTGGAACTGCTGACCCTGACGGGCCCGCTGGCCGTTTCCTCTGCCAACCGCACCGGCCAGGCCCCTGCGCAGACTGCCGCAGCGGCGCGGGAACAGCTGGCGGACTCGGTGGAGGTTTACCTGGAGGGCGGCCCGCGCCCACTGGAAGGCGAAGCCGGCGTGCCGTCAACCATCGTGGATGCCACCGGCCCCATCCTGCGCGTGGTGCGCAACGGGGCAGTGAGCCTGGACCGGTTGCGCGAGCACGTCCCGGGCGTCCTGGGCCTGGGTGAAATCCCTATGGCGGAGAAGGAAGCGGCACCGGCGCAGCCCGCGGCAGGGGAGGACGGGAACGACGCCGGGTCCGCGCCTGCTGCGTCCGGCTCCTCCGCGGTCACGGGTACAGCAGCGGAACCCGCCACGCCGGCCGGAGACCCGCAGCCTTGATGACGCTGGAGCGCCAGCGCATTCCCGTCCTGGACGTCCATGCCACTCCGCTGCGGGTGCCTGAACTGGTTGCGGAACTGAGCAGCTACGTGGCGGAAGGTTCCACGCGCACCGTCCTGGGCCACAACCTGCACAGCGTCACGCTGGCCTTGTCCGACGCCGGGTTCCGCCGCCTCTACGAGGAAAGCGATGTGGTGCTCCTGGACGGGGCGCCGGTGCTGTGGCTCTGGGGGAGGACCGGCAACGCCGACGGTCCGGTCATGGACTACCGGCTGGGCTCCACCGACTGGCTGCCGGCCCTGAACCAGGTCCGGGGGCTGGAACGGATCGCCGTGATCGGGGCCGGTCCGGACGCGAACGCCGGAGCTGTCAGCCGGCTGAAGGCGATCGTTCCGGGCGCCCGCGTGTCCGGCCTGCCCGGCGAAGGCTGGGGTCCTGCCCTGGAGGAAGCCGCCGTCGCATGGCTGCACCGTGAACAGCCCCAGATGGTCCTGCTTGGCCTGGGAATGCCGCTGCAGGAGGACGTGCTGCAGCGGCGGCTGCGCGACATGCCCCCGGCCGTCTACTGTGCCGTGGGCGGCGCCATCGAGCAGTTGGCCGGGGTCCAGAAGCTGGCGCCGCGGTGGCTTGGCAGGATGGGGCTGGAGTGGGCCTGGCGCCTGCTCCTGCATCCCCGCCGCGTGGCGTACCGGGTCCTGGGCGAGCCGTGGGTGCTGCTGTGGCTCCTGGCCGCGCGCCGGCTGCGGACCAGGGCCTGAACCGGCCGCGGCTGGTCTGAAACCGGGAGAGGGGCGCGCTGGCTAGAACTTCTGGTCCTCCAGGGGGCCAAAGCCCTTGCCCCGCAGACCCGTGCCAAAGGCGCGCGCCCAGGCCACAAAGCCCGGCAGGTCGCGGCGCTGCAGGAAGTAGCCCAGGTACCCGCCGGCGTCGGCCACAAAAGAGCGCACCCGGAAGTACCGGCGGATGAGGTAACCGCGGTTCCGGTAGTAGTAATAGCGCTTGAAGGCGGAGTCGGGGACGATGACATGCCAGCGGGCGCCGTAGACATGCTGCGTTTCCGTGAAGGCGTGCGGATGCGTGATGGCCGTGGTGGTGACCGTCCCAAAACGTATGCCGGCCTTGCGGAGCCGGATGGTGAAATCGACCTCGTCGCCGCGGATGAACAGCCGCATATCCGGCAAGCCCACTTTGAAGAACACGTCCGAGCGGATCAGCGCGCCGTTGAAGAAGTGGCCGTCGTCCGGAAGGAAACCGAGCTTCTCCACCTCTGCCCGGTCGTGCGTCACCTTGCCGTCCAGGCGGAAGAAAAAGGACAGCCGGTCGGGATGGCCCGGCGCCGTGACAAGGGGAACCACAGCCTCCAGGTCGCGCGCCTCGGCCTCGCGCAGCAGCGTGGCGAGGCATTCGGGATCAGCCGGCTCGGCGTCGTCGTCCATCATCCAAATCCAGCGGGCACCGCTGGCGACTGCCTTGAGGGCGGCCAGCGCAAACCCGCCCGCGCCACCGAGGTTGGCTTCGGACCGGACGTAGTCCACATTGCGGTGCTTTTCGGCCACCTCCCGTGCAGGCGTGGTGCCACTGTCCACCAGGCAAATGGTGTCCACGCGCAGGCTCTGCGCGTTGATCGAATCCAGCAGCACAGACAGTTCCTTGGGCCGGTCGAACGTCACGGCGGCAACCGCAATGCGGGGGGTCATGGAGGTCCTTTCAGCATGGCCGCCAGGGAGTTCCCCGCCTGATATGCGCCCGTGTGGCGCGGAGCCATGGTGCCGGTGGCACTAGTATCTTTGACTAGAGTCCACTGTAATACAGCCCTGTACGGCACCGAACACTGCCTGCTGCGCGCTCGGCGACGGAGAAGTTTCATTTATCGAAGAACAGATTCCCGGCCAGTGAGCCCACCGACCACGGACCGGCTGCCAGGGCAGCCGAGCGGCTTCGACACCACCAATCCTGAAACGGCTCCAGTCCCATGATCATGTACATGCTCATGGGGCTGGTGGCTGCCATTGTGTCCTACGCTGCCACGTGGGGCGCCCGCATCGTGGGGCACCGGCTTGAACTGCACCTGCCCATCCGCAGCCGTGACATGCATTCCACCCCCGTTTCCAGGCTTGGCGGCGTGGCGATCTTTCTCGGTGTCATGGTGGCACTGGTCCTCGCCAGCCAGTCCTTCTTCGTCAAGGACATCTACCGGAACAATTTCTCCCCCTGGGGGGTCCTCGCCGGTGCAGCGGTGATCGTCCTGGTGGGCGTGGCGGACGACCTGCTGGACATCCGTTGGTGGGTGAAGCTGATCGGTCAAAGCGCCGCCGGACTCACCGTGGCCATCTGGGGTGTCCAAATGACCATCGTCCCGTGGGTGCCCGACCCCATCTACCTCCAGGACGGGACACTCCGCGTGGTGCTGACGGCGGGACTCATCGTCACCACCATGAATGCCTTCAACTTCATTGACGGACTGGACGGCCTTGCTGCAGGCGTGGCCATCATCGGCGGAACGGCGTTCTTCTTCACCGCCTACTGGGTGCACCGGAACGCTGTGCTGCTGGACTACTCGGACCTGGCAACCCTCATTACGGCCGTCCTGGTAGGCGGGTGCCTGGGGTTCCTGCCACACAATTTCTTTCCGTCGAAGATCTTCATGGGCGATTCCGGCGCCATGCTGATCGGGCTGCTCATGGCCTCGGCCGGCGTCGTGTCCACAGGACAGATCTCCTCAGGCCTGTATGACCGTGCCAACGGTATTTCCACCGTGATTCCCATCCTGCTTCCCTTCGCCGTGCTCTTCCTTCCGCTGCTGGACCTGGGCCTCGCAGTGGTCCGCCGCACGGCCCGCGGGCGTTCGCCCTGGTCCGCCGACCGCGGGCATCTGCACCACAAACTGCTGGACATCGGCTACTCCCACCGCACCGCCGTGATCCTGATGTATCTCTGGACCGCCGTGCTGTCTTTCGGCGGCCTGGCCTTTGCCGTTTTCCCCTGGCAGGTCGTTCTCGCCGTCGACATCTTCGCCACCCTGGTGATGGGACTGGTGACCGCATGGCCATACCTTTCCCGCGGCAACGGGGAAACTGCGGCGTAATGCCGGTTCTGAATTATTTCTATCTCATGTAGAATTTAGGGGCAGCCCAAGCTGCCACTCCACCCCCTGCCTCCTGGCCATTTGCCATGTGGTGCCGACGATTGGGATCGAATGACCTCCAACGCCGAGTCCGGACCTGCCTCCGGCAACGGACACGTTGGCGCCTCCGGTCCCACCCGCTCGCTGTGGCTGAACCTGCTTAAGCGCAGCTCGATCGCCGCCGGTGCAGGGCTCGCCCTGTGTGCCATTCCCGCCGGACTCCTCAATGGAGCAAGCGGCGCGGTCTCCAGCGTGCTGGGTGGCCTGCTGGTCATGCTGTTCTTCGGCATCAGCCTGCTGATCGGCCACTTCGTGGGACGCGGGAACCCGTCCGGCGCGATAGGGATGTTCGTAGCCACCTATTTCATCAAGGTAGTTGGCTTCGCCGTCGTCCTGTTCGTCATCGGCGCCCCTGAATGGCTCCACGGCCGCTGGTTCATCATCGGCGCCGTGGTGGCGGTCGTCCTGTGGCAGGCCGCTGAGATCCACGGATTCAGCAGGGCCCGCCTCCAGATCTACAACGATCCAGATGACAAGGGAGCAACCCATGCGTGACCAGAAGAAGCCCGCGGCTGCCGCACATGGCAAACGCGGATCCAACGGCTCCGCAGCAACCGATTCCGACGCCTCCACCGATGGCGGCTACAACGCTGGAATGGCTGTATTCAGCTACATCATTGGCGGAATCATCGTCTGGAGTTTGATAGGGTGGGGACTGGATTATCTGTGGGGAACGCGCTGGATTGTGCTCGCAGGCGCTCTGCTCGGAGCCGTCGGAGGTTTCTACCTTTCCCACATGCACGGCCTCACCAGTTCCCGAAAAATTGCTGATGAGCGCCATGCTCCCAGCGCACCGTCCCAGGACGGAAAAGATAGTGCCAAATAATTTCACAGGGGGAACAGCAGGCTGTCAGGCTGCCGGACCCCGCCCAACGCCCAATGATGGACACTGCAGAGAGGAAACGCGTTGATCGCGCTTGCGCTCCCGGCCCAAGATTCAGGAGAGTTCACTCCTCCTGGTATTAACGAAATGCATTTGCCGGCAATCCTGCCGTGGGGTGCCGCAGAAGGATTCTCCAAGCAGATGCTGCTGGTCCTCCTCTCTGTCGTCTTTATCGCAGTCTTCTTCGTGCTCGCCGCACGCAAGCAGCAGCTGGTACCCGGCAAGCTCCAGTTCGCCGGAGAGGCCGCCTACGGCTTTGTCCGCAACGGCATTGCCAAGGACATCATCGGCGGCAGGGACTTCATGAAGTACGTCCCCCTGCTGTTCAGCCTGTTCTTCTTCATCCTGGTCAACAACATCTACGGCGCCATCCCGGTGTTCCAGCTCCCCACGTTCTCGCACGTGGGTGGAGCGTACGTGCTGGCCGGCCTGGTCTATGTCACCTGGATCGCCATCGGCGTGAAGAAGAACGGCCTGCGCTACTTCAAGCTGGCCACCGTCCCCTCGGGCGTGCCGTGGTACATCCTGCCGATCGTCATCCCGATCGAAATCATCTCCAACTTCGTTGTCCGGCCCGTCACGCACAGCCTCCGTCTGTTCGCGACCATGCTGGCCGGCCACCTGATCGTGATGATCGCCGGTTCCGGCATCGAATACCTCATCATGCAGGAGAACGTGCTGCTGAAGGGAACGTCCGTCCTGGTGCTGGCAGGTGCCATCGCCATGTACATGCTCGAAGCCCTGATCATGGTCCTGCAGGCCTACGTCTTCACGCTGCTGACCGCGATCTACATCGAAGGCGCCCTCCACGCCGACAGCCACTAGGCACCCTGCCGGGAGCGACGCTCCGCCGGCCCACCACAGTCTTCCCCTCGCGGGGATGAAGCAACCCAAACAACCTGCCACACAAAGTGGCATCTTGAAAGGAAAAAAAATGGAAGGCTCCATCAACGGCTCCCTCAACCTCATCGGCTATGGCCTCTCGGCTATCGGCGGTGGTATCGGTGTGGGTCTCGTGTTCGCTGCCTACATCAACGGCGTTGCACGTCAGCCGGAAGCCCAGCGCGTCCTGCAGCCGATCGCATTCCTTGGCCTGGCGCTGACCGAAGCACTCGCCATCCTGGGCCTGGTCTTCGCTTTCGTTCTCAAGTAAACCTTCAGAACTTCAGCGAACATTCAGAACCGAGTAGATAAGGACGGGTGAAATATGCATCAGCTGATCATCTCAGCCGCCGCTGAAGGCGACGTCAACCCACTTATTCCCAATGCCTGGGAAATGCTGGTTGTCTTCGTGGGCTTTGCCATCCTCTTCTTCATCGTGGTCAAGTTTGTTGTCCCGATGTTCGAGAAGACCTTCGCAGAGCGTGCCGAGGCCATCGAAGGCGGTATCGCCAAGGCTGAAAAGGCCCAGGCTGAGGCGTCTGCTGCACTCGAAGAGTACAAGCAGCAGCTGACCGACGCCCGCACCGAAGCCAACCGCATCCGTGAGGAAGCCCGCGCCGAAGGTGCCCAGATCCTCGCGGATCTCAAGGAGAAGGCGGCAGCAGAGTCTGCCCGCATCACCGCGCAGGCCCACGCGCAGATCGAATCCGAGCGCCAGGCGGCCGTTGTGTCCCTGCGCTCTGAGGTAGGCACCCTGGCCACCACCCTGGCAGGCCGCATCGTGGGCGAATCGCTCAACGATGATGAGCGTGCAGCGCGGGTTGTGGACCGCTTCCTGGCAGATCTGGAGTCCCAGAACGCAGGTGCAGCTAAGTAATGGCAGGCGTATCGAGCGAATCGCTGGCAACAGCGCTGGCAGAGTTGGAAGCAAAGCTTCCCACCGCGTCGCTGCAGCTGGCAAAGGAACTCTTCGGAATTCTGGGAATGGTGGACAGCTCGGCTGGCTTGCGCCGCGCCCTGACTGACCCGTCCCGCAACGGTGACGAAAAGTCGGCGCTGGTCAAGCAGCTGGTTGGCGGGAAAGTCTCCGCTGATGCTGCAGACATTGCAGGCGGACTGGCCAGCTCACGCTGGGCAAACGCCCGTGATATCGGCGATGCACTCGAGACTCTTGCCGCAACGGTGGTCATTTCCGTTGCTGAAAACAAGTCGGCCGTTTCTGCCTCCGGAATCACTGGCCTGGAAGAGCTGGAGAACGACCTGTTCTCCTTCAACCAGGCTGTTGCCTCCAGCCACGAGGTACAACGTGCTCTGTCCGAACCACAGGCCAGCGGTGCAGCCAAGGTTGTACTTGCGGAGAAGCTTGTGCCCGGCGCCAGTGAGGAAGCGAAAGTCCTCATTGCCCAGGCTGTAACCCAGCCCCGCGGCATCAAGCCCACCCGGCTGGTGCAGCGGTTCGCCGAGCTTGCGGCCAAGCGGCAGCAGCGCTGGATTGCAACGGTCAGCGTGACCCGTCCTTTGACGCAGACGCAGCTTGCCCGCCTGCAGGCTGGCCTGAATGCCATGTACGGGCGGGAACTGAAGGTCAACCTCAATGTTGACCCGGCACTCATTGGCGGCATCCGCGTCCAGGTTGGTGACGAAGTGCTTGACGCTTCGGTCCTCACCAAGCTGGGCGAGCTGCAGCGCCAGCTGGCCGGCTAGCCGGACAAGCACAACCTAACTGATAGAAACCCCGGTCATCGCAAGGTGATCACAAAACAGGAGAGCAGGGACTGCAGATGGCCGAATTGACCATCAACGCCGACGACGTCCGTAATGCGCTGAACGAGTTCGCGGCGTCCTACGAACCCGGGAACGCAGAGCGCGTAGAGGTCGGCCGCGTAACCACCGCTAGTGACGGCATCGCCCGTGTTGAGGGTCTTCCCTCGGTCATGGCGAACGAGCTGCTGCGCTTTGAGGACGGCACCCTGGGCCTCGCCCAGAACCTCGACGTCCGCGAAATCGGCGTCATCATCCTCGGCGACTTCACCGGCATCGAAGAAGGCCAGGAAGTCCACCGCACCGGGCAGGTTCTGTCCGTGCCCGTGGGCGACGCCTTCCTCGGCCGCGTTGTTGACCCGCTGGGCGTACCCATCGACGACCTCGGCGAGATCAAGGCTGAGACCACCCGCGCACTGGAGCTTCAGGCTCCCGGCGTGACCCAGCGCAAGTCGGTGCACGAGCCGATGCAGACCGGGCTCAAGGCCATCGACGCCATGATCCCGATCGGCCGCGGCCAGCGCCAGCTCATCATTGGTGACCGCCAGACCGGCAAGTCCGCCATTGCGATCGACACCATCATCAACCAGAAGGCCAACTGGGCTTCGGGCGATGTGACCAAGCAGGTCCGCTGCATCTACGTCGCCATCGGGCAGAAGGCGTCCACCATCGCCGCCATCCGCCAGACCCTCGAGGACAACGGCGCGCTGGAGTACACCACCATCGTGGCTTCTCCCGCTTCCGACCCCGCAGGCTTCAAGTACCTGGCACCGTACGCCGGCTCGGCCATTGGCCAGCACTGGATGTACGGCGGCAAGCACGTCCTGATCGTGTTCGATGACCTGTCCAAGCAGGCCGAAGCCTACCGCGCCGTGTCGTTGCTGCTGCGCCGCCCGCCGGGACGCGAAGCCTACCCGGGCGACGTCTTCTACCTGCACTCCCGCCTGCTGGAACGTTGTGCCAAGCTCTCCGACGAGCTCGGTGCCGGTTCCATGACGGGCCTGCCGTTGATCGAGACCAAGGCGAACGACGTGTCCGCCTACATCCCGACCAACGTCATCTCCATCACGGACGGCCAGATCTTCCTGCAGTCCGACCTCTTCAACGCCAACCAGCGCCCCGCTGTTGACGTGGGTGTCTCGGTGTCCCGCGTTGGTGGTGCCGCCCAGGTGAAGTCCATGAAGAAGGTCTCCGGTACGTTGAAGCTGGACCTGGCCCAGTACCGCGACATGCAGGCGTTCGCGATGTTCGCATCCGACCTCGACGCCGCATCCCGCCAGCAGCTGACCCGCGGTGCCCGCCTGATGGAACTGCTGAAGCAGGGCCAGTACTCGCCGTTCCCGGTCGAGGACCAGGTTGTGTCCATCTGGGCCGGCACCAACGGCTACCTGGACGACGTTCCGGTCGAGGACATCAGCCGCTTTGAGTCCGAGTTCCTGGAGCACCTGCGCCACAAGTCCTCGATCCTGACCACGCTGGCCCAGACCAACGTGCTGGACGATGACACCGTTGCAGCCTTGAAGTCCTCGATCGTCGACTTCAAGAAGGGCTTCTTCGGCGAGGGCGACAACCTGCTGGTCGGTGCCGGGCATGAGGAGCACGCCCCCATCGACGAGGCCCAGGTTGACCAGGAAAAAATCGTCAGGCAGAAGCGCTAGTTCCACTGACCGGGTGAACCGGGCCCGCGGGTCCGGTTCACCCGGTGCATGGAACGCTAGGAAAGGATAAGTATGGGAGCCCAGATCCGGGTCTACCGCCAGAAGATCAGCTCGACCACGTCGATGCGCAAGATCTTCAAGGCGATGGAACTGATCGCTACCTCGCGCATCGGCAAGGCCCGTGCGCGCGTAGCAGCTTCACTGCCTTACGCGAACGCGATTACGCGCGCCGTTTCTGCTGTCGCCAGCCAGAGCGAGATCGACCACCCGCTGACCACTGAGCCGGAGCAGATCCGCCGTGCCGCCGTCCTGGTAATCACCTCGGACCGCGGCCTGGCCGGTTCCTACTCGGCCAGTGTCCTGAAGCAGGCGGAAGGTCTCATCGAGCTTCTTCACGAAGAAGGCAAGGAAGTCAAGACCTACGTCCTCGGACGCAAGGCCCAGGCGTACTTCGATTTCCGGAACCGCGAGTACGCGCGGGTCTGGACCGGTGGAACAGACGCGCCCGAGTTCGCGACGGCACGTGAGATCGGCGAAGCGCTGCTGTCGGAATTCGCAACCGACTTCGAAGAGGGCGGCGTGGAGGAAATCCACGTTGTGTACACCCGCTTCAAGTCCATGGTCACCCAGGAGCCGACGGTCATCCGCCTGCTCCCGCTTGAAGTCGTGGAAGAGCAGGCCGCATCCGAGTCGGACCTTCTGCCGCTGTACGAGTTCGAGCCGGAAGCCGAGCGGGTTCTTGACGCCCTGCTGCCGCGCTACATCGAATCCCGTATCTTCGCAGCCATGTTGCAGGCAGCAGCTTCCGAGCTCGCCGCCCGCCAGCGGGCGATGAAGTCCGCAGGCGACAACGCAACGGACCTGATCAAGAAGTACACGCGTCTGCGCAACACGGCCCGCCAGGCCGAAATTACGCAGGAACTCTCCGAGATTGTTGCCGGTGCCGACGCTCTTGCGTCCTAGCCTCCACCACCTCGGTTCCCGCGGAACCTGCACCACCACAGATACACTTAACCCCACGCCATCTACTGAATGAAGTGAGAGAGATGACTGCCACTGCTACCGAACACGTAGCCGCAACGTCCGGTGCAACCGGCCGTATTGCGCGCGTAATCGGCCCGGTTGTCGACGTCGAATTCCCGGCTGACGCAATCCCGTCCATTTACCACGCACTGACCACCGAGATCACCCTCAACGGTGTCACCAAGACCATCACGTTCGAGACCTCCCAGCACCTGGGTGACAACCTCGTCCGCGCCATCTCCCTCCAGGCCACCGATGGACTCGTCCGCGGCACGTCCGTGGTGGACACCGGCGCCCCGATCTCCGTTCCCGTCGGTGACGGCGTCAAGGGACACATCTTCAACGTGCTGGGCCAGCCCCTGGACGTTGCCGAGTCGGAACTGGAGATCACCGAGCGCTGGCCAATCCACCGCAAGGCCCCCAGCTTCGCCTCCCTCGAAGGTTCCACCGAGATGCTGGAAACCGGCATCAAGGTCATCGACCTCCTCACCCCGTACATCAAGGGTGGAAAGATCGGCCTCTTCGGCGGCGCCGGCGTGGGCAAGACCGTGCTGATCCAGGAAATGATCACCCGTGTTGCCCGCAACTTCGGCGGTACCTCGGTCTTCGCCGGTGTTGGCGAGCGTACCCGTGAGGGCAACGACCTCTGGGTTGAAATGGAAGAGGCAGGGGTCCTCAAGGACACTGCCCTTGTATTCGGCCAGATGGACGAGCCGCCGGGAACGCGTCTGCGTGTGGCCCTGTCCGCGCTGACCATGGCGGAGTACTTCCGCGATGTGCAGAATCAGGACGTGCTGCTCTTCATCGACAACATCTTCCGCTTCACCCAGGCCGGCTCCGAGGTATCGACCCTGCTGGGCCGCATGCCTTCCGCCGTGGGCTACCAGCCCAACCTGGCGGATGAGATGGGCCTCCTTCAGGAGCGCATCACCTCCACGAAGGGCCACTCCATCACCTCGATGCAGGCCATCTACGTCCCCGCAGATGACTACACCGACCCGGCTCCGGCCACGACCTTCGCACACCTCGACGCGACCACGGAACTTTCCCGTGAAATCGCCTCCCGTGGTCTGTACCCGGCCGTTGACCCGCTGACGTCCACTTCCCGCATCCTGGATCCCCAGTACATCGGCAAGGACCACTACAACACGGCAGTCCGCGTGAAGCAGATCCTGCAGAAGAACAAGGAACTCCAGGACATCATCGCCATCCTCGGTGTCGATGAACTCTCCGAAGAGGACAAGATCGTCGTGTCCCGTGCACGCCGCATCCAGCAGTTCCTCTCGCAGAACACCTACACCGCCAAGCAGTTCACCGGCGTTGAGGGCTCCACGGTTTCCATCAAGGACACCGTTGAAGGCTTCTCGGCCATCTGCGACGGCGAGCTGGACCACGTCGCGGAGCAGGCGTTCTTCAACGTCGGCGGCCTCGACGACGTGGAGCGCCAGTGGGCCAAGATCCAGGAACAGACCAAGTAATATGGCTGAGCTTGAGGTTGAGATTGTCGCAGCGGACCACTTCGTGTGGTCCGGAGCGGCCAAGATGGTCAAGGCCCGCACCAGCGATGGTGAAATCGGAATCCTGCCCGGCCACTCGCCCCTGCTGGCGATCCTGGCCGAGGGTGAACTGGCCATCCAGCCGGTGTCCGGGGACCGTATTGCGGTAGACGTCGACGGCGGGTTCTTCTCGGTCGACAACAACCGCGTGGTTATCGTTGCTGACAACGCCCAGCTGGGCGGCTCGGCTACCGCTGGGATCCGCTAGCACGACCTTGATGGACGCACCGGGTATTCCGTTCATCGCACTGGCAATCGCCTTCGGATTGCTGATCATTGCACTGTGCCTTTCGGGGGTGCGCCGCTTCAACCTGCGGCGTGCCCTCGGCACGGTGGACGCCTCCATTTGCGTTGCTGGAAACAGCTGGCAGATGGGGGTTTGTCGTTATCAGGACAACGACCTTGAATGGTTCAGGCTCATCTCCTTGAGCGTGCGTCCCAAATACACATTCAAGCGCAGTTCGCTGGAGCTGCTGGGCCGCCGGAAACCCACGGAGGCGGAAGCCGTCAAGGTCCAACCGGACGTTGTGATCGTTGAGCTCCGGTATGAGGGGCAGGACCTGCACCTTGCCATGAAGTTCGACGCATATACGGGTCTTTCATCCTGGCTTGAGGCAGGTCCGGTGATAGGCGTGGGGACCTGGCGCTAGCCGACGTGGATTGGCTTTCAGACATCCGGCTCACGGACGGTCCACTGTATGGGACCGTCCTGGTATTGGGAATGGGCGGCGCCGCCTATCTCCTGGTGCCACCCTGGCGCGCCTCCATGACGCCGGGGCACCGCGCCCGGGCGTGGGCGGTCCGCATCGTCACCGCCGCGGCAGCCGCCTTTGCGCTGGTGGGTACGGTGCACTGGGCGCTCATCAACATCTTCTCCACCTTCCCCGAGGACCTGCCGGACCCCGTCCTGCTGTGGATTGTGCCCGGTGTTGCGGCTCTTCTCCTGGGCCTGCTCCGGCTGCCCCGGAGCAGCTGGGCCGGACGCGGGGGAGGGATCCTCGCCGCACTGCTGGTGGTGCTGCTCTCGGCGATCCAAGTCAACGCGTACTTTGGCCTCAACAGGACCGTGAGCGATCTGCTGGGTACGGCCCTGGCCCGGATACCGGCCCTTGAACAGGACCTTATGCGCCGTCCGGGCGCGTCCGACGGCGTACCCCTCCTGGGGTGGAAGCCGGAAGGGGAGCTGCCGGACGGGGGCGTCCTGCGGAAGTCCGCGATCCCTGGAACGCAGTCCGGGATGAACACGCGTGAGGCCTACATCTACCTTCCGCCGGCCTACTTTGCGGCGAACCGGCCCGCATTGCCGGTACTGGTTCTGGTGGCCGGACAGCCGGGCGGGCCGGCGGACTGGCTCACCGGCGGCGCAATCCGCGGTCACATGGATTCCTTTGCCGCGGCACACGGCGGAGTGTCCCCGGTGGTGGTCATTCCGGATCCCAACGGGTCGCAGTCCGCCAACACCATGTGCATGGACAGCCGCATTGCCAACGCGGACACCTATCTCTCGCAGGATGTACCTCAGTGGATCAGTTCCACCCTGGCGGTGGATACCAACCACAGCCACTGGGCTGTGGGTGGCTTCTCCTTCGGCGGCACGTGTGCCGTGCAGATGGGAACCCGGCATCCCGACGTCTACGCCGACGTGCTCGCCTTCTCCAGCGAGGCCGAACCTGCCATTGCCAAGGAGCGGCAGAAGACCATAGACGCAGCATTTCCCGGAAACCCAGATGAATTCACCAAGCAGACTCCACTGGAGATCATGAAACACCAACGGTTTGAGTCCAGCGGCATGTACCTTACTGCAGGCCAGAACGATCCCGAGTTCGTGGGGAACCTCCACACGCTGGCGGCTGCGGCAGAGGCCGCCGGCTTCACCGTGCAGGCACACGAGGTGGAGCACACGGGCCACTCCTGGGATACGTCCTCCAAGCGGTTCGCGGATGCGCTGCAGTTCCTTGGCACCCAGTGGGGGCTGCAGTGGTGAGCACCAGGAAACCGGAACGCACGGCCGCCCTGATGTGGGCCGCCGTCGGACGTCCGGCAGTCCAGCAGGCGCTGCTCACGCTGAAATCCATGCCCTTCACCCTGGGCGTGCTGGTTGCCTTCCTTGCGGCCGCTGCCCTGACCGGAAGCTTCCTTGACGGCCCGCCGGAGCAGCTCCTTGGCCTGGCCTCGGTCAGCGGCCCCGGGCTGCGCAGCGGGCAGTGGTGGACGCTGTTCACCAGCGCCTTCTTCGCCACTAACCCGCTCGCCTACCTCGCCGCGTCGCTGATGATCGTGCTGCTGCTGGGCCTGGCGGAGCGCAAGCTTGGCCGGCGGGCCGCCGTCGGACTGTTCTTTGGCGGGCAATTCGCGGCCGTCACGGTGTTCCTCCTGGTAACCCAGCTGGCCGTGTATGTGGGCGACGGCTGGCTGGACCGGATGGTGGATGACAGGCTCATCGGTCCGTATGCCCCGGTGCTTATTGCCGGGCTTGCGGCCAGTGCCCGGATCACGCTGCTGTGGCAGCGCCGGCTCCGCACCGTGGTGCTGTCCATTTCCCTGCTGCTGGTCCTGTACGTGGGGCACGCCGAAACCGTCATTGGCCTCATCGGCGCCCTTCTTGGCCTCCTTGCAGGCTGGTGGATCCAGGGGGACCAGGGGCGGCTTCACCGTCACCGGTCGACGGGCCGGGAAACCAGGAACCTCCTGGCCCTGACCGTTGCCGTGTTCGCGGTGGGTCCCATCCTGACCGGAATCACGCGTGCGCCAACCGGCCCGCTGGCTTTGCTCCGGGACGTCGTCCTGAGCCCGATGCCCACGCTGAACCAACTGATCTTCAACTGCGGCGCCACCGTTGACGCCACTTGCCTGGAAACGGGCAGGGCAGGGTTTGCCGGCCCGTTCGGCCTGGCGCTGGCCGTGGTGCCGGTCCTCCTGCTGCTGATCTGCGCGGACGGCATGCGCCGGGGCCGCCGGCTGGCCCTGAACATCGCGCTGGCCATCCAGTTGGCTGTCACCGCCCTCGCCGCGGTCTACCTGGCACTGTTCGCCCTTGTTCCCTCACGCCTGCAGGGCACGCATGCAACGCCGCTGTCCTCGGCCTTCGCACATGTGCTGCCGCTCGTGGTGGTTCCGCTGCTGCTGGCAGTGGTCCTGTGGCTGAACCGGCGGCAGTTCCGCGTGCAGACGCGTCCGGGCGCCCGGCGGACGCTCGCTGCGGTGGTCTGCGGAACCTGGCTGGTGCTGGCCAGCTCATATACCGTGGCCTGGTTCTGGTCCGGCGGACTGTCCCGTGACGGCGGCTTGCTGGGCCTTTTCGCCGAGTTGGCCCGGCAGTACGTCCCGGTGCCCATTCCGCAGAATTTCCGCCGGGTCTTCCCGGAACGCGACAGCGCCGAAGCACTGCTGTTCGCCTACTCGGGACCGGTGTTCTGGCTCGTGGCCCTGGCGGCGGTGTTGTGGGTGCTGGTGGGCCGGCACCACGGCCTCCACTTCGGACGGCAGGACCGCAGCCACGCCCGGGAACTGCTCCACCAGGGCGGCGGACCCTTGTCCTGGATGGCACTGTGGGAGCCCAACACGTACTGGTTCAGCCCGGACGGCGCAGGCGGCATGGCCTTCCAGCAGCATGGGACCGTGGCCCTGACCCTGGGCGGTGCATTCGGTGACCGCAAGGCCGAGCAGCGGGTCACCGAAGGCTTCCTGGACTACTGCCGCAGCCAGGCCCTGATACCGGCGCTGTATTCCTGCGACGACACCATGTGGCCGGTACTGAGGGAACGCGGCTTCTCCCGCGTGGCCGTGGCCCAGGAGACCCGGCTGGCGCTGAACGAGCTTGAGTTCAAAGGCAAGGAATGGCAGAACGTCAGGACCGCCCTGAACCGCGCCGCGAAGCTGGGCGTCCATGCCGTCTGGGGCTCCTACCATTCGCTGCCCGCAACGCTCCGGCTAAGGCTGAACGAAGTGTCCGAGGAATGGGCGGCCGGCAAGTCCGTTCCGGAAATGGGCTTCACGCTGGGGGGAGTGGACGAGCTCGACGACGAGGAGGTCCTGTGCTGCCTGGCCGTGGACGGCCACGGCGTGGTCCACGGCGTGACCAGCTGGCTGCCCGTGTACGACGGCGGGCGGCTGGTAAGCAGGACCCTGGATGTCATGCGCCGCGGCAGTGAAGGATTTCCGGGGGTGATGGAATTCCTGATTGCCTCCGCCGTACTGGAGTTGCGGGATTCCGTGGACGTGATCTCCCTGTCGGGTTCGCCGCTGGCCAGCCGTCCCGATGCCCAGCCGGAGCGGGGAACAGGAACAGGCGCGGAGGGAACAGGCGCTGGGGGAACGGGTGCTGAGGGAACAGGCGCCGGGGGGCCCGGCGGGGGCGAGGACGCAGGGCAACAGGAGGGCGCCCCCGATGAGGGCGCGCAGAACCTGGTCAGGATCCTGGACCTGGTGGGCCACGCGCTTGAGCCGGTCTACGGCTTCCGCTCCCTGGCGGCCTTCAAGTCCCGGTTCAAGCCGGAGTACCGGGCGCTTTACCTGTACTACCAGGATCCGTTGCACCTGCCCGCCATCGGCAGGGCGCTGACCCGCGCCTACCTCCCCGGTCTTTCCCTGGCGCAGGGCGCCCGGCTGGTGCGCAAGCTGGTGACCTGAGGCGGCAGCAACGCCGGCATAAAAAATGGTCCCCGGCAATCCTGCCGGGGACCATTTGATTCGCTGACAGCCGCGGGAAGCGGCCGGGCGGTACTAGACCAGCGTTACGCCGGTAGCCTGGGGACCCTTGGCGCCCTGGCCGATTTCGAACTGAACGCGCTGGTTCTCGTCGAGGGTTTTGAAGCCGCCGGTCTGGATTTCGGAGTAGTGAACGAAGACATCGCCATCGGAGTCATCCGGGGTGATGAAGCCGAAGCCCTTTTCAGCGTTGAACCACTTGACGGTTCCCTGTGCCATTTATTTCTCCTCATTGTGGAACTTTTTAAGACCGGCACACCTCGTGCCGACCTTGGTCACTCCGCGAGAAGAATCCTGATTGCCTTTCCCCGATGGGAGATCCGGCGCTGCAGGAGCTTCGCGCTCGCAACATGTCTTGCGAGCATGAAAAACACCTACACAAAGACTGAGATAAGAATTTCATGCCCGTTCCCGCAGGTCAACGGGCCGGAGGACAAAAAGGACAAAATTTAGGTAAAAAACAGATGTCGCTGAAGCCTGCACCGAATGCCGGACAATTAAGTGCCTAAAGCAACAAAGGCAAAAACTAGAAGAGGCGGGATTCGCTGTCGTCCACTCCGCGCATGGCGTCGTAGTCCAGCGTTATGCAGTCGATCCCGCGGTCGTTTGCCAGCACCTTGGCCTGCGGCTTGATCTGCTGGGCAGCAAAGATTCCCCGGACCGGTGCCAGCAAAGGGTCGCGGTTGAGCAGCTCCAGGTACCGGGTCAGTTGCTCCACGCCGTCAATGTCGCCCCGGCGCTTGAGCTCAATGGCCACGGTGGCGCCGTCCGCGTCGCGCGCCAGGATGTCCACGGGCCCAATGGCGGTGAAGTACTCGCGCCTGATGAGGGAGTAGCCCTGTCCAAGCGTCTCGATCTGCTCGGCGAGCAGCCGCTGCAGGTCAGCCTCCACCCCGTCCTTGATCAGTCCGGGATCCACGCCCAGGTCGTGGGAGGACTCGCTGATCTTCTCGTGGATATTGATGATGAGCCGGTCATCGGTCTTGGCCGACTGCACCGTCCACTGCTCCACCACGCCAAGTTCGAGGTCCACTTCGTCGGGGGAAGAAACCCGCAGCGTGGCAGGCGGGCTCATCCAGTTCAGCGGCTTGTAGGAACCGCCGTCGGAATGGACCAGCACGGAGCCGTCCGCCTTGACCAGCAGGAGCCGGGTGGCGAGGGGGAGATGGGCTTTGAGCCGGCCAACGTAATCAACGGAGCAATGGGCTATGACAAGTCGCACGCCGTACAGACTATCGCGTGGGCTCCGCAGGCCATGTCCGACGGCGGGGCGCCGGGTGCATCGGAAGCGGCGGCAAGGAGCGGGACAGGGGAGTGGGCGGCCTGGGGCAGAATGGATACATGCCGCGTTCCAACCGTCCCCGCCGTCCTGTTTCCGGCAAGGGTTCCGCTTCCGGCAGGGGCGCAGGAGGAAAGAGGAGCGGGGACATTCCCGAACTGGACCTGGAACGGGCACGGGCCGGTATCGCCCGCCGCGAGAGCGCCCCGGACGGCGAGTGGATGGTACGGACCATGACTGCCAGGAACGCTGAGAAGACCTACATCTGCCCGGAATGCTCCACCGCCGTGCTGCCCGGCGTCGCACACCTGGTGGTCTGGAAGGACGACCACCTCTTTGGTGCCGCCGCCGGGCTGGCCGAGCGGCGGCACTGGCACACCAACTGCTGGATGACGCGCAGCTACCGGTACCGCTGACGCCGCCCGCTGTCGCTAAGCTGGCAGTCATGACTTTTGATCCGGCGTCGTACCACTTCACCCAGGCCGGGGGCCCTGTCCCCATCCGTGCCTCCACCGTCCTGCCCGCCCGTCGAGAGAACATCGAGCTGCAGACGGAGGACGGCCACACGCTGGTGGGCGAGCTGGCACTGCCGGAATCCGGCCCCGTCAAGGCAACGCTGATCACGCTCCACCCGCTGCCGACGCACGGTGGCTTCATGGATTCCCATGTGTACCGCAAGGCCTCCTACCGGCTGCCGGCGCTGGCGGGCATCGCGGTGCTGCGCTTCAATACCCGGGGTACGGCCTCCCCCCGGGGTGCCAGCAGCGGCGCGTTCGAGGAAGGGATAGGGGAGCGGCACGACGTCGAGGCAGCCGTGCGCTTCGCCGTTGAGCGGGGCCTGCCCAACCGCTGGCTGGTGGGCTGGTCGTTCGGGACCGAACTGGCGCTGATGTACGGCGCCGTGGAGCCGGTGGCCCCACAGATCGAGGGGGCGGTGCTGCTGTCGCCTCCGCTGCACCGCGCCACGGACAAGCACCTGCAGCTGTGGGCCGAATCCGGCAAGCCCCTCACCGTCCTGGTGCCGGAGCACGACGACTTCCTCCAGCCTGCCGAGGCAACCGCAAGGTTCAGCCTGGTGCCGCAGGCCCGAGTAGTGGGCGTGGCCGGGGCCAAGCATCTGTGGGTGGGGGAGAAGTACGCCGCACGGGTCCTGAACGACATCGTGGCGCTTGTCAGTCCAGATGCCGCCGCAGCACCGCTGCCGCAGGAATGGGAAGGGCCGGCGGCGACGGCCGGCGCCTAAGCGGCCCCGCAGGGAACGACGTGCGGGGGCCAGCGGGTCAGTGCTGGTCCTGCCGGACGATATAGATTTCCCGGAGCAGCAGCAGGACCGCTGCGGCAGTGGGGATGGCGATCAGCGCACCGAGCACGCCCAGCAGGCTTCCGCCGGCAATCACGGAGATCACCGCCACGGCACCGGGCACGGCAACTGCCTTCTGCATGATGCGCGGCGAGATGAAGTAGGCCTCGAACTGCAGGTACGCGAAATAGCAGATGGCGTAGATGGCGGCCGCCTGCCAGCCCTGGGTGAGGGATACAAGGATCACCACAATGCCTGCGATCATGCCGCCCACCAGCGGGATGAAAGCGAGCAGGACCACCACGAACGCCAGCAGCAGGGCAAAGGGGATGCCCACGATGGACATCACCACGAAGGCGAAAGTGGCGTTGAGGAGGGCCACGCATGCCTGGCCGATGACGTAGTTTCCCACTGACCGGGTGATCTCCTCGGAGAGGGCGGCCACCCGTTTGCGGCGGGAGCGGGGGGCCAGCCTGTAGCCCCACTTCTTCATCGCCGGCAGCGCTGCCAGGAAGTACAGGCTCAGCACCAGGACAATGAGGGTGCCGAAGAGCCCGTTGGCCACGGTGGATCCGAATCCCACCACGCCGCCGAAAATGCCGCCCATGGCCGCCGGGTCATTGACGAACTTGTCCAGTTCCTCGGTGATGCGGTCCCGCACGCCGAACTGGTCATCGAGGCTGCGGAAGAAGTCCGAGTCCATGAAGCTGCGCACCCAGTCCGGCGCCTGCCGCACGATCTCCGACACCTGTTCAACAATGGTGGGGATAAGAGTGGCGAAAAACCCGACGACGGCGCCCATGAGGACAGCCACGGAGACAAGGATGCCGGCGGGCCGGGGGATCTTCCTGTTTTCGAGCCAGCCCACCACGGGTTCAAGTCCCAGGGCGATGAACAGCGCCGCCACGATCCACAGCAGCAGCTGCGTGGTGTGGGAACCGATCCAGTAGACCAGCAGCGCCAGTCCCACGCCCACTGTCCCCATGAAGCCCATGTACAGGGGATGCTGGGGGGACATGCGCGGCCCGGGGTGGCCGAACTGGGGTTCCTCGTCACCGCCGTGGTCCGTCTGGGGAACCTGCCCGGTGTATTCCGGGGGCATTTCGAACCGAAGCCTGGGCTGTGCTCCGGGCAAGGGCTGGCGGAGCCTGCGGACCACCTGGCCGATTGCAGCCGCGGCCGTGCCCCTGCGGTGGGCTGCCGCTGCCATTCCCAGGGGAGGCACCGTCGCAGGGACAGGGCCCCTGGAATCCCCGGGATTTCCGGTTGCCGCCGAGGATGGGTCCGTCTTGTCAGTCACTGGTTTTGGGGGCCTGTTCCGTGCGTGGCTCCGTGTGCGCGGGCCAATGTGATGATCATCGCAAACACTATCAGCAGGCTTGTCACCGGGAGCCGAAGCCACCGCCCGGAGGTCTTCGGAAGAGGGGCCGGAACGGGCAAAAAGGGGCTCCTGGTAACAAAAAGGTTACTATTGAAGGCAAACCCCCGCTGATGATAGGTGTTTCCCTTGCGTTTAAAGACTGCAGCCGCACTTGTGCTGCTCGGCCTCCTGACACTTTTGGCCGGCATCGGCCAGAGAACCATCTGGGCTCCATCCGAGACGTTCACCGCGTCCGTGCCGGCGGATGCCGCCGGCGCGCCGTTGACGGTTATCGACCAGAAGCTGCGCACCCTGCATGACGGAACCGTCAAGATCACCGTCCAGGGCGACGGCAACTTCATGCTGGCCACGGGACGGCCCGATGACGTGAGCGCCTGGGTGGGCCAGACGGCCCACAACACCATCACCGGCGTCACCGAAGACGAAAAGTCACTCGTGGTTGAGCACGCCGACGGCGAAGGGACCGCCCCCAACCCGGCCGGTTCCGACCTCTGGGTTTCCAATGAGAATGCCAGCGGCGAGCTTGAATACACCTGGACCCCGCCCGCCGACGGTGACTGGAGCCTGCTCCTCGCTTCCGACGGCACCAAGGCCGCCCCGGCTTCTGTCTCCATGACCTTCCCCAACGACACGTCCACCCCCTGGGCGGTCCCGCTGATGGTCCTGGGCAGCATGCTGATCGTGGGCGGAATTGTCCTGGGACTGCTTTCAGCCCGCCGGAAGGACGGCGAGGGCGGTGACAGCGGCTACGCCCGCCGCGCCCGTGCACGGAACGCCGAAACGCAGGGCCAGGCCCCGTCGTCGTCCTCCTCTTCCAAGGCCACCATGGTGGCGGCCGGCGTGGTTGCCGCCCTGCTGGCCGGATCCGCCACTGCCGCCCAGGCCGCCAGTCCAAGCCCGCTGCCTTCCGGCAGCGCCTCATCCACGGCGAAGCAAGCCGCGGGATCGCCGGTCCTGCTGGACGCCCAGTTCCGCCGGATCCTGGAGCAGGTCTCCAGCGCCACCGACGCCGGCGACGCCGCCAAGGATGCGGCCAAGCTGGCGGACCGCGTGGGTGGACCGGAACTGGAAGTCCGTACCCAGAACTACAAGATCCGCTCCCAGGTGGGCACTTACGAGCCGCGCATGCCCGTACGTTCCACCAAGCTGCTGACCACCGTCGTCACCAGCGATCGTGACTGGCCCCGCTCGGTGCTGGCCGTGACCCAGGGCGAAGGCAACGTCGTTCCGCAGATCCTGACCCTGGTCCAGCAGTCGCCGCGCGAGAACTACAAGCTGATGGAAACCACGCCGCTGCAGCCGGGCACCACCTTCCCGAACATCAGCCGCGGCGGTACCGAGACGCTTTCCGCAGCGGACAAGACCGGGCTGCTCTACAGCGGCGAGGAAGCAATGTCCGGCCTGGCCGACAGGCTCACATCGGCGGACTCCCCGTTCAAGGACAAGCTGGTCGAGGGCCAGTCCTCGCCGTATATCGCCGACACCCTGTCGTACCAGGCTGAGGTGGCGAAGGCAGGCGAAAACGGCAACTTCTCCTTCACGCACAAGGTGGTCCCCGAAAGCACCGTGGTGTTCCGCACCTCGGACGGCGGGGCCCTGGTCCTGGGCCGGATCAACTTTGGCTTCGAGGGCACCCCCAAGGCGGCCGGTGACAAGCTGAGCATCGGCGACGATGCGGCAGCCCTGGCCGGCGGCAAGGAAACCACCACCGGCATGGTGCTGAGCTTCGCGGAATCCATGGCGGTCTATGTGCCGCCGGCAGGATCCACGGACCCGATGAAGCTCGTCGCCGCAACCCGCGGCCTGGTCGGAGCCACCTTCAAGTAGGGCCTGGCTGTATTACCACCGGCAGCGGCCGGAGTGGCTAGAGTGGGAAACATGAGTTCGCCAGCTTCCCGCCCAGTCCCTCCTGCCGCTGCCAACCCGGTTAACCTGCGCGGCGCCGTCGACCTTTCGTCGCTGAAGCGGCCCGCCGCCCCGTCCGGGCCTGCCGCCCCGTCCGGCCCTGCAACAGCGCCCCGGGGCGCCCAGCCGGAGGCACCCGCCGGCGGCCCCGAACTCAAGGTCAACGTCACCGAGGCAAACTTCCAGCAGCTGGTGGAACTGTCCGCCCAGGTCCCCGTGGTGTTCGCCCTGTGGGCCCCGTACTCGCCCGAATCCGGCAGGATGCTCGAGACCCTTGAGCGCGTGGTTGCCTCGTACGGTGGACGCCTGGTCCTTGGCGCAGCAGACATCGAGGCCTTCCCGCAGCTGGCCCAGGCCTTCCAGGTGCAGGCCGTTCCCACCGCCGTCGCCGTCTTGAAGGGGCAGCCGGTGCCGCTCTTCCAGGGCAGCGCGGAAGAAGAGCAGGTGCGCAGCCTCTTCGACGAACTCCTCAAGGTGGCTGCAGCGAACGGGGTCACCGGAAGCCTTGGCGGGGAAGCGGGCGGGGAACAGGAGCCCGCGCCGCTGCCGCCGCTGCACCAGGCCGCCTTTGACGCCATTGAGGCCGGCGACTACGCCGCCGCAGCTGCGGCCTACCGCCAGGCGCTCAAGGAGATGCCGGCCGACCATGAGGCCAAGGCCGGCCTGGCGCAGGTGGAACTGATGGACCGGCTGCAGTCGTTGTCGGCCCAGGACGGCGAGGCGCTGCGTGCGCAGGCCGCGGATGAGCCGGACAACCTGGCGGCACAGCTCGGCGTGGCGGACCTCGACGTGGCCGGCGGCCACGTCGAGGATGCACTGAACCGGCTGGTGGCGTTCATCGGCAGGAACTTCGGCCCGGAGCGGGAGACCGCACGGGTACGGCTGCTGGAGCTGTTCGACATCGTGGGCGCAGGTGATGAGCGGGTAGCAAAGTCGCGGCAGGCGCTTGCCCGGGTGCTGTTCTAGTGCCGGCCCTGTTCCAGCCGCTGACGCTGCGGTCCATGGAGCTGCAGCACCGTGGCTGGGTATCGCCCATGTGCCAGTACAGCTGCGATCCCGACGACGCCCCGGGCGTTCCGAACGACTGGCACCTGGTGCACCTTGGCGGGTTTGCCACGGGCGGCGCCGCGATGATCCTCACGGAGGCCGCGGCAGTAAACGCCGCCGGCCGGATCAGTCCCCGCGACGCAGGCCTCTACAACGACGACCAGGCGGCGGCCTGGCAGCGGATTATCTCCTTTGTCCACCGGCACGGTACCGCCGGCACCAGGATCGGCGTGCAGCTGGCCCACGCCGGCCGCAAGGCGTCAACGTACTGGCCGTTTTCGGGCAAGCACGGGAGCGTTCCGGCGTCCGACGGCGGCTGGGACACCGTGGGCCCGTCCACCACCGCTTTCGAGGGCTATGCGGCGCCTGCCGCCATGACCGTGGAACAGATCCACGGCGTCATTGCCGATTTTGCCGCTGCCGCCGTGCGTGCGGTGGACGCCGGCTTTGACACGATGGAGATCCACGGGGCGCACGGCTACCTCCTGCACCAGTTCCAGAGCCCGCTGATCAACCAGCGTGACGACGACTGGGGCGGGGACGAAGCCGGACGGAACCGGCTCATGCTGGCCGTGGTGGACGCCGTCCGCGCTGTCATTCCCGATTCCATGCCCCTGCTGCTCCGGATCTCTGCCACAGACTGGGCGCCGGGCGGCGTGGACCAGGCGGCGTCGGTGCGGCTGGCCCGCGAGGCAGCCGCCCGCGGCGTGGACCTGGTGGATGTCTCCAGCGGCGGGGCCGTGGCGCACCAGCAGATCAAGCCGGGCCTGGGCTATCAAACCGGATTCTCCGCAGCCATCCGCGAGGAGGCAGGAGTCGCCACCGGCACGGTGGGGCTGGTGACCACGCCCGGGCAGGCGGAGCACGCCGTTGCCACCGGCCAGGCCGACGGCGTCTTCATTGCGCGCGCGGCGCTGCGCGACCCCCACTGGTGGCTGCGGGCCGCATTCGAACTGGGTTACGACATTGCCTGGCCGCCCCAGTACGAGCGGGCCATCCCGCGGCGTGCCTTCTGACCGCGGCGTCCGGCATGGCGCATCCTGGCGGAACGGGGCCGCAAACCAAGGTTGACCGGCAGCTGGAAGCGAAGATCCTGGAACTGTTGGCATCCCGTGCGGACACGGCCACCATCTGCCCCTCTGATGCTGCCAGGGCCGTGGGCGGAGATGACTGGCGCCGGCTCATGGAACCCGCCCGGGCCGCCGCACGCCGCCTGGTGGACGCAGGGCAGGTCCACATCACCCAAGGCGGTTCCGTCGTTGATCCGGGTACGGCCAGGGGTCCGATCAGGATCCGGAAAGTGCCCCCGAACTAAGTACCCGGCCTGCTTCAGCCGAGCAGGTCATCCACGTAGCACCAGCGCCAGTCCTCACCGGGTTCAATGCTGCGCATGACCGGGTGGCCGGCTTCCTTGAAATGGCGGCTGGCGTGCCGTCCCGCCGAGGAATCGCAGCAGCCAATGTTTCCGCAGGCCAGGCACATTCGCAGGTGTACCGGTGTGGTCCCTTCCCGTTCGCACCCGGCACAGGTGGGGTTCGCCGGAACCGGCGACGGCATGGCGGCGGTCAGGTGGTCGCACACGCCGCCCGGCTGGGCAAGTCCTTCGCCGCCGCCCTCTGTGGCGGCGTCGGGTTCGTTGAGGGAGGCATCAAGCATGGACTCCTCCACATCCAGCCGTTCCAGGACCTCACTGAGGACTTCATGCGCGAAGTCCCCGCCACGCCGAAGCTCCAGCACCTTGTCCCGCTCAGCCTCCAGCATGGCCATCCGCAATTGGGCGTAACGCTGGCTGGGGGTGGCCGACTCCGCGGCCGGCCTGCCCAGGCGCTCCCAGGCCGCGAGTCCCCGCTCCTGGGTCCGGCGCCGGAGCATATCCATGACCTCGGGCGGGTCGTTCTCGCGCCGCAGCTGCTCCAGCCGCTCCATTCCCGCCGCGGTGGCCAGCTGCATCAGCGCGGCCTGGTTCAGCGCGTCCTCGCGCCTGTCCGGTCCCGGCAGCCCCAGGACCCGGACCAGGGCCGGCAGCGTGAATCCCTGCAGCACCAGGGTGCCTGCCACCACCACCATGGCCGCCAGGACCAGTACGTTGCGGTGCTCCAGGTCGTCCGGCAACGTCAGGACGGCGGCAAGGGTAACCACGCCGCGCATGCCTGCCCAGGACACAATGGCCGGGAACTGCCAGGGCGGCGCGGGGTCTTTCCGCTGCACGGAAGGGATCAGCCGGGGCAGGTACGTGGCCGGAAAAACCCAGACGGGCCGCAGCACCAGCACCGCCAGCAGGATCACGGCGCAGCCCAGCCACACCCGGCCGGCACCCAGCGAATCGTCCTGGACGCTGTCGATGATGCTCCGCACCTGCAGGCCGATCAGGAGGAACACGGCGTTCTCCAGCAGGAACTGGACGGTGTCCCAGTTGCTCCGGGCGCTTTGCCGCGCGGCACCATTGGGCATGGACGGCGCCTTGGTGCCCATCACCAGGCCGGTTACGACGACGGCGAGCACCCCGGACGCGTGGATCGCCTCGGCGGGGAGGAACGCAACGAAGGGTGCCATCAGCGATGTTGAGGTGTTGATGGCAACGTTGCTGATCCGCTTCCTGACTTCGGTGAGGAGGTACGCTGCGGCCAGTCCCACCGCCAGGCCGCCGCCGGCCGCCACCACAAATCCACCCGCCACATCCAGGGCGGAGACGGAGCCCGCGATGGCCGCCACCGCAGCACGCAGGCACACCAGTGCCGTGGCGTCGTTGACCAGTGACTCGCCTTCCAGGATGTTCACGATCCGGCGGGGCATCCCCACCTTCCGTGCAATGGCCGTAGCCGCCACCGCGTCAGGCGGCGCCACCACCGCGCCAAGCGCAATGGCTGCGGCCAGCGGGATTTCCGGGAACAGCCACCACACCACCAACCCGACTCCCACGGTGCCGAAGATGACGTAGCCAACGGACAGCAATCCGATGGAGCGGCGGTTGCTCTTGAAGTCGAACAGCGACGTGCGGAACGCGGCCGCGTACAGCAGCGGCGGCAGCAGGCCGACCAGCACCAGTTCGGGGTTCAGCTCGACGGGCGGAATGAATGGCAGGAACGATCCCGCCACCCCGGCCAGGACCAGCAGCAGCGGAACCGGGATATTGAACCTGCGGCCCACGGCGCTGCCGGCGCACACCACAGCAACGATCACCAGCAGGCCCAACGCAATACCCATGGGGCTAGTTTCGCACCCCCGAAGCCCCGGTCCGCGGACTAGGCTGGCAGCATGACTGCTCCGATACCGTCCCCGGCGCCGAATACGGGGCCCGTGGCGGCCCTGTCCATCCGCGGGCTGGCCAAAAGGTTCGGCGGGAAGATCGCGGTGGACGGCATCAGCCTGGAGGTCCCGGCGGGTTCGTTTTTCGGGATCGTGGGGCCCAACGGTGCGGGCAAGACCACCACGCTGTCCATGGCCACCGGCCTCCTGCGTCCCGATTTCGGCACGGCGGTGGTGCACGGGGTGGATGTGTGGCGGCACCCGCTGGAAGCCAAGCGGCTGATGGGGATCCTGCCCGACGGCGTCCGGCTCTTCGACCGGCTCACCGGGGAGCAGCTGATCACGTACGCCGGGCTGCTGCGCGGCATGGACAAAGCCGTGGTGGCCGCCCGGGTAGGGGAGCTGCTGGCGGCAATGGACCTGGCCCAGGACGCCGGGACGCTGGTGGTGGACTATTCCGCCGGCATGACAAAGAAGATCGCCCTGGCCTCGGCCTTGATCCACGCCCCGAGGCTGCTGGTCCTGGACGAGCCCTTCGAAGCCGTTGACCCGGTGTCGGCGGCGAACATCCGGTCCATCCTGGACCGGTACGTCGCCTCCGGTGGAACGGTCATCGTCTCCAGCCATGTGATGGACCTGGTCCAGCGCATGTGCGACCACGTCGCCGTGGTGGCCCGGGGCAGGCTGCTGGCCGCAGGAACCGTGGACGAGGTGCGGGCCGGCGCCTCGCTGGAGGACCGTTTCGTGCAGTTGGTCGGAGGCCACAGCCACACGGAAGGGCTGGAATGGTTGCGCACCTTCTGAGGCTCAAGCTCACGCTGCTGCGCAACGGACTGCGCCGCAGCCCCTGGCAGCTGGTGGGCATGGCCATTGCGGGGCTCTACGCGCTGGGGGTCGTGGCAACACTGATCATCGCCCTTGTCCTCCTGCGCAACGCCGGCCCCGCCGCCGCGCACACCACAATCGTCCTTGGCGGCTCCGCCGCCGTGCTTGGCTGGGGCATCATTCCGGTGGTGGCATCCGCCACGGACATGACGCTCGATCCGGCGCGCTTCACCACCTTTGCCATCCCCATGAAGCAGATGCTCACCGGCCTCGCCCTTGGCGGACTGATCGGCATCCCGGGCGTGGCCACCACGCTCGTGGCCCTGTCCACGGTGGTGACCTGGTCCCGCGGCGTGCTCCCCGCGCTCGCCGCCCTCCTTGGCGCATGCCTGGGTGTCATGACCTGCGTAGTGCTGGCCAAGGTGGTCACCACCGCCACGGCAAGCCTGGCTGCCTCGCGGCGCTTCAAGGACATCAGCGCCATCGCCTTCATGGTGCCCCTGGTCCTGCTGGGCCCCATCGTGGCAGGGGTTGGCCGTGGCATCTCCGCTTCCACCGGGTTCCTGCCCGGCTTCGCCGGGACGTTGTCCTGGACGCCGCTCGGGGCGCCCTGGGCGCTCGGCGGAGACATCGCATCAGGCCGGCCCGGGCAGGCGGCGGTGAAACTGCTGGTTTCGGTGGCGGTCCTCGGCGTCCTGGCCTGGTGCTGGAAGCTGCTGCTCGAGCGGGCGCTGGTCACCCCGCCGTACGCCGGCGCCGGGAAGCGCAAGGGCGGCCGGCTGGGCCTGTTCGGCGTGCTGCCGGCCACCCCGGCCGGCGCGGTGATGGCCAGGTCGCTCACTTACTGGATCCGGGACCCGCGGTATTCGGGATCGTTGGTGGTGATCCCGCTGCTTCCGGTGGTGCTGGGTGTCCAGGGGGCCCAGACCGGCAGCTATGGCAGCCTTGCCTTCCTTGCCCCGGTGTCGGCCTTCATCCTGGCCTGGTCCATCTCCGCGGACGTCTCGTACGACAACACGGCGTTTGCGCTGCACCTGGCCACCGGGGTCCGCGGGGTGGCTGACCGGCTGGGCCGGGCCCTGGCCTGCATGACCTTCGCCCTGCCCGTGGTGCTGGTGTTCTCGGTGGGCTACGCGGCATTCACCCGCAACTGGGCCGCGCTGCCCGGCCAGCTGGGGTTCAGCCTGGGGATCCTCTTCACCGGCCTGGGGCTGTCCTCGGTGGTGTCGGCCCGCTACACGGTGACCGTGCCGCTTCCGGGCGACAGTCCGTTCAAGAAGCCACCGGGCAACGTGGGCCAAACCCTTGCCGTTCAGTTCGTTGGGATGCTGGTCCTTATGGTCCTGGTCCTGCCCGAGGCAGCGCTGCTGGTGGCACAGGCTGTCACCGGCAACGTCCTGTTCGGTTGGCTCACCCTCGCCGTGGGGACCGTTTTGGGCATGGTCCTTTTCCTGGCCGGTATGCGGCTGGGCGGCAAGTGGCTCGAGGCGCGGGGGCCGGAGCTCCTGGCGCAGGTTACCGTCAACCGCTGACAGTTCCCGGAAAGGAACAACATGGAAATCGTGATCCTTGGCGGCAGCCGGCAGATCGCCAAACTCGCGGCGGACGCCATAGAGAAACTTATCAGGCGCAAGCCCGGCGCAGTCCTTGGCCTGGCCACGGGGTCCTCTCCCTTGCCTGTCTATGACGAACTGGCGGCCCGGCATGGACAGGGCCTGGACTTCAGCCGCGCCTCCGGCTTTGCCCTGGATGAATACGTGGGCCTGCCCGCCGGCCACCCCGAGTCCTACCGCGAGGTGGTCCGGCGGGAATTCACTAGCCGCGTGAACATTGCGCCCGGGAACGTCCACGGCCCCGATGGAACTGCATCCGACATCCCCGCCGCCTGCGACGCTTACGAGCACGCCATCACCGCGGCGGGCGGCGTGGACCTGCAGCTGCTGGGCGTGGGCACCGACGGACATATCGGTTTTAACGAACCGGGCTCCTCCTTTGCCTCCCGGACCAGGATCAAGAGCCTGATCGAACAGACCCGCCGCGACAACGCCAGGTTCTTCAACAGCCTTGCGGAGGTACCGCACCATGTCATCACCCAGGGACTGGGCACCATCATGGAGGCCAAACATGTGATCCTGGTGGCCACGGGGGCGCAAAAGGCCCGGGCCGTCCGCGACTTCGTGGAGGGACCCGTGGCTGCCATTTGCCCCGCATCCGTCCTGCAGTTCCATCCACACGCCACCGTCCTGCTGGACGAGGCCGCCGCTTCCGGCCTCAAACTGGCAGATTTCTACCGCCACACCTATGAAAACAAGCCTTCGTGGCAGGGACTCTAGCCGCCTTACGCGCGCTGCCGCCGGCGATGAAAAAGTACGACGGCGGCCGGTGCGGGGCCCCCGCGCGGGCGTGCCGCCGTCGAACGCCGGGCCGGGGGAGCGGCTAAGATGGATGCCATGACTAGCATGACGGACCCTCTCGACAACGACCCGATGCGCGAGCTTTCCGGGGCTGGATCGTCCACGGCCACCATTGAGCGCGAGGAACTGCGCCAGGAAGTGGAACCCGGGGACCGGGAGCGCTTTTCGCACTATGTGCGGAAGGAAAAGATCATGGAGTCCGCGCTGACCGGGGAGCCCGTCATCGCCCTGTGCGGCAAGGTCTGGACGCCGGGACGGGATCCGCAGAAGTTCCCGGTCTGCCCGATGTGCAAGGAGGTCTACGAGGGCCTCCGGCCGGGCAATGACGGCGGCAAGGGTCCCGGAGGGGACTCGGGCAGCAACAAGTAGTGACGGAGACGCTCTTTGGCGGTCCCACCCTGCCTCCGGCGTATCCGGAACGCGCAGCCTGGGGAACCGCCCCGAAACTCCGTGCCTGGCAGCAGGAAGCCCTTGACCTTTACCTGAAGAACAGTCCCCGCGACTTCCTTGCGGTGGCAACCCCGGGCGCCGGTAAAACCACCTTCGCGCTGCGCATCGCCTCCACGCTCATCGATTCCGGCGCCGTTAACCGGGTGACCATCGTTGCGCCCACGGACCACCTGAAGCGCCAGTGGGCGGATGCTGCCGCCAAGGTGGGGATCGCCATCGACCCCAACTTCAAGAACTCCGACGGCCAGCACGGCCGCGGCTTCATCGGCGTCGCCGTCACCTATGCCCAGGTGGCCAGCAAACCGCTGCTGCACCGGGCCAAGACTGAAGCGGCCCGGACCCTGGTGATCCTGGACGAGATCCACCACGGCGGCGAAGCCCTGTCCTGGGGCGACGGCCTGCGCGAGGCATTCGATCCCGCCGTGCGCCGCCTGTCGCTGACCGGTACGCCGTTCCGCTCCGACACCTCGCCCATCCCGTTCGTGGAGTACGCCGAGGACCGGGACGGGATCCGGCGCTCCAAGGCCGACTACACCTACGGCTACGGCAACGCGCTCCGGGACCACGTGGTCCGGCCCGTGATGTTCATGGCCTACTCCGGCCAGATGCGCTGGCGCACCAGCGCGGGCGAGGAAATGGCGGCGTCCCTCGGCGAGGCAGCGGTGACCAAGGACATCACCAGCCACGCCTGGCGGACCGCGCTCAATCCCGCGGGGGAGTGGATCCCAGCGGTCCTGGCCGGCGCGGACAAAAGGCTCAGCGAAGTCCGGCGCACCGTCCCGGACGCCGGCGGCCTGGTCATCGCCACCGACCACGAGGACGCCCGGGCCTACGCCGGCCAGCTGAAGAAGATCACCGGCGAGTCGCCCACCGTCATCCTGTCCGACGACGCCAAGGCCTCCAGCAAGATCGAGGAATTCTCCGCCGGCGAAAAGCGCTGGATGGTGGCCGTGCGCATGGTCTCCGAAGGCGTTGACGTGCCCCGGCTGTCGGTCGGCGTATACGCCACCTCGACGTCCACGCCGCTGTTCTTCGCCCAGGCCGTGGGGCGCTTCGTGCGTGCCCGCAAGAGGGGCGAAACGGCGTCGGTCTTCCTGCCGTCCGTTCCCCAGCTGATGGCACTGGCCAATTCCATGGAGATGGAGCGCGACCACGCCCTGGACCGCCCCGAAAAAGAGGACGGCGACGGGCTTTTCAACCCCGAAGACTCACTGATGGAGGAGGCCAACCGGGAAGAAAAGGCCTCCGACAGCCTCACCAAGGGCAAGTTCGAGGCACTGGACTCCCAGGCCTCCTTTGACCGGGTCCTGTTCGACGGCGGCGAGTTCGGCACCGGCGGCGAGGTAGGGTCCGACGACGAACTGGACTTCCTGGGGATCCCCGGCCTGCTGGACGCCGAGCAGGTGGGTACGCTGCTGCGCCAGCGCCAGCACGAGCAGCTGAACCGGAAGAACCGGAAGGCACCGGCCGCCGCCGAAAGCCAGGCCCCGGCCGTTCCCGACCACCGGATGCTGATGGACCTGCGCAACGAACTGGCCAAGAACGTGGCCGCCTGGGCTGCCCGGACCGGGACGCCCCACGGCGTGGTGCACACTAAACTCCGCACGGTTTGCGGCGGCCCTCCCGTGGCGCAGGCCAACGAGGAGCAGCTGAAGTCGCGGCTGCGCAAGCTCCAGGACTGGTTCGTGGGCCGCAAGTAGCGGCACTCCCAGGAATCAGGCGATGTCCGCCCCGCCGAGTTCCATTTCCGCAACGGCGTCTTCCAGGTCCTCGGCGATGCCGGCCGTCAGCGACCGCAGCACCGTGACACCGTAGCCGGCCTGGACGGCGTCAAGCGCGGTGGCCTTCACGCAGTAGTCGGTGGCAATGCCAACCACCACCACGTCCTCCACGTCGTGGCTCTGCAGCCAGTCATCGAGGCCGATGGCGTCCTCATCGGGCTCCAGGGCCTCCCTGGCGGCGGGCAGGCCGCCGGCGTTCCGTTCCCCGGTGGGAACGGCATCCTCCGGGGCCAGCAGTCCCTCGAAACCTGAGTAGGCGGCGGCGAACTGCCCCTTCCGGAAGTAGGCATCGATGTACTCGGTGTCCAGGTCCGGATGAAGGTCCGCTCCGCGGGTGCCCGCCACGCAGTGCGGCGGCCAGCTCTCCTTGAAGTCGGGTGTGTCCGAGAAGTGGCTGCCGGGGTCCACGTGCCAGTCCTGGGTGGCAACCACATAGTCGTATTCGCTGTTGTGGGCGTCCAGGTACTCGCTGATGGCGCCTGCCACGGCCGCGCCGCCGGGAACGGGGAGCGATCCGCCCTCGCAGAAATCGTTCTGCACGTCCACGATGATCAAAGCGCGGGACATTGGTGCTCCTTAGTTTTCCTCGTAGAGAGTGGGGATGGCGGCCTCGCCGCGCTGCAGGCGGTTGACCACGGACGGCAGCTCGGCCATGGAGTCGGCGTGGCGCTGCCGGGCCCGCAGCACGCCCTCGTGTCCGGTCCAGCCCGGGATTACCTCGCCGTTCTTCATGAACTGCTGCAGCAGCGGACGGTCGTTGCCGTCGTCCTCCGGCCGGTGGCCCACGCCCACCACCTCTGCGGTGGCGGTGCCACGTTCGTCCAGCTTGCGCAGCGCGTACTTGCGCCCGCCCACGCTTGCCTTGTTCTTGGCCGCCTTGGCCACGGACACGAAGTTGCCGTCGTCGTCGGTGCGGCTGACCAGTTTGTAGACCATGCTGGCGGTGGGCGCGCCGGAGCCGGTCACCAGCGACGTTCCCACGCCGTAGGAGTCCACGGGCGCCGACTGCAGGGCAGCGATGGCGTACTCGTCCAGGTCGGACGTCACCACGATCTTGGTGTGGTCGTTGCCGAGGTCGTCCAGCAGCCGCCGGACCCACTGCGCCTGGGCCACCAGGTCGCCGGAGTCCAGGCGGACGGCGCCCAGGCGGGGCCCTGCCAGGTCAACGGCCGTGCGGACGGCCTTTTCGACGTCGTACGTATCCACCAGCAGGGACGTCCCCTCGCCCAGCGAGGCAATCTGGGCCTCGAAGGCCTCCCGTTCGGTGTCGTGCAGCAGCGTGAACGAGTGCGCGGCGGTGCCCACGGTCTTCACGCCGTAGCGGATGCCGGCCTCAAGGTTGGAGGTACTGTCAAAGCCGGCAATGATGGCCGCCCGGGCTGACGCCGTGGCGGCCTCCTCATGGGTGCGCCGCGAACCCATCTCGATGCAGGGCCTGCCACCGGCGGCGCTGACCATCCGGGAAGCCGCTGAAGCGATGGCGGTGTCGTGGTTCAGGACGGACAGCAGGTAGGTCTCCAGCATGCAGGCTTCGGCGAAGGAGGCCTCGACGATCAGGATGGGGGAGTTGGGGAAGTACGCGTCGCCCTCGGCGTAGCCCCAGATGTCGCCCGAAAATTTATAGTTGGCCAGGTACTCCAGCGTCTCCCGGTTCACCACGCGGGTACGCTCCAGGAACTCCAGTTCAGCGTCGCCGAAACGGAACTGCGCAATGCCCTCCAGCAGGCGTCCGGTCCCGGCGACAATGCCGTAGCGCCGGCCGTCGGGCAGCCGCCGCGCGAACGCCTCGAACACCGACCTGCGGTGCGCAGCCCCTGAATGCAGCGACGCCTGCAGCATGGTCAGCTCATAATGGTCGGTGTAAAAGGACGTGCGGGGATGGTCCCAGCCGGCTGAGGTGCTCACGAAAGTCACTCTAGTCCCCACCGGCTCCCGCGTCTCGCTTCGCTTCGCCGCGGGGCCCTCGCCGGCGTGGGCCCACCCACCGGCTCCCGCGTCTCGCTTCGCTTCGCCGCGGGGCCCTCGCCGGCGTGGGCCCACCCTCCCCATAGAATGGACAGATGACCATAAGCGTTGCGCCCGGCCCTGATACACAGGAGGGCATCCGGACCGGCACAGCAGAGTCCACCGACTCCCTGACCGCGCCGGACATTCCCTGGAACCTGGTGATCTGGAACGATCCCGTCAATCTCATGAGCTACGTCAGCTACGTGTTCCAAAGCTACTTTGGCTACTCGGAAACCAAAGCCAACAAGCTCATGATGGAAGTCCACCGGAAGGGCCGGTCCATCGTCGCCTCAGGCAGCAAGGAACAGGTGGAGCGCCACGCCGTGGCCATGCACGGCTTCGGGCTCTGGGCCACGGTGGAAAAGGCCAGCGGCGGCCCGGGCGGCAAATCAGGCAAGTCCGGCGGTCCGGGCCAGGGTAAGGGAAAACGTGGCTAAGGCATTCAAATACGGGCTCAAGGGCATCGCCGGCTACCTGGAACCGGCTGAACGGGACCTGCTGCGCAGCCTGATCGACGACGTCATTTCCATGCTCCAGCCTGAGGACCGCACCGGGCAGGACCCGCTGGCGGCACTGATCGGCCTGGACATGGAGGTGGCAGAACCCACGGACCGGGCCGTCAAGCGGCTGTTGCCCAACGTTGTCAAGGACGACGGCGACGCGTCCCTTGAGTTCCGCCAGCTCACCGAGCGTTCACTGCGGGAGACAAAGATCGGGGCCCTGCGCGCCGCGGCTTTGGACCTGGACAAGGACGAGATCGTGCTGACCCCCGAGGGGGCGCAGCACTGGTCCATGGCGCTGAACGATGTGCGCCTGGTCCTGGCCGAACGGCTGGACATCCGGGACGAGGCCGACGCCGAGCATGTGCACCGCATGCAGGACTGGTCCCAGGCCGAGGACGTGGAAAGCTATCTGGCCCTGGTCTACAACTTCACCACCTGGCTCCAGGAGTCCCTGGTCCAGGCCCTGCTGCAGTCCATGGAATCCCGCCGGTGAGCCACGGCGGCCAGGGGGAGGCCGTCCGCTGTGACGCAGCAGACATGAGTCGCGGGACACAAGATGATGGCTGACGCTTCCGGGAACACCTATCCTCGAATAATCATGACTACAGCCCCGAGCATGGAACCACCGGCGGAAACACAGCCCACGGACGCCGACAGCGGGTTCCCCGCCGTCGCCCCGGAAACCCGTCCCATCGGCGTCTTCGATTCCGGTGTCGGCGGCCTCACCGTGGCCCGCTCCATCATTGACCAGCTTCCCAACGAGTCGATCCTCTACGTGGGGGACACCGCGCACGGGCCGTACGGGCCGCTCCCCATCGCGGAGGTGCGGGCCAACGCCCTGGGCGTGATGGACGAACTCGTGGACTCCGGCGTCAAGCTGCTGACCATCGCCTGCAACTCGGCGTCGGCCGCTGTCCTCCGGGACGCCCGGGAGCGGTACACCGCCAAGTACGGCATCCCGGTCATCGAAGTCATCCAGCCCGCGGTGCGGCGCGCCGTTGCCGCCACCCGCAGCGGAAGGGTGGGCGTGATCGGCACGTCGGCCACCGTGGGCTCGCGCGCGTATGAGGACACCTTCGCCGCGGCGCCCGACCTGGACATCACCTCTGTCGCCTGCCCGGAGTTCGTCAGCTACGTGGAGGCCGGGATCACCACCGGCCCGGCCCTGCTCGCCGTCGCGGAAGAGTACCTTGCCCCGTTGAAGGCGGCCGGGGTGGACACCGTGGTCCTGGGCTGCACCCACTACCCGCTGCTGACGGGCGTGATTTCCTACGTCATGGGCGCGGATGTCACCCTGGTCTCCAGCGCCGAGGAAACGGCCAAGGACGTGTACCGCGCCCTTGCCACGCACAACCTGCAGCGCACGTCCCCCACCCCGCCCGAGCACCACTTCGTGGCCACCGGCGACGCCGGGCAGTTCGAGGCGCTGGCCCGGCGGTTCCTGGGCCCCGAGGTGCTGTCCGTCCGCCACGTGGACCATGTGGCCGCCCAGTACCCTACGGGCAGCCTGGCGCGGATCACCCCTGAGATGATCGCCGCCGCGCAGGGCGCGCGCGAACGCCCCAGGATCTCCAACTTCGTGGGCGGCGGACTGGCCGACGCACGCCGCTCCGGAGGACCCGCCCTGTGAAGCTGACCATCGTGGGATGCACGGGCTCGTTCCCCGGGCCCGGCTCGCCGGCGTCGTGCTACCTCCTGACCGCCACCGACGGTGAGCGGTCGTGGAAGGTGGTGATGGACCTTGGCAGCGGCGCGTTGGGGGCCATCCAGCGCTACACGGACCTGGAGGACATCGACGCGATCTTCCTCACCCACCTGCACCCGGACCACTGCATGGACCTGTGCGGGCTGCACGTTGCCATCCGCTGGAAGCCCGGCGGGTGGGGGCGCGGCCGCATTCCCGTGTGGGGCCCCGCCGCCACGGCGGACAGGATGGCCACGGCCTATGGGCTTGACCTGGACCCCGGCATGCATGAGGAGTTCGACTTCACCAACTGGACCGAACGCGAATCCGTGACCGTGGGCCCCTTCACCGTGACGCCCTTCGCGGTCAACCACCCCATTGAGGAGGCCTACGCCCTCCGGGTGGAGGTGGTGGAGCCCGGCAAGGACGGCACGTCGGTGTCCCGGGTCCTGACCTATTCCGGCGACACGGACTCCTGTGCGGGGCTTGAGGAAGCCGCCAAGGACGCGGACCTGTTCCTGTGCGAGGCAGCCTTCGAAGAGGGCCGTGACGCCGGCATCAAGGATGTCCACTTGACCGGCAAGCGGGCGGGGGAGGCTGCAGCGGCGGCCGGTGCCCGGCGGCTCCTGCTGACCCACATCCCGGTATGGACGTCCCAGACCACGGTCATGGCCGAAGCGCGCCCGGTGTTCCCCGGGGACGTGGCCGTTGCCGTAGCGGGCGTGCACTACACCATCTAGCCGCGCCGGCGCCCCGACAAGCCATGCACCGGCACTCGATAAGCTAGGGGCATGACATCTGAAGCAACTGCAGTGCCCATTGTGCGCGCCGACGGCCGTGCCCCGGACCAGCTCCGGCCCATCAGCATCACCCGCGGATGGTCCAACCAGGCTGAGGGATCGGCACTGATCGAGTTCGGCAACACCAGGGTCCTGTGCACGGCGTCGCTGACCCCAGGCGTCCCGCGCTGGCTCAAGGGCGAGGGCCGCGGCTGGGTCACGGCGGAATACGCCATGCTCCCGCGCGCCACCAACACCAGGTCCGACCGCGAATCCGTCAAAGGAAAGATCGGCGGCCGCACCCACGAGATTTCGCGCCTGATCGGGCGCTCGCTGCGCTCCATCATCGATACCAAGGCCCTGGGCGAGAACACGATCGTGCTGGACTGCGACGTCCTGCAGGCCGACGGCGGCACCCGCACGGCCGCCATCACCGGTGCCTATGTGGCACTGGCGGACTCCATCCGGTTCGCCCGCGACAACCAGCTCATCGGCAGGAACGCCCAGCCCATCATCGACACCATCGCGGCGGTGTCCGTGGGCATCATCGACGGGGTTCCCATGCTGGACCTGCCCTATGTCGAGGATGTCCGCGCTGAAACCGACATGAACGTGGTGGTGACCGGCTCCGGCAAGTTCGTGGAGGTGCAGGGCACGGCCGAGGGCGCTCCCTTCGACCGTGCGGAACTGGACCAGCTCCTTGACCTGGCCCTGCTGGGAACCGCCCAGCTCGCTGCCATCCAGCGCGAGACCCTGGCGGAATCCCTGTGAGCAGCCCGGCTCCCCGGCTGGTGCTCGCCACGCACAACAAGGGCAAGCTCCGCGAACTCCGTGAGCTGCTGCGCGGGCAGGTGCCAGGGCTCGACGTCGACACCCAGGTGGTGGACGCGGCGGCGGCGGGTGCGCCGGACGTTGCCGAAACCGGCGTGACGTTCGCCGAAAACTCGCTGCTGAAGGCCCGCGCCGTCGCCGGCGCCACCGGCCTGGTGGCCATCGCCGACGACTCCGGGCTGGCCGTGGACGTCATGGGCGGGGCCCCGGGCATCTTCTCCGCCCGCTGGGCAGGACGCCACGGCGACGACGCCGCCAACCTGGAACTGCTGCTGAACCAGCTCTCCGACGTCCCGGACGAACACCGTGGCGCCGCATTCGTGTGCGCCGCCGCGCTGGCCGTGCCCGCTGACGGAGGCGGACCCGGGCGCGAAGTGGTGGAGTACGGGCAGCTTGAGGGGATCCTGCTGCGCGAACCCCGGGGGAGCGGCGGGTTCGGCTACGACCCCGTCCTGCAGCCGGCGGGCGAGGACCGCAGCTGTGCCGAACTGTCCGCCGAGGAAAAGAACGCCATCAGCCACCGCGGCAAGGCCTTCCGGGCCCTCCTGCCGTCCATTGTGGCGGCCCTGGAGGCGGCCCGCTAGGGAACCTGCCTGCCCACAGGCCAGCCAACTTCAAAACGGCCAACCAACAAAAGAAGGTGCGCATCCCGGCGGGATGCGCACCTTCTTTTGCAGCCTGGCCGGCATTTACAGTCTGGCCGGGGGCAGGCTGCTACTCCGGCCGGCCGCGGTGGCTGTTGCGGGGAGTCTTCCGCTCCTCGTCCGGTTCGTGTTCCTCGATGAACTCGTCCACCGCGTCCGTGCCGTAGGCCTGTGCCTGGCGCTTGGCGGACAGGCCGCGCAGGACCTCGATGCCGATGGGAATCACCGAGACCAGCACAATGGCGATGAAGATGATGTCCAGGTTGTCCCGGACCCACGGAACTTTGTCGCCCAGCAGGTAACCGAGCAGCGTCACACCGCCGCCCCACAGTGCCGCTCCGATGACGTTGTAGAGGAAGAATTTCCTCCTGCTCATTTGCGCCACGCCGACGATCACAGGAACAAAGGTCCGGATGATGGGGACGAAGCGGGCCAGGATCAGTGCTTTGCCGCCGTGCTTTTCAAAGAAGGCGTGCGCATTTTCGACATTCTCGCGCTTGAAGAGCTTGGAGTTTGGCTTGTTGAAGATGGCGGGACCGGCCTTTGAACCGATGAGGTAGCCGGTCTGGTTGCCGATGATGGCCGAGACCACGATCAGGAGGGCCAAAAGCCAGATGTTGAACTTGATGGTGTCCGTGGCCACCAGCAGGCCGGCGGTGAACAGCATGGAGTCTCCGGGGAGGAAGAACCCCACCAGCAGCCCGGTTTCGGCGAAGACGATGCCGCACACCAGCAGGACCACCCAGGGGGCGAGCGCGGGATCGGCCAGGAAGACCTGGGGGTTCAGCCAATCGGGCAGGAAGGAAGCCATTCTTGGCTGGACCGGTCCCGCACCCACCAGCATGGACACAGCGAGGTCATTCATCACAGGAAAGTTCACCTCTCAAGGGTACTTGACCGGTCTGGGAGGCCTGCGGCGGTAAGGTAGGGGCCGTGGGTTTGGACTTTACGGCGATCGACTTCGAAACGGCCAACGGCTTCCGCGGCTCCCCGTGCTCTGTGGGACTGACGAAGGTAAGGGGCGGGGAAATCGTCGCAGAGGCCTCCTGGCTGATGCGCCCCCCGGCCGGTTATGACCACTTTGACCATCACAACGTCCGGATCCACGGCATCACGGCTGCGGATGTTGCCGGAAGGCCCCGTTTTGGGGAGTTGTTCCCGGAGATTGGCGCGTTCATCGGCGACGACGTGCTTGCAGCCCACAATGCCGCCTTTGACCTGGGCGTGATCCGCTCGGCGCTGGAGGTATCGGGCCTGCCCGGTCCCGCCTACGACTACGTCTGCACCGTCATGCTGTCCCGGCGCTGCTACTCGCTCGTCTCCAACTCGCTTCCCTTCGCCGCCGAGGAAGCGGGCGTACCGCTGGTCAACCACCACGACGCCGCCGAGGACGCCCGCGCCTGCGCCGGGATCCTCGTCGACATCGCCGCGCGCAACGGTGCCAACAGCATCGCCGAACTCTTCCTCTCCCTGGGGCTGGCCATGCCGCACCAGCAGGCCTTCGATCCCGCCTCGGGCGACCTGTCGAAGCCAAGCGTGGCGGCCATGGCTGCTGCGTCCGGCAACGGTGCCGCACTGGTGCGCCGGTTCCAGTCCGGCTGGCCCGAGGAAGGGCTGAACCCGGAACCCAACCTGGACGCCGAGCCCGGCCATCCGTTGTACGCACAGACGGTGGTATTCACCGGGCAGCTCTCCATCGCCCGTCCGGAAGCGAAGCTGCGCTCGGCCAGGTGCGGTGCCCGGACGGAAAGCCGGGTCACCGGCCGTACCACCGTGCTGGTGGTGGGGGATGGCTTCGTTGCCTCAGACCTGCGCTCCGGCAGGCTCACCGGCAAGGCGCGCCGCGTCCTGGAGCTCCATGAGCGGGGACAAGCCATCGAAGTGCTGTCCGAGGGTGAGTTCCTCCAGATGGTGGGCAACGGGGACGCCCTGCACGCCGACCCAAGGGAAACCTGGGACGGCGCCCGCGCGACTGCCGTCAGCGCCTGACGCGGCCGGCACTCAAAGGCGCGCCCGCTTCATGCGGCGCAACACAGCTTGGCAGCCCTGCCGCAGGCTCCTAGCCTTGCCATATGGCGTCCCTGTTCGCTTTTCCCAATCCCGTCAACGAGTACGCCGCCCGTATCACGGCAGCGCTCGTGGTGCTGCTCGCCGTCGTCACCGCCTTGGCGGGCTCCGGGTGGGGGCTGCTGGCCATCTCCAGCGGGTTCTGGCTGCGTCTGCTCTTCGGCCCGCGGATTTCACCCCTGGCGCTGCTCTCAGTCAAGGTCATCACTCCGCGGCTGGGAAAGGTAAAACTTGTGCCGGGGCCACCCAAGCGCTTTGCCCAGGGGATAGGTGCTGCCGTATCCACTGCGGCGCTGCTCCTGTTCGCCGCAGGTGCAGCAGCCGCAGCCTGGACACTCCTGGGGATCCTGGTGGTGGCAGCCTCCCTGGAGGCCTTCGCCGGGTTCTGCCTGGGGTGCGCCATCTTCGGGTTCCTGCAGCGCCGCGGGCTGATCCCCGAGGACGTCTGCGAGGCCTGCAACAACATCAGCCTTCGCCGGTTGTGACCTTCACCAACTGATCGGCCATGCCGCGGACCACCCCGGGCGCTTCCAGGGCCCCGAGCCACGGCGCCGGCAGGCAGTCTTCCCCATAGAAGGCGCCCAGGATGTTTCCTGCCAGCGAGCCCGTGGTACTGCTGGGGCCGTCATGGTTCACGGCCAGAACAACAGCGTCCCGGAAATGCCGGGCCGGCCCGGCGTCCGCGTCGTCAGCGGGCAACGTGGCCAGGACTGCATACAGTGCGACGGCGAGTGCCTCCTCCGCCATCCGGCCCCCGCCAAGCACGTGGACCAGTTCCTCCGGGGCAACGATTGCCTTGTCGGCGAGACGAAGGGCGGCCTCAAGCCTCTCCGGGAGCTCCGGCGCCACGTCCGGGAGGGTGGCCGCGTGCGCGGCCACCGCGGCAGCGGCGTCCCGCAGCGCCTCGCCGGACACGAGCTTATGGATCAGGAGACTGAAGATTCCGGCGCTCTGGCGGGCTGAAGGGTGCCCGTGCGTGAGGGAGGCGGCGTCGGAACTGAGCTTGTAGACGGCGTCGGGCGCAATATGTGGAATCAGCCCGAACGGCGCCGAACGCATCACCGTGCCGGCGCCTTTGGCCTCGGGGTTGACGGGGCGGACCGACGTGCCCATCTCGCCGGAGGCCAGCCCGGTGATGCAGTCCTGCTCCGGATGCCGGCGCTGCCGCAGCACCTCGTTGCCGTCGATCCAGCGGGGCTGGGGTGCGGGCGCTGAAGCCCCGGCGTCTTCGCCCTGGTTGGCCAGCCAGCGCAGGTACGCCAGCCAGAGGCAGGCGTTCACATCCGCACCCACCCCGTCGTTGGCCCACTCCAACGCCTCCACCAGCCCGTCCACGGTATACAGGGTCAGCTGCGTGTCGTCGGAAAAAGGCCAGGAACCGGACAGAGCGTCAAACCCGGTCAGGCCCCGGGCTCCGAAGCGCCGGCGGATGGCGCCGATGGAATCAGCCTCCACCGCATAGCCCAGTGCATCCCCCAGCGCCCCGCCCAGCAGCGCACCGTGGATCCGGGACTTGAGGGTGGGCACAGGGGTTCCGCGGTCGATGCTCATGAAGTAAATTTACCGTCCGAAAACCGGTCCCGCCGCCTGGTCCTATCCGTCCCGCCGGCCATTGCGCACGGCTGGTGTCCAGCAAACGCACAGCCTGGGCTGGAATACTGCACGGGTTGCCCGGCGCCGCCCTGCAAGCTGGTGGAAGCCCCGGAACCGGCAGCAGCTGCCGCTTGCAACGCAAAGCCCAGGCCCCAAGAAGCGAAGGTCCCATCATGAGCACCCCTGTCCCCGACCGCGACGCACTGCAGCCCGGCGCGGCCACCGCGCCCAGCGCTCTGATGCCCCGCCTGGTGGCCGAGGCCTTCGGCAGCCTCTTCCTGGCCGTGGCCGGGCTGGGCGTGCCGCTGTTCAGCATTCCGCAGTCCAGCCCGGTGCCGGCGGCCCTTGCCGCCGGCCTGGCCATCACGGCGGCAATGCTCGCCTTCGGACACATCTCCGGCGGCCATTTCAATCCCGCCGTTACCCTGGGTCACCTCCTGGCGGGACGGATCCGTGCCGGCGCCGCCGCCGCATACGCCGCCGCCCAGGTGGTGGGAGCCCTGGTGGGCGCCCTTGCCCTGTTCGGCATCCTCCGCACCCTTCCCAGCATCCCTGACAGCCGTACTGCCTTCGACACCGTGACCGCAGGCTTCGGCGAGCATTCCATCATTCAGGCCCCGCTCGCCGCCGTCGTGCTCCTGGAACTGCTGGGGGCCGCGATCATCGTGGCTGTCTTCCTTGCCGCCGGCCGCTCCGGCGGCAGCCGCAGCGCGGCGCCGGTTGCCGTCGGCCTGTCCTTCGCGGCCCTGCTGCAGGTGGGCCAGTCGGTGGGGAACCTGCCGTACAACCCCGCCCGCGCCGTCGCCTCCGCCGTCTTCAGTTCCGGCTGGGCCGTGGAGCAGCTGTGGGTCTTCCTGGTCGCGCCGCTGGCCGGCGCTGCCATCGCGGGGCTGGCGTTCCGCATTACCGGAGTGGCTGAGTCCGCTGCATCCGTTGAGGACGGCGCGGACCTCCATGACGACGAGGGCGCCGCCGAGGCCGACGACGACGCCGGGGAGGCCGACGACGACGCCATGGAAAGTGCCGGCACGGACAGGGCTGTGCCCGCAGCGGCCGCCCGGCAGGACGCAGGCGGCGTCAACGAGGCGCAGGAGTTTTTCGAAGGAAAACGGTCCTGACCGCCGCTGGCCGCGGCGTTTTCCTTGAGTGTCAGTGGTTGCCGATAGCTTAGGGATATGCGGTTACTTCACACCTCGGACTGGCATCTGGGCCGTTCCTTCCACGGCGTCGGCATGCTGGACGCCCAGCGCGCCTTCGTTGACCAGCTGGTGGCAGCGGTCCAGCGGGACAGCGTGGACGTTGTCCTGATCGCCGGCGACGTCTATGACCGGGCGCTGCCGGGCGTGGACGTGGTCCACCTGCTTGATGACGCACTGGTCCGCCTGACTGCCACGGGTGCAAAAGTGGTGCTTACCAGCGGGAACCACGACTCCGCCATCCGCCTGGGTTTCGCCTCCCGCCTGCTGGAACGCGGGGGAGTGCACCTGCGCACCAGGGTGGAGGACCTCGCCCACCCGCTCCTGCTGCCGCTGGGCGCGGATGCTGCCGGAAAGGACGCCGTCCTCGCGCTGTACGGCATCCCATGGCTTGAGCCCAGGCTTGTCGCCGAACAGCTGGGGGCGGAAACGCCAAGCCATTTCGAGGTAACCCGGGCGGCCACCGCCCTGATCCGGGAGGACATCGCCCGGCGGGCGGCTACCGCCACCGTCCACTCCGTAATCCTGGCCCACACCTTCGCCAGCGGCGGCATCAGTTCGGACAGCGAACGGGACCTCAGCATCGGCGGAGTGGGCGCGGTGCCGCTGGACCTCTTCGACGGCTTCAGCTACACCGCCCTGGGCCACCTGCACGGGCGTCAACAGCTGTCCGGCTCCGTCAGGTATTCCGGGTCGCCGCTGGCCTATTCCTTCTCCGAGGCCGCCCACCGGAAGGGTGCCTGGCTGGTGGACATCGGTCCGGCGGGAGTCACATCCGTGGCGGAGGTCCTGTGGGAGGCCCCGCGGTCCCTCGCCGTACTGCGCGGAACCCTGGAAGATCTCCTGGCGGACCCGGGCCACGCCTGGGCTGAGACCGCCTACTGCCAGATCACCCTGACGGATGCCCAGCGTCCCGCCCGTGCCATGGAACGGCTCCGCGCCAGGTTCCCGGACACCCTGGTCCTGTCCTTCGATCCGCAGGGCGGGGCTGCCGCCCCCCAGGCCAGCTACAGCAGCAGGCTCGCGGGCGCACCGGATGACCTCGCCCTGTGCTGCGGTTTCCTGGAGCATGTGCGGGGACGGGCTGCAGACCCGGCGGAGAAGAACGCGCTCGCCGCCGCGCTGGAAAACGTCAGGCTGCTGGAGGCGTCACGGTGAGGATCCACCATCTGCGCATCTCCGGGTTCGGCCCTTTCGCCGGAACCGAGGACATCGACTTTGACCGCCTCAGCGCCCATGGCCTGTTCCTGCTGAACGGGCCCACCGGTGCCGGCAAGACCAGCGTGCTGGATGCCATCTGCTTTGCCCTGTACGGATCTGTCCCCGGTGCCCGGCAGGACGGCAAGCGGCTGCGCAGCGATCACGCGGAACCCGGTCAGGAACCTTCCGTGACCTGCGAGTTCTCCTCGCAGGGCCGCCGCTTCGAAGTGACCCGCTCGCCGGCGTGGGACAAGCCCAGCGCGCGGGGCAAGAATGGCTTCACGGTCCAGCAGGCAAAGACGCTGCTCCGCGAACGGATCGACGGGGCGTGGGTGGAAAAGTCCGCGCGCAACGACGAAGCAGGCGCGGAGATCATGGCGCTGCTGGGCATGGACCGTGAGCAGTTCACCCGGGTGGTCATGCTGCCGCAGGGTGATTTCGCTGCCTTCCTCCGCTCCAAGGCCGCCGACCGCCTGGACCTGCTGCAAAAGCTCTTCGGCACCCAGCGCTTCGAGGCCCTGGAACAGGAACTCTCGCGTCAGGCTGCCGCCGCCCGGGAGGACGTCGCCGCCCTGTCCGGCCAACTCGGCCTCCTTGCCTCGCGTGCCGAAACCGAGGCCGCTCCGCTCCGGCTTCCTGATGCCGGAGCTCCGCCGGCGGACGACGTCCCCGGCCGCCTTGACTGGCTGCAGGCTTCCGTTGCCGGCCGGCTGGCGGAACTCACGGAGCACGCCGCAGCCGCGGCGGCGCTCAGCCAGGACCGCCGAAGTGAGGTGGACAGCGAAGCCGCGCGGCATGAGCGGCACCGGAAACTCCAGGCGGCCACCGCCCGGCGGAAGTCCGTGGAGGACGGGGCCGCGCATCGCGATGAGCTCTCCTCCCGTCTGGCCCGGCACCGCCAGGCCGAGGTCCTCCAGGGGCAGCTGCAGGCCGTGGACGCTGCGGCAGCCAAGGTCCACAACGCGGAAGCCGCTGCAGAATCTGCCCTGACGTTGCTGCGGATGGCTGCCACGGACGACGGCGAACTGGCCCGGCTGGGCCTGGAAACCCTGGGCTCCAAAACACTGGGCTCCAAATCACCGGGCTCCGAAACACCGGGCTCCGAAACACTGGGTTTGGAACCATTCGCCGCCGGAGGCAGGGTCCCCGGGGCAGCGGACGAACTGGGCCGGCTGCGTTCGCTGCTGGCCGTCGTCGAGGCCCGGCTGCCGGACGAGGACAGGCTCCAGGACCTGCGGAAGCGGCACCGGAGCCTGGCCGGCCGGCAGGAAGAGCTCCGGCTCACCGTGGAGACGCTGGGGAATCGCGCAGCCCATTTGCAGGACGAGCGGGCGGTACTGGCCGACGGTATGGACCAGCTGGAAGCGCGCTCCATCGAGGCGGCACTCCGCCGCAAGGAAGCCGCTGCGGCCGCGGAACTGCTGGACATCGTCCGGCGGCACGGGCGGGCTGCCCAGCGGAGGGACCTGGCCAGGATCCGCCATGACGATTCGCGGGAGGACCTCCTGGAGGCAAAACGCCATTGGCTGGACCTGCGGGAGGTCCGGCTCGCCAACGCCGCATCCGAGCTGGCAGCCAAGCTGGTTGCCGGCGAGCCCTGCCCCGTCTGCGGAAGCGGGCAGCATCCCCGCCCCGCGGATGGCGGCACTACCGGCCCGGGCCTGGCCCAGGATGAAGAGGAAGCCCACCGCTTATACGAGGCCGCAGAGGCAGCCCATGCCCTGGTTGCCGCTGACCTTGCAGAAGCGGAGCAGGCCGTGGCAGTCCTCGCCGGCCAGGGCGGGACCACCCCTGTTGAAGAGGCACGCGCCGGTGCCGAGGCCGCCCTCGCTGCCGCCGCGGACGCAGAGAAGGCCGCAGAGGAGCTGCAGGACAGGCGGCAACGGCTGGAAGCGCTGGATGCCGGTCTGGGGCAGGCGCGTGCCGCGCTGTCCGAAACAGAGGCAGAGCTGTCCCGGACTGCCGTGTCCCTTGCCGAGGCGGCCGAACAGGCTGCAGCACTGGACAAGGCGCTCGCCGCCCTGCGCGGCCCCCACCCCAGCCTGACCCGCCGGCTGCGGGCACTCGAGGACGCCGCAGCAGTCCTGGACAAGGCCGTCGAGGCGCAGACGCGGCTGGACGCGGCGCGGCTGCAGTCCGCCGAAGCGCAGGAGCAGTTGGAACTGGCCCTGCCGGGTGCGGGTTTCGCCACGGCAGACGACGTCCGCAGCCAGCTCCTTGGCGCCGCCGAAGCGGCAGCCCTGGAAGCCGCCGGCCGTGCAGCCCAGGACGAAGCCGCGCGCGTTGCCGGATTGTTCGAATCCGAGGACATTGTGCTGGCCCTGGAAGAAGCCGCGGACGGCTTCCGGGCAGACGAGGAGCGGCTGGCAGCGCTTCGCCTGGAGTCGGCCACTGCCCAGAATGACGCGCGGGAAGCCGATCTTGCCGCCGGTCTCGCCTCGCGTTGCCTGGAATCCCTGAAAACGATCGCCGCCGACTACCAGGAGCTGGTCCGCGCATCCCGGGAACCGGCGGAGCGGGCACAGATGCTTGCCGGGCTGGCTGACGCCGCAGCCGGCCGGGGTGAGAACACGTACCGGATGAGCCTGAACAGCTACGTCCTGGCGGCGCGGCTGGAGCAGGTGGCCCTCGCCGCGTCCGAACGCCTGGTGGCCATGAGTGATGGCCGCTACCTGCTCCAGCACACCGACGCCAAGGCAGCGCGTGGCGCAAAATCAGGGCTGGGACTTGAAGTGGTGGACCAGTGGACGGGCTTCCGGCGGGACACCTCCACCCTGTCCGGGGGCGAGTCCTTCATGGCGTCGCTCTCGCTGGCACTCGGGCTGGCGGACGTCGTCCAGCAGGAGGCCGGAGGGGTGGAAATCGAGACCCTGTTCGTGGATGAGGGCTTCGGAAGCCTGGACGAACAGTCCTTGGAACAGGTCATGGATGCCATTGAGGGGCTCCGCGACGGCGGCAGGGTGGTGGGACTGGTCAGCCATGTTGCCGAGATGAAACAGCGCATCGGGACCCAGCTGCAAGTGATCAAGAGCCGGAACGGCTCCACGCTGCGGATCTCCGAGACTGTGGACGCCCTCGCCTGACCCGGCCGATATACTGGAGCGCGTTACCGGGTTGCGCGCATCGGGAGGAGGGACGATGCGCACCTATTGAACGAGCCCGGAATTGACACCACAAACTACTCCTTCAACCACCCCCGACACTCCTGCCCGCACCGCCGCAGAGCAGGAAACCTCCAGCCCGGACTCCATGGAACGGGCAGCGAGGGGGCGTTTTTCCCGGCTGCCGCAGCTCGCCGGCAGAAGCTTCATTCCCTTGGGACTTTTTGCGCGGCTTCCCCTGGCCATGCTGGCCATGGGCACGCTGACCCTGGTCACCTCGGTCACGGGTTCCTTCGCCGCCGGCGGGGCCGCGGCCGGCGCGGTGGGCATCGGCTCCGCGCTCGGAGCTCCGGTGCTTGGAGCCCTGGCGGACAGGCGGGGACAACGGCCCGTCCTGCTCCTGTCCGCTCTGCTCAACACCGTGGCGGTGCTGGCCCTGGTCTTCATCGCCAACACCACATCCGAGGCGGGGGATTTCCCGCCCGCCGTCCTGGTGGCCGCCTTCGCCGCCGGCGCCACCTGCCCCCAGGTGGGACCCCTGGCCCGGGTCAGGTGGATGGCGCTGACAACCAATGCCGCAGGTCCGTCGGCGCCGTCCGGTGGCGCTGCCCGTGAGCTGGACACCGCGCTCTCCTACGAGAGCACGGCCGATGAACTGACGTTTGTCCTGGGACCGGCCCTGGTGGGAAGCCTGGCCAGCCTCGTGGCGCCCTGGCTTCCCCTGGCGCTGGCAGCGGCCATGACCATCACCCTTGTCCCTGCCTTCGCGGTGCACCCTACCCATGGCGCCGTACCTGCCACCGGTCGTCCCGTCCGCAGGAAAAGCACGGGCAGGGCACAACCCGTGAAGCTGCCATGGGTCGTTGCCTTGCCGGTTCTGGCCATGGTCTGCATGGGGACCTTTTTCGGTTCCACCCAGGCCGCCCTCAGCGCCTTCTCTGCGGGGCTCGCAGGCACGGAAATTGCGGGCCTGCTGTACGCCGTGATGGGCCTAAGCTCTGCAGTGGCGGCATTCTCGGTTGCTTACTGGCCGCGGCGCGCCGGCCTGGCACTGCGCTGGGTGCTGTGCGCAGCCCTGATGGCGGGGCTGGCGGTCCTGCTGCTGTTGCCGGCATCGCTGCCCATGATGGCGGCGGTCCTGCTGGTCCTTGGACTCCCGGTGGGTCCGGTCATGGTCACTGTCTTCGCCGTGGGCGGACAGGTGGCTCCCGCCGGCCGGCTTGGCACGGTCATGACCGCGCTGGCCAGCGGTATTGTTGCCGGAACGGCCATCGGGTCCTCGATTGGGGGACAGCTGGCCCAACTCCACGGCCCGGCGGCGGCGTTCCTTGTCCCGGTCTGCGCGGCCGCAGCGCTGGCGCTGCTTGGGGCCGGGGCCGCCGTCGTGCTCCGCCGGAGGACCTGACAGGGCCTCCATGCCAGCCTGCCGCCCTCCCGCCGCTACGCCAGTTGGCCCTCGATCCTGGCGGCGCTTGCGGCGATGGCCGCCCCCACCGTTTCCGGATCATGGGCGGAACGGATGTAGACGACGGCGAGGGCGGCCGGGCGCCCGCCGGGCACCCGGACAGGGGCTGCCAGCGAGGAAACCCCGGCAATGACCTCGTCATGGCTGGCTGAGTAACCCCTCCTCCGTGCTTCCGACGCCTCCGGACGGTAGGGGATACCCGTATCCAAGCGGTCCCACTCGGCTTCGGACAGGGCCGACTGGATGGCGATACCCGGCGCGCCTGCGTTGATGGGGTGGCGCGTTCCAGGGTGCTGGGCCACGGTGGCGCCCGAATGCCGCGGCTCAACCGTGACGAGCGTGATGCAGTCATGGTGGTCCCACACCGCCACGAACGCCGTCATATCCAGCGAGTTCGCCAACTGGGTGAGCTCGGGAAGGGCGGCGCTCTGCAGGTTGCGCGATACTCCCCGGGCCAGGACCGCCAGGCCGGGGCCGGGCTGGACCCGTCCGGCATCGTCACGCACCAGGAGGGAATGGTCTTCCAGGGTACGCAGGATCCGGTAGGCCACCGAACGGTGGACACCCATGGCGTCGGCCAGTTCGGCGATGGTCAGCGGGCCCGGGGCAGCTGCCAGGATCTCAAGGGCGCGGATGCCGCGCGAAAGGGTCTGGGACGGCGAAGCCTGCGGCTCCGCCGTCCGGGCTGCGGCTGCTGGAGGTGTCATGAAATCCATCCTAGGGGCGAACGCGCGGCCTGCCGTGACTCTTGTCTCATCCGGGCGCACCGGGTATTGTCCTCTATACGAACTCGCAGTTCGAATATAGAACTCAATGTCGGGCACATCCCCTTGGAAAAAAATCCGCACCCCGTGTCCCGCATCACAATTCCGTAGTACCCTACTAACTAACTGACCGTTCTGTCGGTAATTCTGAAGGCGTCCGGGTGGCACAGCTGCCCAATAAACAATGGAGTTTCAATGACCACACCTTCCAAGGTGGATACCCCCGCCGGTCCCAGCAGCCGGCGGGAGGAACGCAAGGTCCTCGCCGGCACCCTCGTCGGCACCACCATCGAGTGGTACGACTTCTTCATCTTTGCCCAGCTGACCGCAACGCTGCTGTCGCCGCTGTTCCTGGCACCGCTGAACGAGTCCAACCCGGGACTGGCGCAGATCCTCTCGTTTGCCCTCATCGGCATCAGCTTCCTGTTCCGCCCGCTCGGCGCTGTTGTCGCCGGACACCTGGGCGACCGCCTGGGGCGTAAGGCGATGCTGGTCTTCACCCTGGTCATGATGGGCGCCGCGACGGCCCTGATCGGCATGCTCCCCACGTATGCGCAGATCGGTGCCTGGGCTCCCATCCTGCTGATCCTGCTGCGCGTCATCCAGGGCTTCTCGGCCGGCGGGGAATGGGGCGGCGCCGCCCTGATGGCTGTTGAGCATGCACCCATCAGCCGCCGCGGCCTGTTCGGAGCCTACCCGCAGATCGGCGTACCCGTAGGCATGATCCTGGCCACCGGCCTGCTCTACTTCCTCAACACCGGCATGTCCAAGGAAGACTTCGCGGCATGGGGCTGGCGCGTGCCGTTCCTGCTCTCCATCGTCCTGATCGTGGTGGGCTACCTGATCCGCCGCGCAGTCGCCGAGAGCCCCGTCTTCCAGGAGATGGCCCTGCGGAAGAAGGAAAGCAAGGCGCCGCTGGGCGAGCTGATCCGGAACCACAAACTGCCCGTCCTATACTCCACCCTGATCTTCATCGGCAACAACGCCGCCGGGTACCTGCTGATCGCGTTCTTCATCTCCTACGCGACCAAGACCCTGAAGATGCCCACCCCGCAGATCCTCCTGGCCACCACCCTGGCGTCCTTTGGCTGGCTGATCTTCACCCTGGTGGGCGGCTGGCTGTCGGACCGGATCGGCCGCGTGAAGACCTTCCTCACCGGCTACGCCATCGTCTTTGCCTGGATGATCCCCATGTTCGCCCTCATCGACACCAAGAACATCCTGCTCTACGGCGTCGCCCTGTTCGTCCTGACCATCGGCCTGGGCCTGTCCTACGGTCCCATGTCGGCCATGTATGCAGAGATGTTCCCCGCCAACGTCAGGTACTCCGGCATCTCCATCGGCTACGCCTTCGGCGCCATCCTGGGCGGCGCCTTCGCGGCCACCATTGCCGAGTCACTGCTGCAGGCCACCAAGTGGACCGGTTCGATCGGCATCTACATCATGGTCCTCTGCGTCATTTCGGCCGTCGGCGTGGTGCTGGCCAAGGAAACCAAGGGCCGCCCGCTGGGCGTCAGCAACCACCACTGATCCCCATCGCCCCCCGGACGACGTGGGCAGGACAGCAGGCCCGGACCGCAAGGTCCGGGCCTGCTGTGCTTCCGGGCGGCCTAGTGCGCCAGCAGCCTGACCGCGTCGTCGTCGCTCAACTGCCCAAAGTGCCGGTAATAGCTTCCAACAGCCCGGAATCTTCCCGGCAGGTGCAGGCACACCACGGCTTCGCACACCCGCTCAAGCGAGGCTTCGGCGTCGATCGATCCCACGGGAGCTGCCGCCACCACGGCAGCCGCGCCGCCCTCCCGCATGGCTTCGACGGCGGCACGCATCGTAGCGCCCGTGGCCAGGCCGTCATCCACCAGGAGGACGGTCCTGTCCGCCACGTCGATGCCGGTTCCCGGATACAGCTCCACCCGGCGGAGCAGTTCGTCCCGTTCGCGCTTCTCAACGTCATCCAGCCATTCCTGCTGCACGCCGTGGTCAAGGACGCGTTCCAGCAACGGCTTGTTGATCAACCGGACCGTGCGCCCTTGCGCCCAGGCCAGCGCCCCAAAGGCGGTTTCCTCGTGACCCGGAATACCCAGCTTCCGCACCAGGACGGTGCCCAGGGGCAGGCCGAGGGCAGCCGCTGCAGCCGCGGCGACAGGAATACCGCCGCGCGCCAGACCCAGGACCACGGTCTCCGGCTGTTCCCGGAACTGCCCAAGCGCAGCGGCCAGGCGGTGGCCGGCGTCAGTGCGGTCTTCGAAACGCGTACCCATCTGTCCCTCCCGGCAACTGCGGCCTGCCTGCCCCCAGCGTACTGCTGGATGCCCTGGCGGTTTCAGCCCGGGGCCAGGCTTTCCAGCAAGACCCGGGCCCTGCCTAGACGGACAGGAACGAGATCGCGGCCTGCTTGAAGGCCCTGCTGGTGATGGCGTTGGTGTGGTTCCGGCCCGGGAGGACCAGCTGTTCGACCATGGAACCGGCGCCGCGGGCCAGCTCGGCGAGCCTGGGCAGGATCGCGGCGCGTTCGTCCTTGTCGCCCGCCACCAGCAGCATGGGAACATGGGGGACTGCCTCGGCAGGGTCGTAGGGCTCGGCCTTGATGGCCTCCACCAGGGACAGCAGCGCGAAGATGTTGTTGTTCGGCAGCAGCAATGCCATCTTCAGGAGCTGGGCGGTCGATTCGTCCTGGATCGGTGTCCCGTCCGCAAGGTAGTCCTGGGCGGCGATGAGGTCGAATGCAGCAAGGGGGTCGGAGTCGTTGGGGCCGCCGAGCACCAGCCGGTGCACCAGCTCGGGCTGGGTTGCGGCGAACTCCCAGGCGAGCCTGGATCCCAGGGAGTAGCCCACGACGTCCAGCCCGCTGGAAGGGTCGCCGTCCTGCAGGGGGTGGACGCCGGCGTCGAACGCCGCCTGGAGCAGGTCCGCCCTGATCCTGCTGGGGGAGTAGGAGTCACGGTCCTCCGGCGCGCCGCTGCGGCCGTGGCCGGGAAGGTCCACGGTGATGACCCGGCGGCCGGCCTCGAGCAGCGCCGACACCCAGCCGGTGTCCTCCCAATTGAGCTTGGAGGAGGAGGAGAAGCCGTGCAGCAGCAGGACCGGCCGCAGGCCGGCATCGTTTGCGGGCTCATGGACCGCCACATACAGCTGGGGGTCGGTGCCTTCAACGGTGTGCGCGTGCTGCTGTCCGGTGTGCCTGCCGCTCATGGTGTCAGTTCCCCAATCAGGTACGGCGCCTGGGCGGGCCCGGCGCGTCGGTGCGTCTTCCTTGGAAAGGTACGCACCACTCTACCTGTTGGCAGGCTTGTCCCTGCCGGTGAGGCGGGCCCCGGCAGCACACGCCAGCGCGATGCCGGCAACCAGGGCGAAGGTGCTGAAAAGCTGCACCCGGCTGCTCTCCGCGCTGAGGCCGACGGCGAAAATCACCCCAAGGAGGACCAGGCCCAGGATGGTCAGGCCGGGAAAGCCCTTCATCCGCAGCGGAAGCGGGATTCCGTCCCGGTCTGCCCGGCGGCGCAGGATCAACTGGGAGACCAGGGCGCTGCCCCAGACCACCAGGCACGTCGATCCCACCAGCTGGAACAGGGCGGGCAGGATCCGGTCCGGGAACAACAGCTCCAGGACGGTGGCGATGAAGCCGAAGGCCACCGACACCGCCACTGCGGCCAGGGGCACGGCGGCGCCGTTGAGGCGGGTCAGGACGCGCGGCGCTTCACCGCGCTGCGCCAGGGAGTACACCATGCGGGACGCCCCATAGAGGTTGGCGTTCAGTGCCGAGAGAAGTGCGACGACGGCCACCAAGGTGATGGCGGTGGACGCACCGGGGATCCGGGCCGCATCCAGCACCCCGGCGAAGGGCGAGGCCAGGCTGCTGGACGTGGCGGGGAGGACCGCGGCGATGACGAAGACGGAGCCGATGTAGAACACCAGGATGCGCCACACCACGGTCCGGATGGCCTTGCCCACGCTGCGTTCCGGGTCCTCGGTTTCGGCCGCGGCCACCGAGACGATTTCCGTTCCGCCGAATGCGAAGATCACCACGAACAGGGCCGCCGCAACGCCGCCCAGACCCTGGGGAGCAAAGTTCCCGGTAAGGTTTCCGGCTCCCGGGGAGTCGACGCCGGGCAGCAGCCCCAGGAGCAAAGCGGCCCCCACTGCAAGGAACAGCACGATGACGGCCACCTTGAGGATGGCGAACCAGAACTCGAACTCACCGAAGTTCCGGACACCGGCCAGGTTGATGCCGGTAAACACCACCATGAACAGCAGCGCCAGCGCCCAGACCGGGATCATGGGCCAGACGGAGAACAGCAGCCCGGCGGCGCCCAGTGCCTCGGCTGCGATCACCACCACCAGCTGCAGCCACCACAGCCATCCGATGGTGGCCCCGGCCGTACGCCCCATGGCCCGCCCGGCGTAAACGGAAAAGGCGCCGCTGTTCGGGTTGGCGGCCGCCATTTCGCCCAAGGCCCACATCACCAGGATGATCAGCGTGCCGGCCACCAGGTAGGAGATGAGGACTGCCGGTCCGGCGGCCTGGACACCGGCACCCGATCCCAGGAACAAGCCTGCGCCGATGGCACTGCCCAGCCCCATCATGGTGAGCTGGCGCGGCTTCATGCTGTGGCTTGCCGGCGTCTTGGGCGGGGCTGCGGCGGACATGGTCCGGCCAGACTTCATCGTCATTGGGATGGTGCACCTTCTGGAGCTGGTTCGACAGTCCGGTCCGGATGGTCCGGGGGTCCTTGTGGGACCTTTTGAATTTACCGGCTTCGAGGAGCCGCCCAAAAACGGCAGGAAGAACCGCCAGGGGAGAAGGGCGGGCGCGCCCTTGACCCTGGACCGTTCCGGCGTCCCCAGGCGGCAGCAGAAACATTTCCCATTCCTGCGCCGCTGGTCGTAGAATTAGTTTTGGTCAAGTTGACCATAACTCTGACGAACCGCCGCATCCGGCGATGGGCACGACGAGAGGCGGTGGAACGTGTACTACAGCTCGGCAAACGTGTCTGAGCGGCAGGCCGCGCCGCCCTCGCTGGCCATTTCCACGGTGATCTTCGCCCTGCGGCCCAGTGAAACGTCGGGCCGTCCCACGCTGTGGCTGCCCCTGGTGCGGCGCATCCGTGAGCCCTTCAAGGGGCTGTGGGCACTGCCGGGCGGCCCCCTCAGCCATGAGGAGTCGCTCCAGGACGCCGCGGCCAGGAACCTGCGGGAAACCACAGGCCTGGCGCCCCGCTACCTTGAGCAGCTGTACGCCTTCGGCGGCCTGCACCGCTCACCCACGCAGCGCGTGGTCTCCATCGTGTACTGGGCCCTGGTCCAGCCCACGGAGGCTGCGCTCGCCGACGAATCCGAGAACGTGCGGTGGTTCCGCGCGGACCGCCTGGGCGGGCTGGCCTTCGACCACAACGCGATCGTTGACTACGCCCTCGGGCGACTGCGCAACAAGCTGGCCTACGGCTCAGTGGCGTACCACCTGCTGGGCGAGTACTTCACCCTGGCCCAGGTCCGCGAAGTCTACGAAGCTGTCCTGGACCGCGAACTGGATCCCGCCAACTTCCGCCGGCAACTCAAATCCACCCCGGAAATCGAAGAAACCGGGGAATACCTCCAAGGCGGGAAACACCGTCCGCCACGCCTCTACCGCTACACCGGCCGGCCAGGCCTTGACCCAGACAACAGGAGCACACCATGAGCAGCGTCAACACGGCAATCCAGCTGATCACGCGCGAACAGGCCGAAAAAGGCGCAGCCGAACGCAGCACCTGCAGCCCGGCACTGGCGAGCGGACCCTGGGACTACGACCTGGCCGAGGCACTGGCGGGTGTCCCCGCCTACGGCCCGGGTGCATCCAGCGCCGACCCCGCCCCCGCCACCACCCCGCGCCAGGGCCAGCTCCCCGAGGAATACAAGCGGGCCAGCGACGCCGAACTCGGCGAACGGATCAAAGCCGCCAAAGCCGAACTGGGCGAACGCGCCGTCATCCTGGGCCACTTCTACCAGCGCGACGAGGTGATCCAGTACGCCGACTTCGTGGGTGACTCCTTCCAGCTCGCCAACGCGGCACTCACCAGGCCGGAGGCCGAGGCGATCGTCTTCTGCGGGGTCCACTTCATGGCCGAAACCGCGGACATTCTCTCCACCCCGGAGCAGGCGGTCATCCTGCCCAACCTCGCCGCCGGCTGCTCCATGGCAGACATGGCGGACGCGGACTCCGTGGAGGAATGCTGGGAGCAGCTGGCGGAGATCTTCGGCACCGAGCCCGACGCCGACGGCCGGGTTCCGGTCATCCCCGTCACCTACATGAATTCCTCCGCAGCCCTGAAGGCTTTCTGCGGCGAGCACGGCGGCATCGTCTGCACCTCCTCCAACGCCAGGACCGTCCTGGAGTGGGCGTTCCAGCGCGGCCAGCGGGTGCTGTTCTTCCCCGACCAGCACCTCGGCCGCAACACCGCCAAGGCCCTGGGCGTACCGCTTGGGCAGATGCCCATGTGGAACCCGCGCAAGGACCTCGGCGGCAACGACGAACAGGCACTGCTCGACTCCCGGGTGATCCTCTGGCACGGGTTCTGCTCCGTGCACAAGCGCTTCAACGTAGCCCAGATCGAGAAGGCCCGCGCCGATTTCCCCGGCGTGCAGGTGATCGTGCACCCCGAATGCCCCATGGAAGTGGTGGACGCCGCCGATTCCGCCGGCTCCACCGACTTCATCAAGAAAGCCATCGCCGCAGCCACCGAGCCCACCACGTTCGCCATCGGCACCGAAATCAACATGGTGAACCGGCTCGCCGCCGAATACCCGCAGCACACCATCTTCTGCCTGGACCCGGTGATCTGCCCCTGCTCCACGATGTACCGCATCCACCCCGGTTACCTTGCCTGGGTGCTGGAGGAACTGGTGGCCGGCCGCATCGTCAACCGCATCACGGTGGCTGACGATGTACAGGCCAACGCCAGGACGGCGCTCGAGCGCATGCTCGCTGCGAGGCCCTGATGCGCCGCGGGCCCGACGCACCCGCCCGCCGGCTCGCCGTCGTCGGAAGCGGCATCGCGGGACTTTACGCCGCCCTGCTTGCCGCAGATGCCGGCGCCGACGTGGTGCTGGTGACCAAAGGCGCGCTGGAGCACAGCAACACCTGGTACGCGCAGGGCGGCATCTCCGCCGTGCTCGCCGAACCTGCGCCGGGGGACACCGTTGCCGCGCACATCGCGGACACGCTCCGGGCAGGGGCGGGGCACTGCAACGAGGACGCCGTCCGGCTGATGTGCACGCAGGCACGGCAGGACATCGCCGGCCTCCAGCGCTACGGGGTGGCGTTTGACGCGGGGCCAGCTGAAGCGGGCCACGGTGACGCAAGGCACGACGGCGGCCCGGCCCTTGGGCTCGAGGCAGCACACAGTGCCCCGCGCATCCTGCACGCAGGAGGGGACGCCACGGGCGCGCGCGTCGCCGGTGCACTGATCCAGGCGGTCCTGTCCCTGCGGGACGCGGGTAAGCTGACGCTCCTCACGGAAGCCCACGTCACAGCCCTCACCACCCGCGACGGGAATGTGAGCGGGGTCGAATACCACCAGGACGGCCGCAACCTCAGCCTGGACGCGGACGCCGTCCTGCTCGCCACCGGGGGAGCCGGCCAGTTGTTCGCCCAAACCACCAACCCCGCCGTGGCCACCGCCGACGGCCTGGCGCTCGCCGTCCGCGCCGGCGCAGCCACGGCAGACCTCGAATTCTTCCAGTTCCACCCCACCTGCCTGGTCAGCTCCGCCACCGCCCACCCCGGACGCCTGGACGGACCCCTGCTGATCTCCGAAGCCGTCCGCGGCGAAGGCGCCGTCCTGCTCGACTCCAACGGCCGGCGCTTCATGAAGGCCTACCACCCAGACGCCGAACTGGCACCCCGCGATGTCGTCTCACGCAGCATCGCCCTCCACCTCGCCAAACTCGGTGACCCCAACGGCCACGTCTACCTCGACGCCCGCGCCATCGAACAGGCCAGGGGCAACGGGTTCCTCCAACAGCGGTTCCCCACCCTCACCCGCAAGACCCTGGACGCCGGTATCGACTGGACCCGCGAACTGGTCCCCGTCGCACCCGCCGCCCACTACTGGATGGGCGGCGTAACCAGCGACCTCCACGCCCGCACCACCGTCCCCGGGCTCTACGCAGCCGGTGAAGTTGCGTGCACCGGCGTCCAAGGGGCAAACCGGCTGGCCAGCAACTCCCTCCTCGAAGGACTCGTCTTTGGCCGCCGCGCTGTCGAAGACTTCCTCTGTGGTGACGCGCTTCCTTGGGTGTCGCCTGACGGCGCTCCTCCGCTCGCTGTCTCGGCCGCTGCCGGCCTCCCCTTGACGCTCGCTTCCGGAGCACCCTCAGTCGACGTTTGTCGGGTCCCCTTGGGTGCTGCCGCAGAAGGCGCGGCGGACAGGCCAGATGGTCCGCTCAGGAGCCTGCCGTCCAACTTCGGCGGGGGCGGGGAGGCCGGGAAGGCGTTTTCGCGGGGCGCCCTTCGCCGCCTCATGACCTCGCATGCCGGGGTTTTGCGGTCCGGGGAATTGTTGGCTGAGGCTGCTTCCACTCTTGACCGGTGGGCCGCCGTCGTCCGTCCCCATGCTGACTCGCCCTCTGCCGGCCCTGCCGTGCTTGAGGACCGGAACCTGCTGCTGGCCGCCCAGCTGCTCGTCGACGGCGCCCTCGGCCGCCGCGAATCCCTCGGGGCGCACTACCGCAGTGATGATCCCGCAGACCCTGAAACCACTTACCCTCCGCGCCCGAAAGCGAGCCTGCTCCATGACTGAACCCGCCGTGATCGACCAGGCAGCCACCCTGCGCCCCGCACTGGACCTCACCCTTCCCGTGGCACCGGTCAGGGAGATCCTGGAACGGGCCTTCGCCGAGGATGCACCCTCCGGCGACATCACCTCGCAACTGCTCATTCCCGCCTCGGCCCACGCCACGGCCTTCCTCAATGCCCGGGTGGCCGGGGTCCTCAGCGGCGCAACAGTGTTCCGCGACGCGATGCAGCTGGTGGATCCCGCCACCCAGGTGGAGCTGCTCGTGGCGGACGGGGAAGCGTTCGACGCCGGCACGCACCTTGCGACGGTCACCGGCAGCGCCCGTTCGGTGCTGATGGCAGAACGCGTAGCGCTCAACCTGGTCCAGCGGATGTCCGCCATCGCCACCAAGACCGCCGCGTTCGTCCGGCTCGCCGAGGGGACCCGGGCGCGCATCACCGACACGCGCAAGACCACACCGGGCCTGCGCGTCCTGGAACGGTTCGCCGTACGGTGCGGCGGCGGCGCAAACCACCGGTACAGCCTGTCCGACGCGGTGCTGGCCAAGGACAACCACCTGGCCGTGATGACCGGGGGAGACCCGGCAAAGCTCACCGGGCTCCTGCTGGCCGCCAAGGCCCAGCTGGGGCACACCACCCACTTTGAAGTGGAAGTGGACAGCATGGAGCAGATCGAGCCCGTGCTGGCCGCCGGCGTGGACACCATCATGCTGGACAACTTCACGGTTGAGGAGCTGAAGGCCGGCGTGGCCCTCGTGGCCGGTCGCGCCCGCGTGGAAGCAAGCGGCAACGTCAACCCCGGCACCGTCGCGGCGATTGCCGCCACAGGGGTGGACGTCATCTCGGTGGGGGCACTGACGCACACCGTGGCCGCACTGGACCTGGGCCTCGACGTCGAACTGACCGCCTGGTGAGCACGCCATGATCTTCCTCGACGCCGCCGCCACCACCCCCGTCCGCCGCGAAGTACTGGACGCCATGTGGCCTTACCTCACCGGCTCCTTCGGGAACCCCTCCAGCCACCACACCCTTGGTGAGGCGGCAGCTGCGGCGCTCGCGGGGGCGCGGGCAGCGGTGGCCGGCGTCCTTGGCTGCCGGCAGGGCGAGGTCGTGTTCACTTCCGGGGGAACGGAAGCGGACAACCTGGCCGTCAAGGGCATTGCCCTGGCCCGGCAGGCGGCAAACCCGCATTGGAACCGGGTGGTGATCAGCGCCGTCGAACATCCGGCCGTGGAGGAATCCGCGCGCTACCTGGAGCGTTTCCACGGCTTCGTGGTGGACGTGGTGCCGGTCGACGCAACCGGCCAGGTCACCCCTGATGCGCTGGCCGGGGTGCTGTGCCCGGAGACCGCGCTGGTCAGCATCATGTACGCCAACAATGAGGTGGGCACCGTCCAGCCCATCGCCGCGCTCGCAGAACTCGCCCACCACCACGGAATCCCCTTCCATACGGATGCCGTCCAGGCCGCCGGATGGCTGCCGCTGGACACCAAGGCCCTGGGCGTGGACGCCATGAGCATCTCCGGGCACAAGCTGGGGGCGCCCAAAGGCTGCGGCCTGCTCTTCGTCCGGAGCCGTACGCGGCTGGAACCGGTCATTCACGGCGGCGGCCAGGAAAGGGGCCGCCGCTCGGGGACGGAAAACGTGGCCGGGGCGGTGGGGCTGGCCACGGCCCTCACGCTGGCCCACGGCCGGCAGGCCGGCCAGCAGCCAAGGGTGGCCGCCTTGCGGGACCGTTTCATCGCCGCCGTGCTGGCCGCGGTGCCGGACGCTGTCCTGACCGGCCACCCCTCCGAACGGCTGCCCTCCGTAGCATCATTCTGCTTCCCCGGAACCAGCGGCGAGTCTGTGCTGCTGGAGCTGGAACGGAGCGGCGTGGTCTGCTCCAGCGGTTCAGCCTGCGCTGCCGGCTCGGATGCGCCGTCGCCCGTGCTTACCGCGCTGGGAATTTCCGCCGAAGTGGCGCAGACAGCGGTCCGGTTCAGTTTCGACGCATCGGTAACCCGGGAGGAACTGGACGTGGCTGCGGACGCGGTGCGGGCCGCCGTCGCCAGTGTCAAGAACCTGGGCGCGGGCAAAGGCCGCTGACCGTCGCTGCCTGGTCAGCGGTGCCGCGCGCGGCGGAAAATCCAGTGCCGCAGCATGCTGAAGCGCACCGCCGTGGCCAGGAAGCCGGACAACGTGGTGGCCAGCAGTTCGTCCGCCACGGTGGCCTCCGGATTGAACCAGTGCAGCACACCCAGGCTGCTGCCGGTGATCACCAGGGCCACGGCGATCACCACCAGGCCGTTGAGGTGGTCACGGGTGCGGCGCTGCTGGCCTGCGATCTTGAACGTCAGCCGGCGGTTCAAGGCAGTGTTCAAGAGCGACGTGAGGACCAGCGCCACCGCGTTGGCCAGCTGGGCGCCAAGCCATGGCCGCAGCAGCGCGTAGAGGCACAGTGATGCAGCGGTGCAGATGACGCCGACACCGGAGAAGCGGAGCAACTGCCGGATGACCGGATAGCGCAGGACTCCCCGGTAATGCCTGGTGGCAGGCAGGCGCCGGGTGCTGGTCTCCGGTACTGCTGGTGCGGACAGTCCCTGCCTCATCCGGTGGCACCGGCAGGACGGTCAGCGCCGCGGGCAGGGGGCAAGCAGGAGATGCGCACAGGGCGCCCAGGACGAACCGCCATCCGTCAGTACAGCTCGCCCACGGGAATTTCCACTGCCAGCCGGTTGGAGGGCCCGGGCAGCGGGCAGGCCCAGGCCTCGTTGTAGGCGCAGGAGGGGTTGTAGGCGAAATTGAAATCCAGGACGAACATGGCGCCCGGGCCGGTGCCGGCTACGCCGTGGAAGGCGCCCTTGATGGTGTCGATCAGGTAGCGACCCGCCCCGTAGGTGCCGCCGGGCTGGCCTGCCGTGGCATCGCGGAACGGAACGAAGATCCCGCCGCCGTACCCGTGGAGCTTCCACACCGCGAGCTGGCCCATTTCGGGCAAATCGAAGGTGCCCAGCCGGACAAAGTGCACCACGCCGTCGGTCCCGGTGTCGACGCTCATCTCGCGGCCGGCACCCTCTTTGGTCAAGGGCACGTGGAACCGGTAGATGGGATCGTAGTCGGCGGTCTTCAGCCCGGAGAAGCGCGCCTTGCCCGCGGCGGTCAGCGCAGAAGCCGGGTGGGTGGCGAACATCATGTCACGCTGGTGGCGCCAGTACGAGTGTGCCTCGGACGGGCTTTCAACCGAGAGCCGGCGGACGGTGTCGTAGAGCGCAAAGGTCCTCAGCCGCCAGTCGGCGATATCCAGGGCGGAGATGTCCGCCGGGTTGTCTTCGGCTGCGCCGTGCTGCTCTTCCGCCATAACCCCCAGCCTAGTCCCCGGGCAGCGTGGCAGCCGTCCGACGGCGACACGCCGGGTATGTGCCCGGGGGAACGGATGGCCGGCGCCCGGCAGAGGGGGCCACGGAACACCGTTCGCAAGCGCAGGAAACACCGCCGTGCCGGCCCGGAGAGGAGCCATGCCGCTATTAGGCTGGCTTCCATGACAGGCAAGGAAGTATTGAGCGCTCTTCCCCGGATGTCACTGGTGGCCGCCGTGGTCCTGCTGACGGGTTGCTCCGGATCACCGGCCGGCCCGGGATGGACGGCACAGCCGGCAACCTCCGGGGCCGCAATCTCCGGATCTGCAGCGGCCGGGCCAACATCCGGAACGGCGTCGGCGTCACCGGACGCCGGCGGCACCGTCCCGGCCCCTGCCTCCGCAACGGCCGGCGAGCCGCAGGGGGCGGCCACCGCCGCCTCCTGGAAGACATACTCGGATCCTGCCAGGACGGTGAGCTTCGACCTGCCGGCGGACTGGATCGCGCAGTCGGTGGCGCCCGAGGAAGGCGTGCTTCCCGGTGGGCTGAAGATTGAGGTGAAGAAGCCCGACGGAACCTTCGTCGCCGCGCTCAGGACCGGACTGCCGCCGTCGAACGTCGACTGTCCCGACAACGCACGGCACCCGTACACCGTGATCAGCAGCGTGCCTTTTGAGCTCTCCGTCCCGGGCGGGGAGGGAACCATCCCGCCGCGGATGGTCTACCGGGTGATCCAGGGGTACCGCTACTTCGGTTCCTACGGCATCACCAACCTGGTGGGCGGAACAGACGGGCAGGCGTGCGGGCTGCGCAACGTGGTTCGTGGTCCGGCCGGCAAGGGGGACTACTCGTTCGGCGACCTGGTGACCCTCAAAGCCTTTGCGCCGGATGAGAAAGTGGCACCGGCGAAGGCCTTCGACACCCTTGGCCAGGCCGCCCAGTACGTCAACGAAAGCGCTGACTTCGCCAACGTGCAGCGGATGCTAATGTCGCTGAAGGTCAAAAACTAGTCCCGCTGCCGGCACTCACAAGTGCGGGGTGTGCGACTTACCTTCCCCCCAACACCCCCGGAGAGACATGGAACGCTCTGTTTCCGCACGCCTGGCCTTCAGGACCATCGCCAACACCAAGGTGGCCATGGCCATCGCTGTAGCACGGAACAGCGGCTACTCATCCTTCACGGAGTCCCTCTCCGTCACTGCCGGCGGGGCCGAGGTTCCACTCACGGAAGTTTCCGACCACCACGGCGGCCGGTTCCACTACATGGAGTTTGCCCAACCCACCGACGTCAGCGTGGACTATTTTGCCACGGTGACGGGCCGCGCCGTTCCGGAAGACGCCACCCTGGCCGAGCGGATCCGCTATGTCCGTCCCAGCCGGTATGCCGAGTCGGACCGGCTGCTGCCCACGGCCTATGCCGAGTTCGAAGGGGTCCAGGGAGCGGACCTGGTGCGCGCCGTCCGCGACTGGGTCAACGGTGAACTGCGGTACATCAGCGGCTCCTCCCGCGGCACGGACGGTGCCGTGGAGACCCTCCTCAGCAGGCGCGGCGTGTGCCGGGACTTTGCGCACCTGGCCATCGCGCTGCTCCGCTCCAAGGACATCCCGGCCCGGCTGGCGGCCGTCTACGCACCGGGCCTGAGCCCGATGGATTTCCACGCCGTGGCGGAAGCCTACGTGGAGGGGGCCTGGCACGTCATCGACCCCACGGGGCTCGCGCCGCGGGAGTCGATGCTGCGCATTACCGCCGGCCGCGACTCATCAGACACGGCGTTCCTTTCCACGGTGGGTGGAAGCCTGGTGTTGAACCAGCTGCGCGTCACGGCCGTGGTTGACGGGGACCTGCCCGGCGAGGATCCCTCCCGGCTGGTGGCGCTCGGCTGACTGTCCACCCTGGCTGTCCACCCGGCACGGGCCGTCCTGTCCACCCGGCACGGGCCGTCCTGTTCGGCCGGCCCGTGCGGCCGCCGGGAAGCCGCCTGCTACCGCGGAAGGGGACCCAGCGAACTTCGCAGCTTGTCCGTGAGCCGCTTCAGTTCCTTCTGCTCCGCGGCCGTCAGGGCGGGACCCACCAGCGCGGAAATGTCCCGGACGTGCTCGCGGCCGATTTCCTTCTGCAGCTCCCGCCCCTCGTCGGTCAGCTTCAGCAGGATGCCGCGGCCGTCCTCGGGGGCCGGCATTCTGGCCACAAGCCCCCGCTTTTCGAGCCGCTCCACCAGCCTGCTCAGGCTGGACTGGCTCAACAGCACGTTGTCGTTGAGCTCGTTGAGCCGCAGCCAGCCGGACGGGCACCGGGAGAGCGTGAACAGGACGTCGTATTCGTTGACCGCCAGCTTCCGGAAGGCCCGCCCGGACTGCAGCTTGCGCATCACCGCTACCTGGGCGCGGAACAGGGACTCCCAGGTTTCGGCTGCCAGCCGCACCGGAGATTCCGTTCCTCCCGCAGCCATCACGCCTCCGCGGTGGCTTTGTCGGCGTCCTGCGATGCCAGCAGGGCGGCGACACGGCCGGCGTGGGTGGGCGGCTCGGGAACGTGCGCTGGCTTGAGGGCCGCGTACTCCTTGCGGAGCACGGGCAGGACTTCCTCGCCGAACAGGTCCAGCTGCTCCAGGACGGTCTTCAGCGGCAGGCCGGCATGGTCGATCAGGAACAGCTGGCGCTGGTAGTCGCCGAAGTGCTCGCGGAAGGTCAGGGTCTTCTCGATGACTTCCTGCGGGCTGCCCACGGTCAGCGGGGTCTGGGAGGTGAAGTCCTCCAGGGACGGTCCGTGGCCGTACACGGGGGCGTTGTCGAAGTATGGGCGGAATTCGTTTACCGCCTCCTGGGAGTTCTTCCGCATGAAGAACTGGCCGCCGAGCCCGACGATCGCCTGGTCCGCCTTGCCGTGTCCATAGTGCTCGTACCGCTCGCGGTAGAGGCCGATCAGCTGCTGGTAGTGCTCCTTGGGCCAGAAGATGTTGTTGGCGAAGAAGCCGTCGCCGAAGTACGCGGCCACCTCCGCGATCTGCGGGGTACGGATGGAGCCGTGCCACACGAAGGGGGCCACGCCGTCGAGCGGCCGGGGCGTGGAGGTGAAGTTCTGCAGCGGGGTGCGGAACTTGCCGGACCAGTTGACGGTGTCCTCGTCCCACAGCTTGCGCAGGAGGCTGTAGTTCTCGATGGCCAGCTCCACGCCGTCCTGGATGTTCTTGCCGAACCACGGGTACACCGGGGCGGTGTTGCCGCGGCCCAGGACCAGGTCCACGCGCCCGTCGGACAGGTGCTGGAGCATGGCGAAGTCCTCGGCGATCTTCACCGGGTCATTGGTGGTGATCAGCGTGGTGGCCGTGGAGAGGATGATCCGTTCGGTCTGGGCTGCAATGTACGCGAGGGTGGTGGTGGGTGAGGAGGAGAAGAAGGGCCGGTTGTGGTGCTCGCCCAGGGCGTAGACATCCATGCCGATTTCCTCGACCTTTTTGGCGATGGCCACCGAGGCCTTGATGCGTTCGTGCTCGGTGGGGGTGCGGCCCGTGGTGGGGTCCGTGGTGATGTCGCTGACGCTGAAAACACCGATCTGCATGGCGTGCCTTTCCGTTCCTGGACTTGCTGGGCTTGGCTCCAGTGTAAACCAATTTAGATGCATTTGCATCTATCGCCGGATACAACGCAGCCACGCCGGAAATATTCCGCCGTTTAGTCTGCGCCGGGAGCGGCGCGCCGGCCGCTGACCTTGGGGACCTGGCCGGTGGTCCAGTCCATGAATTCGGCGTCGAGGTCGGCACCCGGTCCCATTTCGGGGCGGGCCTGCAGGTCGCGCAGGAGTGCCTTTTTCTCGCGCCGTCCCTCCACCAGCCGGTACAGCACCGGGACCAGGATCAGGGTCAGTGCGGTGGAGGACACCAGCCCGCCGATCACCACCACGGCCAGCGGCTGCGAGATGAACCCGCCGCCGCCCGTGATGCCCAGGGCCATCGGCGTCAGGGCGAAGACCGTGGCAAGGGCCGTCATCAGGATGGGGCGGAGGCGCTGGCGTGCGCCGTTGGTGATGGCGTCCGCCACGTTCATGCCGGGCCTGCCGTCGCGCGGCTGCCGGTACTGGTTGATCAGGTCGATCAGCACGATGGCGTTGGTAACCACGATGCCCACCAGCATCAGCATGCCGATGAGCGACGGCAGGCCCAGGGGCACTCCGGTGAGCAGCAGCAGGGCCACAGCGCCGGTCGCAGCGAACGGAACCGAGACCAGCAGGATCAGCGGCTGGACGAGCGACTTGAAGGTGGCCACCATGATCACGTAGACAATGGCGATGGCTGCCAGCAGGGCCAGGCCCAGCTGCCGGAACGATTCTGCCTGCTGGGTGGTGGCGCCGCCGATCGCCGCGGTGACGCCGGCGGGCAGCTGGACGTCCGCCAGGCGCTTCTGGACTTCCGTGTTCACCGCGCCCAGGTTGGAGCCCGACGGCGTGATGGACACCTTGGCGGTCCGCTCGCCATTGCTGGCGGTGATGGAGACGGGGACGTCCACCTGCTCCACGGACGCGATGCTTCCCAGCGTTACAGGCCGGCCGCCTGCGGGCAGCGGGATGTTCCGGACGGCGTCGATGCTGGTGAACTTGGTGCCCTGGCCGATGCGGACGGGAAAATCGTTGGTATCGATCCGGACCGTGCCCGCAGGGATGGGGCTGATGGTCGATGCCAGGACCCCGGCCACCTGTTGCTCGTTCAGGCCGGCGGCGACGGCTTTGGCCCTGTCCACCTTGACCTGCACCACAGGGTTGCTGGCGGCCAGGTTGCTGGCAACTTCGCTGGTGCCGGGCACGCCCGTCATGGCCGCGACCATGGTGTCGCTGGCGGCCTGCAGGTCGGCGCTGCTGGCAGCCTTCAGCGTGATGTCCACGGTGGATGACGTGCCGAAGCCGCCCTGCTGGGTGCCCACCGATACCTTGCCCGAGTCGGGCACCTTCGCAAGCTCTGAGCGAACTGTCTCCTGGAGGCGCTCCTGGTTGGCCTTTTCGTCTGTCACCACTGTGAAGGTGGAGTTGGAGGATCCGGTGGAGGTGAGCGCGGCGAAGCCGGCCTGGGCGTTGCCGGAGGTCACCTGGACGTCCTTGATGCCGTCAATGCCCCGCAGCACCTCTTCGAGGCGGATGGCGGCGGCGCTGGTGTCGGCCAGGCTGGTCCCGGCCGGCAGCACCTGCCGTACGGTCAGGCTGTTCTGTCCCGAGTTTCCCAGGAGGTTCGTGGCAAGCAGTGGTGTCATGGCACCGGTGGCACCGAGCACCAGGACCGCGGCAACCAGGGTGATGACGGGGTGCTTCTGCGTGGACCGGAGGATGGGCAGGTAGCCGCGCTGCAGGCGGCTTCGCTGTTCGGCTTCGTGGGCCTTCGCTTTCGCCTCCTCGGCGATCCGCCGGGCCTCGGGGGAGCCGGCGGGCGCCCTGCCCGCCGCGCCCTTGGGGTTTTTTAGGAACCAGTAGGCGAGCACGGGGACGATGGTCAGCGACACCAGCAGCGACGCCAGCAGTGCCATGGTCACGGTCAAAGCGAATGGCCGGAAGAGTTCGCCGGCCAGTTCGCCGACGAAGGCGATGGGCAGGAACACCGCCACCGTGGTCAGGGTGGAGGCGGTGATGGCGCCGGCCACCTCCCTGATGGCGGTGAGGATCGCCGTCGACTTTTCCTCACCGTAGCTGAGGTGCCGCTTGATGTTTTCGATGACAACGATGGAGTCGTCCACCACGCGCCCGATCGCGATGGTGAGCGCGCCGAGCGTCAGGATGTTCAGCGAGTAGCCGGTGGCCGACAGGCCGATGAACGTGATCAGCAGGGACAGCGGAATGGACACCGCTGTGACCAGCGTGGAGCGGGCGGACATCAGGAAGAGCAGGATGATGGCGACGGCGAAGCCCAGTCCCAGCAGGCCTTCCGTGGTGAGGTCCTTGATGGACTTTTCGATGAAGGGTGCCTGGTCGAAGACCGGCGTGAACCTGGCGTTGGAGCCCAGTTCCGCCTCCAGGCCCTTCAGCGAGTCCCGCACCGCATGGGAGATGCCCACCGTGTCGCCCTCGGGTTTCTTGGTCACGGAGATGGCAAGGGTTTCGGCGCCGTTGGTGCGGGTGATGGAGGTGCGTTCGTCATCCTTGAGGGAAACATCGGCAACGGAGCCGATTGTTGCCCCATTCCTGGCACCTGCCAGCGGGAGTGCCTTGATGGCGTCCAGGGAGTCCACCGGGCTGCCAATCTGAAGCGACAGCGTCTTGCCCTGCTCCTGGAGCGTCCCGGCGGGGACCAGCGCGCCGTTATTGGACAGCGCGTCCCGGATGGAGGTGACACCTGTACCCGCCGCTGCCATGGCGTCGGCCCTGGGAAGGATCTCGATGTGCTGGGATGCGCCGCCGGTGACATCGGCGCTGCGGACGCCGTCGATCTTCTGCAGCCGGGGAACGCTCAGGCGCTGCAGGTCGGCATTCAGCTCGCTGAGCGTCTTGTCCGAGGAGACGGCGAGGAAGACGATGGGGAAGTCGCTGATGCTTCCGGCAATGGCCTGCGGCTGGACATCGCTGGGCAGGGACCGCTTGGCATTGGAGATGGCCCGGTCGATCTGGTTCCTGGCCCGGTCCAGGTTCGACCCGTACGTGAACACCATGGTGATCTGGGAGACGCCGGTGCGTGACGTGGAGGAGGTGGATTCCAGCCCCTCCACGCCGTTCAGCGCCTTCTCAAGCGGGCCGCTGACCTGCTTGTCCACCACTTCCGGCGACGCGCCCGGCATGGAGCTGAGCACCGTGATCTGCGGGAACTCAATGGAAGGGATGAGTTCCTGCTTCAGCGATGACATGGTGATCACGCCGAAGACCGAGGCGAACACGGTGATCAGTGCGATCAGGGCCCGGTTTGCCAGGGAAAGGTGCGCCAGCCGGAACATGGGTGGTCTCCTGGGGGTCTAAGTGACTGGTACATGCCCTGGGGGTGCCAGCCGCTGGCCCCGCAGGGTCAGTGGCTGGCGGAAACGCTCTCCAGCTGGAGGGACGCGGCCGTTGCCCGTTCCAGCTCCGCGGCAAGGTTCGGATTCTCATCCAGCTTCACCCCGTAGCCGGGCATCATGTCCTTGAGCTTGCCCTGCCAGCCCTTGAAGTTCTTGGGGAACGTCTTCTGCAGCAGTTCGATCATGATGGGGACAGCGGTTGAGGCTCCGGGCGACGCGCCCAGGAGCGCACCGATGGAGCCGTCGCGGCCGGCAATCACCTCGGTACCGAACTGAAGGATGCCGCCCTTTTGCGGGTCTTTCTTGATGATCTGTACACGCTGGCCGGCGGTGATGAGTTCCCAGTCCCCGCCCTTTGCCTCGGGGTAGTACTCGCGCAGTGCCTCAACCTTCTGGTCGTGCCGCTTGACCACTTCCTTGACGAGGTACGCGGTGAGGTCCATGTTGTCCTTGGCCACGGCCAGCATCGGGATGATGTTCCCGGGCCGGATGGACAGCGGCAGGTCCAGGTAGGAGCCGTTCTTCAGGAAGTTGGTGGAGAAGCCGGCGTACGGACCGAACAGGAGCGAACGCTTCCCGTTGACGTAGCGGGTGTCCAGGTGCGGAACAGACATGGGGGGAGCGCCCACGGAGGCCTGGCCGTAGACCTTGGCACTGTGCTGGGCCGCGATGGCCTCGTCCGTGCAGCGGAAGAACTGGCCGGAGACGGGGAAGCCGCCATAGCCCTTGCTTTCGGGGATGCCGGAGGCCTGCAGCAGGTGCAGGGCCCCGCCGCCGGCTCCGACGAAGACGAACTTGGCGTGGATCTTGCCGTGTTCCCCGGACTTGGGGTACTTCAGCGTCAGGTCCCAGCCGCCGTCGGAGGCGCGGGAGATCCCGGTGACGTCGTGGTTGTAGTTGATTTCGACGCCGTTGTGCCCAAGGTAGGTCACCAGCTCGCGCGTGAGTGCCCCGAAGTCGACGTCGGTGCCCTCGGCCGCGCGGGTGGCGGCGATGCGCTGCTGGGGGTCGCGTCCCTTGACGATCAGTGGCGCCCACTTGGCGATCTGCGCGTGGTCCTCGGAGTACTCCATGCTGCGGAACAGGGGGTGCGGCTTCAGCGCCTCGTACCGGGTCTTCAGGAACCGGCTGTGGTCCTCGCCGATCACGAAGCTCATGTGCGGGACAGTGTTGATGAAGCCCTTGGGCGAACCGATCAGGTTGTTGTCCACCAGGTGGGACCAGAACTGGCGGGAGAGCTGGAACTGTTCGTTGATGAGCAGTGCCTTGCCGGGGTTGACCGAGCCGTCTTTGGCTGCGGGGGAGTAGTTGAGTTCGCAGAGGGCGGCGTGGCCCGTGCCCGCGTTGTTCCAGGGGTCCGAGCTTTCGCGGCCCGGCTGGTCCAGCCGTTCGAACAGGGAGATGGTCCAGTCCGGCTCCAGCTGCTTGAGGAATGCCCCCAGGGTGGCGCTCATGATGCCGCCGCCTATCAGGACAACGTCGGCGTGTGGGGTCTTGGAAATGAAGGTCACGATCAGTCTCCGATTGCAGCGGCTCTGGCTGTCACAGAATATCCCCGCGCGGCCCGCATACTGAAATTGGCCGGGCCCGTCAAGGCTTTAGCTGGACCTTCGTGAAAACTTCGTTTAAGACCGGCGATGCAGGGTAGCTCAGCACCCGGTCTGACAGGGCAAGCGCGGAGATGGGGAAGGCGATGGGGACTGCCGGCACGGTCGCGGCGATCTGGGCATTGATGGTGTGATAAAGCTCATCCCGTTCCTTGCCGTCAGGCAGTCCCCGTGCCCGGTTGATCTTCGAGAACACCTGGGGATCCTGGTAGCCGAACTCGCCGTTCTTCTCTCCGAAGAGAGGGCCGACGAAGTTGTCCGCGTCCGAGTACGAGCCGTTCCAGCCGAGGATGTGGAGCGCGTGGTCGCCGGCGGACTGGACCTTCTGGAGGTAGCCGTCCGACCAGTCCACGGGGACAGGACGGATATTGAAGCCGACGGCGGTGAGCTGGCGGCTGAGCTCGGCGTAAACCTTTTCCGGCGTGGGCAGGTAGGGCCGGGTGACGTTCATGGGGTAGTAGAACTTCAGTTCCTCGCCCGCGTAGCCGCCCTCCTTGAGGTAATCCTTGGCCTTCAACGGATCGTGCCCCAGTGCCGGGGCGTCATTGTTGAAGCCGCTGATCTTGGGCGGGACAAACTGCGTGGCTTTGGCCGTGTTGTCGATAAAGAACTTCCGGATCAGGGTTTCCTTGTCGATCGCAAGCTCCACCGCCTGCCGGATCTTCTGGTTCTGCAGTACCGGGATGTCCTGGTTCATGCCGACGTACATCACCGAGAACGGGTCGCGCTGCACAATCTGTTTGCCGCGCTTGACCAGTTGGTCGAAATTCCCCACGGTCACGGCGTCATAGCCGTCGATCTTTCCGTCCAGCAGGGCCTGGAGGCGAATCTGGGGATGGTTGTAGGCCTGGAAATTGATGGTGGCGATCTGGCCGCGGTCGCCCCAGTAGGTCTTGTTGCTGGAGAGGGTGACACTGTCGCTGCCCCACGCCGCCAGGGTGAAGGGCCCGGTGCCGACGGGGTTCGTGGCGAACCTGGACATGGCCTGGCCGCCCCGGTTCTGGTCCAGGACGTCTGCCGTGCCGGCGGCAAGGGCCGCAGGGGACGCAATGGCGAAAGCCGGCAGGGTCAGTGCCTGGAGGAACGCCGTGAAGCGCTGCGTCAGGTCGATCTGGACGGTGTCGGCCGAGACCGCCGTGCAGCTCTTGAAGATGGACAATCCGGGCTCGTCCGAGTGCGCCTTGAACACGCTCTTGAACGAGCTGCCTGGCGCCTGCCTCCGCAACTCGGCGGGAAACGCGAACCAGCGGTTGAAGTTGGCGCAGACGGCATCGGCGTTGAATGGCGTGCCGTCCTGGAACGTAACCCCGGAGCGGAGCTTGAAGGTGTAGGTCCGGCCCTCGTTGGACTCGTTCCATTCCGTGGCCAGCAGCGGGGTCGGCTTGCCGGTGGTCTGGTCCACGCCCACAAGGCCTTCAAGGATCTGGCGGGTGATGCGCTGCGACTCCACGTCGCTGGACAGGGCGGGATCCAGTCCCAGGGGCTGGGCGGCCGTGCCGAAACTGAAGGTGGCATCAGGCTCCGCCCGCGCGGAACTGGGCGTTCCGGATGTGGGGGAAGGGGACGGCGTCCCGGTGCATGACGTCATGCCCAGCGCCATGAGGACGGCGCCGGCCTTGATGACCGTTCGCCGCGATGTACTGCTGGGCACTCGTTTATCACCTCTGGATGCTGCCGGCTCCGCCCCTTGCGGGCCGGGACCAGTCTAGAGGACAAGGCATGGGGCCAATCCCAGGCACGTCCGGGACGCGCCAGGGCCGGGCCCGCTCGTTGCAGCGGGCCCGGCCTTGGTCATGTGGGGAAGAGAGGGCTTACTTGGGCATGAGGACGGAGTCGACCAGGTAGACGGTCGCATTCTTGGTCTTGACGCCGCCGCAGACCACGTTGGCGTTGTCCACCTTGAGGTTGTCGCCGCTGCCGGTGACGGTGACGGAGCCGCCCTGGACCGTGGCGTGCGTGCCGGCAATCTTGTCCGGGGTGATCTGGCCGGGAACCACGTGGTAGGTCAGGATCTTGCTGAGCAGCGCATCGTCCGTCTTCAGGGTCTCGATCGTGGCGGCGTCGATCTTCTTGAAGGCGTCGTCCACCGGCGCGAAGACGGTGAATTCGCCGCCGTTGAGCGTGTCAACCAGGTCCACCTTGGGGTTCAGCTTGCCGGAGACTGCAGCGGTGAGCGTGGTCAGGATCGGGTTGTTGGAGGCGGCGACGGCCACCGGGTCCAGGGCCATGCCCTCCACCGAGCCCGCACCGGTGGGAACCTGCTTGGCGTAGGCGGCGCAGCCTGGGCCAACCAGGTTTGCGGCCGGGTCCATCATGCCGGCCGAGGAGCTGGCCGACGCACTGGCGGACGGGGACGCCATGCTGGAGCTGGGGGAGGATGTCATCGGCGCCGACGACGCCGACGAACCGGAGGTGCTGCCGGAACCGCCACATGCGGTGAGGCTGAGCAGAGCGGCCGCTGCAACGCCTGCGACGGTGAAAGTTGTGCGCTTGAAGGTCTGCATTTCAGTTCTCCTTGGATCGTTTTGCCTGCCGCCCCGGATGGGATGTCCGCGACCTGCAGTTTGCCTTGGGGTAAGCACCTGCCCTTGGCTGGTGTCTCAATGGCTATTCGGCCGTTGGGCAGTGGTGGATGGGTGATCTTTGGAGTTTTTCGATTTGAGGCACTAATCCGGCCCAAGCACCGTCATGCCTTTAACGCAAAATCCCCCGGCCGAAGCCGGGGGATCCCAGGTGCGCAAGGGGGGACTTGAACCCCCACGCCCGAAGGCACAGGAACCTAAATCCTGCGTGTCTGCCAATTTCACCACTCGCGCGCGGTTTCCTGCCGGGAACCCTGAAGGTTCGACGGCGGATGCCAGTGTCCATTGTAGCGTTGCCCGGGTACGTGGCTGGGAGGGTGCCTGGACAACTGACAGGGGCGGTTGCCTGCGGGGTCAGTTGTCCAGATTGAGGTCCCGCCGCAGTTTGGCGACGTGTCCCGTGGCGCGGACGTTGTATTGGGCAAGGGAAACGTTGCCAGAGGGGTCCACGACGATTGTGGAGCGGATAAGGCCCTGGTACGTCTTGCCGTAGTTCTTCTTTTCGCCCCAGGCGCCGTAAGCCTCGGCCACCGCGTGGTCCGCGTCGGAGAGCAGGGGGAACGTCAGCGACTCGTTGGCAGCGAACTTGGCCAGTTTTTCAACCGGGTCGGGGGAGATGCCAAGGACGTCGAAGCCGGAGGCCTGCAGCGACGCAAGGCTGTCCCGGAAGTCGCAGGCTTCCTTGGTACAGCCGGGCGTGGAGGCGGCCGGGTAGAAATACACAATGGTGGAGCGGCCGGGCCGGGGAGCCAGGCTGACGTCCTTGCCGGTCGAATCCTGAAGAGTGAAAGCGGGTGCTTTGTCGCCGGTAACGAGTCTTTCAGCCATTGTTTTTCTCCTTGTCGCGGGCGGGACACAACAGCCTAGTAAGCACGTGGGGCGAGTGCTAATCGGCATTTGGCTATACTTGCTGCTATGCCTGATATGGATCACTGGCCCACAGGGCGCCTCCTGTCCACTGCTGCGCGCCTCGTTGAACACTCCTGGAACGAAAAACTTGGCGCCATCGGACTCACCCACGCCGGTGTTATCGCCATCGAGGTCCTTGCCGCGCAAGGACCCATGACACAGGCGCAGCTTGCCCAGTATGTCCGTGTCCAGGCCCAGACCATGGGCAAGACACTCAGCCGGCTTGAGTCCCACGGCCACATCGTCCGGGTCCGCAGCACCTCGGACCGCAGGAGCCACGTCGTGTCGCTCACCGAGCAGGGCAAGGAAGCCGTTGCCCAGGCGGTGGAGATGGAGCGCTCCGTGCTGGCATCGGCGTCGATCGACCCCGAACTGCTGCGCCAGGAACTCAAGGCCGTAGTGCGCGAACTGGCCAGCCAGTTCTCCACCACGCCCAGCAACGCGGGCGACCTGGTGGACAACGCCGCCAAGTAGCAGTTGGCCCCGCAGGCCGTTTAAGGAAAAGCGCGGTCCCGGCATGGAAAAGCCGGGACCGCGCTTTTTTGGTGCCCGACTGCAGGGTGCCCGTTCCGGACGCCGTGAAGCCCTAAAACAAAACAGCCTCCGGTTTGTGTTTCCACAAACCGGAGGCTGTTTTCCCAGTGGTGCACCCCCCGGGACTTGAACCCGGAACCCATTGATTAAGAGTCAATTGCTCTGCCAATTGAGCTAGAGGTGCATCTTTTTTGCTTCCATCCCCGGGCTTTTTCTTTCCCGTTGATCTCCGCAACGACATGAAACTCTACACGAACTTTTGGTGCAAGTGAAATCGGCCCGGGTGGCGGTGCGTGAATCACTGGAATGGGCGCAAAACCAGCACGAAATCAGGGTTTTCGTTGTTCGTCAGCAGCCACAAACCTCCCTGCGGGGTCCGAATCACGTCGCGGATCCGGCCGTATCCGCCTGTGAAATAGGCCACAGGGGTGCCCGCCTCTGTCCCGTTGAGCGGCACCGTCCACAGGCGCTGCCCCCGGAGGGCACCCAGATAGGCAACGCCCCCGGCTATCTCCAGTCCGCTGGGTGAAGAATCGCTCGTCGACGGCCACACCACTTTCGCATCCTGGAACTCCGCCCGGTGCGGTGCGCCGGTGACCAGCGGCCAGCCGTAGTTGGCGCCCGGCATAATCAGGTTCAGTTCGTCGTCCACCTCGGGTCCAAACTCGCTGGCCCACAGCCTGCCGGCGTCATCCCAGGCCAGGCCCTGGACGTTCCGGTGGCCCAGGCTGTAGGTGGCGTTGCCGAACGGGTTGCCCGGGGCGGGGCTGCCGTCGGGCGTAAGCCGAAGAATTTTTCCGCCCAGGGCGTTGGGGTCCTGCGGCTGCCCGCGGCGCTGGGCGTCGCCGGTGCCCACGTACAGGAGGCCGTCCGGGCCAAAGCGGATCCTGCCGCCGTTGTGGGTGGTGGCCTTTGGGATTCCTGTAAACACAACCTGGGGCTGGCCGAGCGCCAGGGAACCATCGCCATTGGCCTTGACGGTAAACCGGATGATGCGGTTGTCCTCCTGTGCGGTCAGGTAGGTGTACAGCAGGTGGTCCGTGGCGAAGTGCGGGGACAGTGCCAGGCCAAGCAGGCCCCCTTCCCCGGCGGGGACCACGCCCGGGATTTTGCCAAGCGTTGTGGCTTTTCCTTCCCGGACGGCCTTCAGGAGCGCTGTGTCCCGCTCGGAGATGATGGCGGTGCCGTCCGGAAGGAAGACCGCCGCCCAAGGGATGCTCAGCTGCAGGTCCAGCCGTTCCTGCACCGCCGGTACGGGGGCAGAAGAAGCGGAAGGGGCAGGGGCGGTAGAGAGTGGGGGAACAACGACGGCGGTTTCCGGCGGGGTGCCGCGGCTTGCCGTGCCTGTGGCCGGTGCAGGCGGCCCGGGGGTCCCCGTGCAGGCGGCAAGCGCCAGGGACAGGGCCAGCGCCAGGCACGATGCCAGCACCTTGGATGAGTCCAGGCAAGGAAGGCCCGCCGCAACGCGGCGGGCCTTCCTCCTCTTAGAGCCGTTTGCGCCGGGGCGCGCGGAAGCCGGCGGCCTCCGCGTGTGCGGCAGATTCAAACCAGACTTCCGCCCGGGTCTGCTCATAGTCGGGATGTCCTTCTTCGTAGTAGACCATCGCGGCGGCATCGCCCTTCACGGTGTAGTCCGCCGGTCCGCTCCCATCGGGGCCCGGCGCGGCCGAACCTGCGCCATAGGGCTCATCTGCTGCGAGGTGTCCGGCCGGCTCGACGGCAGCCATACCCTGTGCCTGGGCGCCCTGGGCGCCCTGGGCGTGCCCGCCTTGTGGCGGCGCGCCCTGCCCGGCCGCTGCCACGTCCTGCCCGGCCGCGGGCACACCCTGCCCGGCCGCGGGCACACTCTGGTCCTGGCCGGAGGGCTGGTGGTGATCCGCCCCGTTCTCTACCAGGGCGGAGGACTGGGTGCGGTCCAGTGTTTCGGCCGCTGCGGCCTGTCCCTCGGTGCCATCGGCGGCTGGCGGCACGGCCGGCTCCTGGTGGGCCGGTGATGCGGACGTGTCGGCGTGGTGCCGTGGCGCGTGCCCGCCGGCCGGCCGCGCTGGCGCCGCGCCGCCGTCGTCCGTGCCTTCCAGTGCAGCCGTTTCAGCGCCGGGAAGCGTGGGGGCGTGCGGTGCCGTGTACTCGTCATGGTGGACCGGGCGGGTCGCCGGGGGTGAAGCCTGCCCGGACGGCGCCCCGGCGGGAGCTCCGGCCTGTGCCGGCTGTTCCGCGGGAGTTCCGGCTGCACCTGCGGCGGAGGAGCCTGACCCGGAGCCGGCCTCGGACCACTGGGTTTCCCACTCGGCCTGGTCTGCCGCCTGGTTCTGTGCCTGGTCCTGGCTGCGACCGTCCCCGTCCTCTGTGCTGCCGGGTGACGTGCTGCGGGGCGACGTGCCGCCTGCCGGAGTGCCGGTGCTGGATGCAGCGGCGGAATCAGCCGGTTCCTCAGCGGTGGGAAGGACGGCCGGTTCGGCGGGCTTTCCGAACCCCGCCGCCGTGGGGATGCCGGTGGTGCCCGCAGCCTGGGCGGAGGCTGCGGCACTGCCGCCTTCGAGCGCTCCATCGGTCCGGACCCTGTCCGTCCCTGCCCCCGCCGATGATCCGCCGCGCTGATTGGCGGACCTGCTGCGGTTCACCAGCCAGCCGATGATGATGATGACGATAACGACGAGAATGATCCAGAAAACAATGTCCATGGCAGGCCTTTCGGTCCAAGTGGCTCGGTGTCCTGTCCCCGACGCTACGTCGGGTCACCACTGCTGTCCAGAGATCCCGCGCCACGCCGGGGGAGTCATGGCCGTGAAGCTCCTGCGGCCGGCCGGGACCCGGCATGCGCTGCGCTGCGTCTCGAAATATGAGACGAACGTCCACTATTTGACAACCATTTCCGTGCCTTTTGGCCCAACCTCTGCGCAGACTGTCGTTTCCGCGACGGTCTGCGCCCTAGACTTTCCCCTATGAGTGACGCCCAGACCGCCTCCGAGACCACGCCTGACATCAAACCCCGCAGCCGCGTCGTGACCGACGGGATCCATGCGGCCCCCGCGCGCGGCATGTTCCGGGCGGTCGGGATGGGCGATGACGACTTCGCCAAGCCGCAGGTGGGCGTGGCGAGTTCATGGAATGAGATCACCCCCTGCAACCTCTCACTGAACCGGCTTGCGCAGGGCGCCAAGGAAGGCGTCCACGCAGGTGGCGGGTTCCCCATGCAGTTCGGCACCATCTCCGTCTCCGACGGCATCTCGATGGGCCACGAGGGCATGCACTTCTCCCTGGTTTCACGCGAGGTCATCGCCGACTCCGTTGAGACCGTCATGCAGGCGGAACGGATCGACGGTTCGGTCCTCCTGGCCGGCTGCGACAAGTCCCTGCCCGGCATGCTGATGGCGGCGGCCCGACTGGACCTTGCCAGCGTGTTCCTCTACGCCGGCTCCATCATGCCCGGCTGGGTCAAGCTCGAGGACGGCTCCGAGAAGGAAGTCACCCTCATTGACGCCTTCGAAGCCGTCGGCGCATGCGCGGCCGGCAAGATGAGCATGGAGGACCTCACCCGCATCGAAAAGGCCATCTGCCCCGGCGAAGGCGCATGCGGCGGGATGTACACGGCCAACACCATGGCCTGCATCGGCGAGGCCCTGGGCATGTCCCTGCCCGGCTCGGCCGCACCGCCCTCGGCAGACCGCCGTCGTGATGAGTTCGCCCGCAAGTCCGGCGAAGCCGTGGTCAACCTCCTGCGCAAGGGCATCACGGCCCGCGACATCATGACCAGGCAGGCCTTCGAGAACGCCATCGCCGTCACGATGGCCTTCGGCGGCTCCACCAACGCCGTCCTGCACCTGCTGGCCATTGCCCGCGAAGCCGAGGTTGAGCTCACCCTTGACGACTTCAACCGCATCGGCGACAGGATCCCGCACCTGGGCGACCTGAAGCCTTTCGGCCGCTACGTGATGACCGACGTCGACAGGATCGGCGGCGTGCCGGTGATCATGAAAGCCCTGCTCGACGCCGGCCTGCTCCACGGCGACTGCCTCACCGTCACGGGCAAGACCGTTGCGGAAAACCTGGAAGCGATCAACCCGCCGGACGTGGACGGAAAGATCCTCCGCGCTTTGGACAATCCCATCCACAAGACCGGCGGCATCACCATCCTTCACGGCTCCATGGCGCCCGAAGGCGCCGTCGTCAAGAGTGCCGGATTCGACGCCGATGTCTTCGAGGGAACCGCCCGCGTGTTCGAGCGCGAACAGGGCGCCCTGGACGCGCTGGACAACGGCAAGATCCAGGCGGGCGACGTCGTCGTGATCCGCTACGAAGGACCCAAGGGCGGCCCCGGCATGCGCGAAATGCTCGCAATCACCGGCGCCATCAAGGGGGCAGGCCTGGGCAAGGACGTCCTGCTGCTCACCGACGGCCGGTTCTCCGGCGGCACCACCGGCCTGTGCATCGGCCACGTTGCCCCGGAAGCGGTCGACGGCGGCCCCATCGCCTTCGTGAAGGACGGTGACAGGATCCGGGTGGACATCGCCGCCCGCAGCTTCGACCTGCTGGTGGACGACGCAGAACTGGAAGCCCGGAAGGTGGGCTGGGAGCCGCTCCCTGCCCGCTACACCAAGGGCGTGCTCGCCAAGTACGCCAAGCTGGTGCACAGCGCCAGCCAGGGCGCCTACACCGGCTGACGGGTGATCCCTTCCCAAGTGATGCGGCGCGGCCGCCGCATCACTTGGGGCCCTCGGGATCCCCCTTATTAAGCCCTGCCGCCTGTGCGGTTGGGTTTCGGTCGGTCCTTCCGAGATAGGATCAAAGAGTGGACAATGGGGTCCACATGGTGAGATAGGGTTGTCGCTCGTTGACACCTGTCTCACCGAGAGGGAAGACTGAACGCATGACTTTCGTTACCGCCGGCACCGTCGTCGTCTTTACCAAGCGCGTGGCACATTAGCCTCCACTGGTAACGAACCGTCACGCGCGAAACCCCTCACAGAGCCACCCGGCTGAGGGGTTTTTTTATTTCCCTCAGCCAGAAACCACAGAAGATCCACAAGGAAGAGTCCGATGAGCAAAGGATCGCCCATCAGCCCCTCGCTGATGGCCACCAAGTCCGCTGGAGCCGCCAAGGCTCCGGAACGCGCCGACCGGACGGCTGACCACGCCGCCGTCGTCGCCGACCTTGCTGCCGTCTCTCCTGTCCTTGGGCCGAACAACGTCGTACCCCCGACGGTGATGACCGGCTCGCAAGCAATCGTCCGCTCGCTCGAAGAACTCGGCGTCGACGACATTTTCGGTTTGCCGGGTGGCGCGATCCTGCCCACCTACGACCCCTTGATGGCCTCCACCATGAACCACGTGCTGGTCCGTCACGAACAGGGAGCCGGCCACGCCGCGCAAGGCTACGCCATGGTCACCGGGCGGGTTGGCGTCTGCATCGCCACCTCGGGTCCCGGGGCCACCAACCTCGTTACCGCCATCATGGATGCCCACATGGACTCCGTGCCGCTGGTGGCCATCACCGGCCAGGTGTCCAGCGGCGTCATCGGCACCGACGCCTTCCAGGAAGCCGACATCGTGGGCATCACCATGCCCATCACCAAGCACTCCTTCCTGGTGACCGACCCCAACGACATCCCGCACGTCATGGCCGAAGCCTTCCACCTGGCTTCCACCGGCCGTCCGGGCCCTGTGCTTGTCGACGTCGCCAAGGACGCCCAGGTGGGCCAGATGACGTTCTCCTGGCCGCCGAAGATCGACCTGCCCGGCTACCGGCCGGTCACCCGCGGCCACAACAAGCAGGTCCGCGAGGCGGCCAAGCTCATTGCGGCGTCCACCAAGCCGGTACTGTACGTGGGCGGCGGCGTGGTCAAGGCACACGCGTCAGCTGAACTGCTTGCACTCGCCGAAGCAACCGGGGCACCTGTCGTCACCACCCTGATGGCCAAGGGCGCATTCCCGGATTCGCACCCGCAGCACGTGGGCATGCCCGGCATGCATGGCACCGTTTCCGCCGTCACGGCCCTGCAGCAGTCCGACCTGCTGATCACCCTCGGAGCCCGCTTCGATGACCGCGTGACCGGCGTGCTGAAGACCTTCGCGCCCAACGCCAAAGTCATCCATGCGGACATCGACCCGGCCGAGATCTCCAAGAACCGCACCGCCGATGTGCCCATTGTGGGGTCCGTCAAGGAGATCATCCCGGAACTGACCGAGGCCGTACGCAGCCAGTTCGAGGCCTCCGGCGCCCCTGACCTGACCACCTGGTGGGCCTTCCTTAACAACCTCAAGGAAACCTATCCGCTGGGCTGGACGGAGCCTGACGACGGCCTCATCGCACCGCAGAAGGTCATCCAGCGGATCGGCGCCCTGACCGGGCCCGAAGGCGTTTACGTGGCCGGCGTGGGCCAGCACCAGATGTGGGCTGCCCAGTTCATCAAGTACGAGCGCCCCCACGCATGGCTGAACTCCGGCGGCGCGGGAACCATGGGCTACGCCGTACCGGCGGCCATGGGCGCCAAGGTGGGCGAGCCGGACCGGGTGGTCTGGGCCATCGACGGCGACGGCTGCTTCCAGATGACCAACCAGGAACTGGCCACCTGCGCCATCAACAAGATCCCCATCAAGGTTGCTGTCATCAACAACTCCTCGCTGGGCATGGTGCGCCAGTGGCAGACCCTCTTCTACGAGGGCCGCTACTCCAACACCGACCTCAACACCGGCCACGACACCGTCCGCATCCCGGACTTCGTCAAGCTGGGGGAGGCCTACGGCTGTGCCTCGTTCCGCTGCGAACGCGACGAGGACATTGACGCCACCATCCAAAAAGCCCTCGAAATCAACGACCGCCCCGTGGTTATCGACTTCGTGGTGAGCCCCAACTCCATGGTGTGGCCGATGGTGCCCGCCGGCGTGAGCAACGACCAGATCCAGGTTGCCCGCAACATGACCCCGGAATGGGAAGAGGAAGACTGAGCATGAGCCGCCACACACTCTCCGTCCTGGTTGAGGACAAGCCCGGCGTCCTGACTCGCGTGGCCAGCCTGTTCGCCCGCCGCGCCTTCAACATCAACTCCCTGGCCGTTGGCCCCACCGAAGTGCCGGGCGTATCCCGCATGACGGTGGTGGTCGACGCCGACGGCGACCTCATCGAGCAGGTCACCAAGCAGCTCAACAAACTGATCAACGTCATCAAGATCGTTGAGCTGACCCCAGAATCTTCCGTACAGCGCGACCACATCCTGGTCAAAGTACGTGCGGATGCCGCAACACGTCTGCAGGTAACCCAGGCCGCAGACCTGTTCCGTGCCTCAGTGGTCGACGTCTCCACCGACTCCGTCGTCATTGAGGCCACCGGCCACCCCGAAAAGCTCACGGCACTGCTTTCAGTGCTGGAGCCCTTCGGCATCCGCGAAATTGTGCAGTCCGGCACCCTGGCCGTTGGACGGGGATCCCGCTCCATGAGTGACCGGGCGCTCCGCTCCGCCTAGGCACCTGCCCAAGGCGGGCCCCGCGCCCGTAACCGCAGCACCGCAAGACCACTATCTACAACCACTCAAGAGGAGTTACGCAAGTGACTGAAATGTTCTACGACGACGACGCCGATCTGTCGATCATCCAGGGCCGCAAGGTTGCCATCGTTGGCTACGGTTCCCAGGGCCACGCCCACGCGCTCAACCTGCGCGATTCCGGCGTCGAGGTCGTCATCGCCCTGAAGGACGGCTCCAAGTCGACCGCCAAGGCGCAGGATGCAGGCTTCACGGTCAAGAACGTTGCCGACGCCGCCGAATGGGCTGACGTCATCATGATCCTGGCGCCGGACCAGCACCAGCGCGCGATCTACAACGACTCCATCAAGGACAAGCTGACCCCCGGCAAGGCACTGGCGTTCGCCCACGGCTTCAACATCCGCTTCGGCTACATCCAGGCACCGGAAGGCGTTGACGTCATCCTGGTGGCCCCGAAGGCTCCGGGCCACACCGTGCGCCGCGAGTTCGAGGCCGGCCGCGGCATCCCGGACATCATCGCCGTCGAGCAGGACGCGTCCGGCAACGCCTGGGAGCTGGCCAAGTCCTACGCCAAGGCCATCGGCGGCACCCGCGCGGGCGTCATCAAGACCACCTTCACCGAAGAGACCGAAACGGACCTCTTCGGCGAGCAGGCTGTCCTCTGCGGCGGCGTTTCCCAGCTGATCCAGTACGGCTTCGAGACCCTCACCGAGGCCGGCTACCAGCCGCAGATCGCCTACTTCGAGGTGCTGCACGAGCTCAAGCTCATCGTCGACCTCATGTGGGAGGGCGGCATCGCCAAGCAGCGCTGGAGCGTCTCGGACACCGCAGAATACGGCGACTACGTCTCCGGCCCGCGCGTCATCACCCCCCAGGTGAAGGAAAACATGAAGGCCGTCCTGGCCGACATCCAGTCCGGTGCCTTCGCCAAGCGCTTCATCGAGGACCAGGACAACGGCGGCGTGGAGTTCAAGGAACTGCGTGCCAAGGCCGAGCAGCACCCCATCGAGGCTGTCGGCCGCGAACTGCGCTCCCTGTTCTCCTGGCAGCAGCAGGACGTCGACTACGTGGAAGGCTCCGCAGCCCGCTAAGGCTGCCAGCCCAACCACATAGACCGCAACGGTGAGGCCGGGTTCACACTTAACAATGTGAGCCCGGCCTTTCCGTCGGCCTAGACTTGTTTCCATCCCCAGGACTGCAACGCAGAGGATCAGCCGTGTCAAAACCCGTAGTACTGCTCGCCGAAGAACTTTCCCCCGCCACCGTCGAGGCCCTTGGCCCGGACTTTGAAATCCGCCAGACCGACGGTGCCGACCGTTCCCAGCTGCTTTCTGCGATCAGTGACGTAGACGCCATCCTGGTCCGCTCCGCCACCCAGGTTGACGCCGAAGCCATCGCTGCGGCCAAGAACCTGAAGGTCATTGCCCGTGCCGGCGTGGGGCTGGACAACGTGGACATCAAGGCCGCCACCCAGGCCGGCGTCATGGTGGTCAACGCGCCCACGTCCAACATCGTGTCCGCCGCTGAACTCACCGTGGGCCACATCCTGAGCCTGGCCCGCCACATCCCGCAGGCCAGCGCCGCCCTCAAGGACGGCGAATGGAAGCGCTCCAAGTACACCGGCATCGAGCTGTTCGAAAAGAAGATCGGCATCATCGGCCTGGGCCGGATCGGTGCCCTGGTGGCAGCCCGCCTGAAGGGCTTCGACACCAAGATCCTTGCCTACGACCCCTACATCACCTCCGCCCGCGCCGCGCAGCTGGGCGTGCAGCTGGTGACCCTGGACGAACTCCTGGCCCAGTCGGACTTCATCACCATCCACATGCCCAAGACGCCCGAGACGGTGGGCATGCTGGGCGCTGACGCGTTCAAGAAGATGAAGAGCACCGCCTACGTGGTCAACGTGGCCCGCGGTGGCCTGGTGGACGAGGAAGCCCTCTTCACCGCCCTCCAGGACGGCGAGATCGCCGGCGCCGGCGTGGACGTCTTCGCCAAGGAGCCCAGCACCGACCTGCCGTTCTTCAAGCTCGACAACGTGGTGGTGACCCCGCACCTGGGCGCCTCCACCGACGAAGCCCAGGAGAAGGCCGGCGTCTCCGTGGCCAAGTCCGTCCGCCTCGCCCTCGCCGGCGAGCTGGTGCCGGATGCCGTCAACGTTGCCGGCGGCGTCATTGCCCCCGACGTCCGCCCCGGCATCCCGCTGATCGAGAAGCTGGGCCGCATCTTCACCGCGCTGACCCACGCCTCCCTGACCCAGTTCGACGTCGAGGTGGCCGGCGAAATCTCCTCACTCGACGTCAAGGTCCTGGAACTGGCCGCGCTGAAGGGTATCTTCGCCGACGTCGTGACCGAACAGGTGTCCTATGTCAACGCCCCGGTGATCGCCGAGCAGCGCGGCATCAACGTCCGCCTGATCACCACGCCGGAGACCGAGTCCTACCGCAACGTCCTGACCCTGCGCGGCGCCCTCAGCGACGGCAGCCAGATCTCCGTGGCCGGCACCCTGACCGGTCCCAAGCAGATCGAGAAGCTGGTGGGCATCAACGGCTTCGAGGTTGAGATCCCCATCAGCGAGCACCTCGTGGTGGTTGCCTACACCGACCGCCCCGGCGTGATCGGAACCATCGGCCACATCCTGGGCATGAACAACATCAACATCGCCGGCATGCAGGTGGCGCGTTCCAACGAGGGCGGCCAGGTCCTTGCCCTGCTGACCATCGACAGCTCTGTGCCGCAGCAGGTGCTGGACGCCATCAAGGCAGGCATCGGCGCTGAGATGGTCCGGGAAGTGGACCTGGAAGACTAACGCGACACACCGGCCGAAACGCCGCTGCCGCCCCTCCGCAAGGCTTCGTCCACTGCGGAGCCACGTATGATTGGCCGGTCTGCTTACAATGGCTTGGTCCTGATTCAGGACCGTAGCCGGCAGACCGGCCAATACCTTTTGCACATCCGTCCGTCATTGTCCACGTCTGCCCGGGCGGATGGAAGTGTGCGCACGCAATCCAGGTTTCAGGGAGTTCCATGAACGCCGTCCAGAGGTTCATCAGAAGCAGGGTGCTGCTGTTGACCGCGGCCATCTTGATCGCAGCCATGTGCTTGTCGGTCCTCGTTCAAAGCCAGTCACAGGCTGCGCTCAACCGCACGGTTGATGAAAACTCGAGGGGGCTCTACGACATCCTGGTCCAGGCCAAGGCACCCTCCGGGGCCCTCCTGCAGCCCGAGATCGCCAACGGCGCCGGCGGCATCGGCTTCGACCAGCTGGACTCCATCCGGAAGCTGTCCGGCACGTCCGTGGCGGCCCCCATCAGCCTGGTCTCGCGGGTCACCCAGAACCTTGAGACGCCCCGGCTCGACGCCATGGACTACCTCGGCTACAACGCCGGGCTGGCCGGCACCGCCACCGCGGACCAGGCGGCGGGTGCCACCTCACCGGACAAGTGGCCGGCCGCTGAATCGGTCCTGACCGATGCCGCCAAGAAGTACCGGCTGACCGCCAGCGCAGTGAGCTCTGACGGCAACTCGGAGCAGACCCTCTTCAAGACCACCGCCGAGGGCACGCTGGGCAAGGCCCGGCTCGTGGAGGAAAAGGCCCAGGGCGGCAGCAGCATCCGCATCGCCCCGGCGGCGGGGGAGACCGGCATCAAATTCCCCGCCCCCGCCGGCGGCTCCGAGCACAATCTCTTCAACCTTTCCGTCGCCCTCCCGCTGGCTCCCGAGGTCACCGAATCCGTGGTGGCAGTGGACCCGGCCGCTGAACGGGCCCTGCTGGGCTCCGCGGGCGACTTCCTGGCCCCGTTGGAGAAGGCCCCGCCCGCCGACGCACGCGACGCGGGCGCCGTGGGCCGCTACCTGGAAGGCCTCTTCACCAACGGCATCAGCATGGACCAACTCAAGGAAGGTCCGGACTTCCTGGGCGTCAAGCTCAAGTACTGGGCTCCGCTGATGACCCAGTACCAGCAGGCCAAGCGCACCGGCCAGCTGACCAGCGGCTCGCAGGCCGTCCCGCTGATCGTGCGTTCCGGAACATCCCTGGACCTGAAGTACAACGTCAAGATCGAGGAGATTGACGACGCCGGCAAGGTAGTCAAGGACGTCGGCACCGTGTCGAAGTCCCTGGGCAAGGATTACCTGCCGTTCGTCTCGAAGGACCCGTTCGTTTTGTCATGGCCGGGCTCCACGGACCACTCGTCGCTGCTGGGCAACAACGGCAACTTCAACGCGGGCCTGTACACCCCGGCAAAGTGGAGCACCAACTTCGCCGGCGCCCCCAAATACAACGACAGTGACACAGCGGCCAACGGTGCCGTGGACAAGACCGCTGTTCCCGGCGAATGGGTCACCGTCAACCGCCTTCCTGACAAGGCCGCCAACGGCGCGCCCGTTGACCAGACCCAGCGGAACCCGGTGGACGAGCGGTCCTACCGGGACAACCTGTCCACCGGCCAGCAGCAGGCGGCAACGCCGTTGCCCATGGTGTACGGCACGTTCGACCCCGCCGCTGTCGAGGCGGCCTCCGGGGACGTCAACAAGCTCCCGCTGGGCGGCTACGACCCCACGCCGTTCACGCTGGTCAAGGATGCTGCCGGCAAGGATGTTCCCGCAGCAGACCTGAAGCCCTCGTTGAGCGCCACCGGGCTGGCCAGCCAGTCCGCCGGTGCCATCACCGACTACTACGGACTCGCAGCAGCGCGCGGCTACAAGCAGAACGCCGCCGTCATCGACGCCGTGCGCGTCCGCGCCAAGGCGCCGGGCAGCTGGAAGGACGCCCAGCCCGAGGTGGAGAAGCTCGCCGCCGAGATCAGGGACATGGGCCTGGACGCCACCGTGGTGGCCGGTTCGGCGCGTGAGGACACCAGCATCTTCGTTCCCGGCTACTCCAAGGACGGAGCCGGCAAGGAGTCCGCCCTGGGCACCGTCCAGCAGTCCTGGGTCCGGCAGAACGCTGCCGAAGCCGTGGCCGGAGCACTGTCCGGAACGAACATCACGCTGCTGTTCCTCACCCTGTGCGGCGCCGCCCTGCTGACGGGGGCCTCCACCGTGAGCTACATCCGGAAACGGCGCAGCGAGGCAGGAACCCTGCGGGCCATGGGCTGGACCCAGCGGCGGATCCGCAGCTGGGTACTTGAGGAATTCGGCGTCGGGGCCGTACTGCTCGCCGCCGCCGGCATCGTGCTGAGCCTGGTGAGCTGGAGCCTTGCCACCGCACTGGTGTGCGCCGCCGTCCTGGTCCTGTACTGCGGCGCGGCCCTCTTCGCCGCGCAGCAGCTCCGCCACCGCGACGTGATCGACCAGGAGCCGCAGCACGACGAACGGCTCATCCCGGTGGATTCGCCGCTGACCTTCGCCAACCGGCAGCTGAGCACCAACAAGTTCAACACGTTGTCCCTGGCGGTTGCGGTCGGCGTCTTCGGTGCCGCCGTCGGCGGGCTGATCGCCCTGCTGATCGACATCCCGCGGGCAGCGGGTGCAAGCGCGCTGAGCGGCCTGGCGGCGGCCAGCGTCACCCTGCCGAGCATCCTGCTGGCGCTTGCGGGGGTGGCCGTGGGACTGGTGCTCACCCTGGTGACAGGCCGCTTCGAGCTCAACGCCAAGCGGCAATACCTTGGCATCCTCCAGGCGATGGGCTGGAACCCTGACATGCTCCGCCAGGTCCGTTTGTTCGAGAACGCACTGGTGGGAACCGTGGCCCTGCCGCTGGGCGTGCTGGGCGCCCTGGGCATCGGCCTGCTGCTGGCACCCTACGCGGCCATCTGGGCCGCCGTAGCCGGCCTGGTGGCTGTAATTTGCTGGATACCTATTGCAACGAAAGTGGTCCAATGACAAACCCGACGAACCTCCAGCGCAGCCGCAGGAGCGGCTCCAACGAGGTCCCCCTGCAGACCCGGGCCAACACCATCGTCAAGTCGGCCGACCACGCCACCCCGCTGGAGATGCGCGACATCACCATCCGCTATGGCGGTGGAAAGGGCGGCGCCGAGGCCGTGAGCGTGGTGGAAGGCTTCGACCTGACCCTGCACGCCGGCGAAATGCACTGTGTGGCCGGCCGAAGCGGCTCCGGCAAGACCAGCATCCTGACCGTCGGCGCGGGACTCACCCTGCCGACGTCGGGCCGCGTTTTCTGGGAAGGCGATTCGCTCGAAAGCATGGGCGACGACGAAATCGCCGACCGCCGTCGTGCACTGATCGGTTATGTGGACCAGGGCGGTGCCCTGATCGACGGCATGAGCGCACTGGAGAACGTGCTCCTGCCTGCCGTTCCGGACGGCGAAGTGGACCAGCGGCGCGACATGGCCAAGGACCTCCTGGACCTGGTGGGCCTTGGCCGGCGGATGCGGCACCGTCCCGCCCAGCTGTCCGGCGGTGAACGGCAGCGCGTGGCGATCGCCCGCGCCCTGATCCTGGGCACCAGGGTCCTGGTGGTGGACGAGCCCACCGCCAGCCTGGACCGTGCCTCTGCCAACCGCATTATCAGTATCCTGAAGGACACCACCTCTGACGGGATCGCCGTCCTGGTGGCCTCCCACGACCACGAACTGGTCCGGCTGAGCGATACCCTGACAGAACTGATCTAGCCCCGCCCACTCCGCACTGAAGGTAACCGTCCGAACGTGACTGCTCCAGAAAAAACGCCGTTCTACATCACCACGGCCATCACCTACCCCAACGGTGTGCCGCACATCGGTCATGCCTACGAGTACATAGCCACCGACGCCATGGCGCGCTTCAAGCGGCTGGACGGTTATGACGTGATGTTCCTGACCGGCACGGACGAGCACGGCATGAAGATTGCCCAGACCGCGGAGAAGGAGGGCGTCACGCCCAAGGAGCTGGTGGACCGGAACGCGGAGGTCTACATGGCCGCGCACGCCGCGCTGGGCATCAGCTACGACCGCTTCATCCGCACCACGGACGAGGACCACTACGCTGCCTCGCAGGCCATCTGGAAGAAGATGGAAGCGAACGGGGACATCTACCTCTCCAAGTACGAGGGCTGGTACTCCGTCCGGGACGAAGCCTTCTATGGCGAGGATGACACCGTGGTCAAGGACGACGGCGTGCGCTACTCGAAAGAGACGGACACTGAGGTGACGTGGACGGCGGAGGAGAGCTACTTCTTCCGGCTGTCCGCCTACCAGGACAAACTGCTGGCACTGTATGAATCCCACCCGGAATTCGGCGCGCCGCAGTACCGGTTCAACGAGGTCATCAGCTTCGTCAAGCGCGGGCTGGAGGATCTGTCCATCAGCCGGACCACGTTCGACTGGGGCGTTCCCGTGCCCGGCAACGACAAGCACGTCATGTATGTCTGGGTGGACGCGCTGACCAACTACCTCACGGGCGTCGGTTACCCGGATGTGGACTCGGACAAGTTCCGGAAGTACTGGCCCGCCGACGTCCACATCATCGGCAAGGACATCTCCCGGTTCCACGCCATCTACTGGCCCGCCTTCCTGATGAGCGCAGGGCTGGATCTGCCCAAGCGGGTCATGATCCACGGGTTCCTGCACAACAACGGGGTCAAGATGTCCAAGTCCCTGGGCAACGTGGTGGCTCCTGCCGATTTCGTTGCCCGCTATGGGCTGGACCAGGTGCGGTTCTTCTTCCTCCGCGAAGTCCCGTTCGGGGCCGATGGCAGCTACAACCATGAGGCCATCGTGGGGCGCATGAACGCGGACTTGGCGAACAACTTCGGCAACCTCGCACAGCGGTCGCTGTCCATGGTGGCGAAGAACTGCGGCGCCTCGGTTCCCACCCCCGGAGAGTTCACGGCTGCGGACCAGGCCATCCTTGACCAGGCCAACGGCCTGCTGGACGCCGCCCGCGCCGCCTTCGACAAGCAGGAATTCAGCCGCGCCCTGGAAGCTGTCTGGGGCGTGCTGCACCACACCAACGCCTACTTCGCCGATCAGGCGCCCTGGGTCCTGCGGAAGACCGACGTCGAACGCATGAACACCGTCCTGTACGTGACCCTGGAGGTCCTGCGGATCGTGGCCATCCTGGCCCAGCCGGTCATGCCCAACGCCACGGCCAAGCTCCTGGACGCCCTGGGCCAGGCAGAAGGTGAAGCCCGCCAGTTCGCCGCCATCGCCAGCCCGATCGTCCCGGGAACGGCACTGCCGGCTCCCACTCCTGTGTTCCCCAAGTTCGAGGAACCGGCCGAAGCCTGAGGTTCCGGCGCACGAAAGGGCAGGTGAGGCGGACTTCCGCGCCACCTGCCCTTTCCCGTTCCGGCGCCCTGGCCCGGCCGTCGGCGGGCTATGCGGCGGCAAGCCCCTGGACAGGCGACAGCCGTGCCGCACGCCGGGCAGGAATGACCGACGCCAGCAGGCCGGCGACCACGGCCACGGCCAGTACCCCCAACAACTGCAGCCAAGGGACGGAGGGTGTGACCTCGGCCAGGCTGCCGAGGGCGGACCGCGCCCCCAGCCAGCCATAGACGCTGCCCAGGACAGCACCAATCACTGCGGCGACGCCGGCCACCAGGGCTGCCTCAAGGGCCAGCATGCCCCGCAGCTGGCCTTTGGTAAGGCCCAGCGCCCGGAGCAGGGAGTTCTCCCTGGTCCGTTCGAGCACGGACAGCGACAGTGTATTGGCCACGCCGATCAGCGCGATCAGCACCGCCACCCCCAATAGGCCCGTGACCACTAGGAGCAGTACGTCGATGACCTCATTGAAGGTGACCCGCTCTATGGCGGCGCCGCTGACCGCACCCGCGGACACGCCTGCTGCCTGGGCAACAGCGGACTGGATGTCCTTGATCCGGTCTGCGGACAGCGGTGCGCCGCCGGGAGCGTCCGCCAGGCGCAGCCAGACGGCACTGGCCGCGGGGCCGGTGCCATCGGTCCGCGCACTGTCTGTTGGGGCAACGCCACTGCCCGTCAGGCCCGACTGGCGGGCGGTGTCGGTGGACACCAGGGCCGGGATGTTGCGGGTCCGCAGCACCACGGCTTCCAAGGTGGCCCGTCCGGCGGCGCCGTTGACCTCAACGGATCCGGCCGGGGAGCCTTCGGGCAGGTAGATCCTGCCCGGTTCAAGGGTAATAGTGGTGTCGCGGAGCAGCCGGCCGGCCTCCGCCGCGTCGAGGGCATAGACGGGGCTGTCCATGCCTTCGCCGGCCATGGTGCCTGCTACCGGCAGCAAGGCCGCAGTAGCGACGCCGTCGATCCGTGCTACTGCGTCACGCTCGAGGGCTGTCAGTGCACCCCCGGTGATGGCCATATCCACGGGGTAGGTACCGGCGAGGGCGTCATCAAACGCCTGGCGGGCAGTGGCAGCCCCGGTCATCATGAGGGACACCAGCGTGACGCCGATCAGGAGGGCGGCAGCGGTGACGGAAGTCCGGGCCGGGTTGCGGACGGCATTGAGTGCGGCCAGCTTCCCGGGGACGCCGGCAGGGGAGGCCAACCGTCCCGCCAGGCCCACCAGCTGCGGGACGAACAGGGTGGCGCAGAGCAGGACTCCGACGAAGGAGAGCACGCCGCCGGCGAAGGCCACCACCAGCATCACGCCCGCGGCGCCGAGGGCCAGCAACGGAATACCAAGGGCAAGGGCGGCAAGGCCCAGCACCAGTCGCACTCGGCCGCGCCGGTTCCCGATTCCGGCATCGTCAGCCGGCCGCAGGGCAGCAAGCGGAGCCACGGCCGTGGCAGCTTTCGCGGGAACCAGGGCGGCGCCCAGGGTCAGGAATGTGCCTACTGCCAGCCCCGCAATGACGGACGACGACGGGACGGCCATGGTGGCAAACGCCATGTCCGGCTGCGTCCCGGCCCAGCCGATCAGGGCAGCCATCAGGGCGACGGCGGCGAGCACACCAGCCGCAGAGGACACCAGGCCCACCACCAGGGCTTCGGCCAGGACCGAGTTGCGTACCTGGCTCCGGCACGCCCCCAGGCACCTGAGCAGCGCCAGTTCCCTGGTGCGTTGGGCCACCAGCACCGCGAAGGTGTTGGTCACCACCAGGCCGGAGACAATCAGGGCGACCCCGGCGAACGCCAGCAGGATGATTGTCAGTTCATCCTGGCCTCCGGTCATCATCGCCACCTGGGCGGTGACCTGTTCGTCTGCTGTTTTGACCTGCGCGCCGGCGCCGACGCCGGTGAGCGCCGCCAGCACGTTCTTGCTGGTTGTGGCGGCGTCGATGCCTGAAGCCAGGGCCAACTGGATGGTCCCGTAGCCGGCGCCGGCGCCGGTACCACCTTGCGGGTCCCGGGCACCGGCTGCCAGGGCACTGACGGCCGGTGTCCCGGCGACGATCTGCGGGAGGGCAGAGGTGAAGGGGTCGTTGCTGCCGCGAAGGATCCCGGTGACGGTCATGGCCACGGTTGTGGCGCCGCCGGGGGCCCTGAGGGTCAGGGAGTCGCCGATGCGCAGCCCGTAGCGGGCGGCGGCAGCCCCGTCCACCGCAACGCCGTCAGCACTCTCCGGGAGGGCGCCGTAGGTCACGGCCGCGGTTTCCAAGGCCATCGGCGCCAGGTTCCGGGCCTGCGCAAACACCTCCTGGCCGCCGGCGGTGAACTCGGTGTACGCCTCCATCCGGCCATAGGCCTCGGTCACGCCAGGTACCGCACGGACTGCTGCCAGGGCGGCATCGTTGAAGGTTCCCGTGTCCGGGGTGGCGATGAGGCCGGCCTTGCTGTAGGCCTCTCCGAGGCTGGCACCCAGCGAAGCACGGGTACTCGCCCCCATCATCAGGGTGGTGGACAGGAACGCCACTGACAGCATCACCGCCAGGCCGACGGCAATGAACCGGCGGCTGTGGGACTGGAATTGCGAGAAGGCAACGCGCAGCACGATCAGCCTCCCAGCTTGCCGAGGGCAGCGAGGACGGACCCGGCGGTGGGCTCGGCGATCTCGCCCACCAGACCGCCGTCACTCATCAGGACCACGCGGTCGGCGTAGCTGGCCGCCACCGGATCGTGGGTGACCATGATGATCGTCTGGCCCATTTCCCGGCTGCTGCGGCGCAGCAGTGCCAGGACCTCGCCGCCGGCGGTCGAATCAAGGTTGCCGGTAGGTTCGTCCCCGAACACCACGTCGGGCCGGGTCAGCAGGGCCCGGGCCACGGCCACCCGCTGCTGTTGACCGCCGGAGAGCTCGTGCGGCCGGTGCCGGAGCCTGTCCTTAAGGCCAAGCGTGGCCACCACTGTGTCGAACCAGGCGGCGTCGGTGGCCTTGTTTGCCAGTGCCAGCGGCAGCGTGATGTTCTGTTCGGCTGTCAGCGTCGGCACGAGGTTAAAGGCCTGGAAGACAAATCCGATCCTGTCGCGGCGAAGAGTGGTGAGCTGCTTGTCGTTCAGGGCCGTGATGTCCGTCCCGCCCACCAGGATCCGTCCGGAGTCCGCGGTGTCCAGGCCGGCGAGGCAGTGCATCAGGGTGGACTTTCCGGAGCCGGAAGGGCCCATTATTGCGGTGAAGCGGCCGGCATCGAATGTGACGCTGACCTCACGCAGGGCGCTGACGCGGGTGGCGCCGCGGCCGTACGTCTTGGCCAGGGAGAGGGCCTGCACGGCGGGAGCGGAGGTGATGTTTTGCCTGTTCAAAGCAGTATGGGCATGCGCGGAAGTTGTCATGTTTCCACGCTATGGCCGCACCCGGCGCCCGGGGATCGGCCGGTGGTCTGGTCCTGCCGGGGCCGGCCTCATACCCAGGTCTGAGACCACCGCGCCAGGCGTCAGCCCCCGGGAGTGACCACCCCGGTCTCGTAGGCGAGCACGACTGCCTGGACCCGGTCCCGTGCCCCAAGCTTGGCCAGGATGTGCCCTACATGCGTTTTGACGGTTGCTTCGGAGACAAACAGGTCTGCCGCGATCTCAGGGTTGGATCGCCCTTGTGCCATGAGGGTGAACACTTCGCGCTCGCGGGCTGTGAGCCGTTCGACGGCCTCGTGGTCCTCGGGCCGTTCGTTGCCGTGCGCGCGCAGCAGCGGAGCTACGTGGTCCAGGAGCCGGCGGGTGGTGGAGGGGGCGATGACGGCGTCCCCGCGGTGCACCGTGCGGATGGCTTCCAGCAGTTCCTCCGGCGGGGCGTCCTTCAGGAGGAAACCGCTGGCGCCGGCTTCGATTGCCGCCAGTGCGTACTCGTCCAGATCGAAGGTCGTGAGCACCACGACGCGAAGTTCAGCCCTGGCTGACCCGGCGGGGGCGGAAGCGGCGCGTTCGATAAGCCTGCGGGTGGCCTCGATGCCGTCCATTCCCGGCATGCGCACGTCCATCAGGACGACGTCGGCGGCTGCTGCTCCGAGGGCCTGGAGTGCCTCGAGCCCGTTCCCGGCCTCGACCACGACGTCAAGGTCCGGCTGGGAGTTGATCAGCATTCTGAATCCCGACCGCACCAGTTGCTGGTCATCGACCAGCGCCACTCGGATCGGAGCGGTTGTGTCACGGTCTAGTGGCAAAGTCATGCTCAAGCCTCGGTGTAGGGAAGGAAGGCCGAAACCTGGAAGCCCCCGCCCGCGGCCGGGCGGGCCGCCAACGAACCATCGTAAAGGCTGATCCGTTCCCGCATGCCCCGCAGCCCGTTACCGCCGTCTTCCCCGGCACCCACCGCCGGATGGGCAGCAGCGCCCCGGCCGTCGTCGTGCACTTCGAGCTGCAGCCCGCGTGGCTGCCACCGCACCAAAACCCGGGCCCGGGCCCGCGGACCTGCATGCTTGAGGACGTTCGTCAGGGATTCCTGGAGGACCCGGTATGCCGTGAGTTCGGCGCCCGGAGGCAGGGTGCGCCGCGGCGATCCCAGCTGTTCGACGTCCAGCGGCAGGCCGGCCGAACGGAACCCCAGGAACAGCTCATCGAGGTCCACAAGTCCGGGCAACGGGCGGGTGGTGGACTCATCGCCGTGCCGCAGCACACCCAGCAGTCGGCGCATTTCCGCCAACGATTCCCGTGCCGTGGCGGCGACGGTGGCCAGCGTTTCCGTGGCCACGGCAGGGTTGGCTGCCGCGGCGTATCGTGCACCGTCGGACTGGGTGATGATCACGGACAGGGAATGCGCCACGATGTCGTGCATCTCACGGGCAATGTGGGCGCGTTCATCGGCGGCGGCCAGGGAGCGTTCCTGCTGTTGTTCGGTTTCGAGCCGACGGGCACGGTCCGCGAGGGTCTGCAGCTGCTGACGGCGGACGCGTGTCAAGTCCCCGAGGGTCCAACTGAACAACACCAGCATCCAGATCAGTACGGTGTACACGGCACTGATGGTGAGGCCCAGCACGCCCGTTTGGGCCGTGCTGCTGAGGTTTCGGGTGGTCAGCAGCACGCCGCCCAGCAGGCCCAGGCCAAGGACCGACCGGCTGGCCCAGGCAGGACCGTAGGCGGCAACGGCATAGATGATCAGCGGAACAGCCATCAATCCCGCCAGGGGCTCCAGCCCGGACGCCCACAACGCCAGAGATGCCAGCACAATGGCGCCCGCCGCGGGCACCGGCCGGGTGCGTCGCCATGCCAGCGGCACCACCAGTGCGCTCGACAGCACGAAGTGCCAGGGTCGGTCCGCGATGAGGTACACCGGGCCGCAGAAAAGCAGGAGCGCCAGCATGAGGACCAGGTCCACCCGGAAGGTGTTGACCCGGAGCCAGTGATAAGCCTTGTGCCGTAATTCCACCCCGAAACTCTATGCTGATGCGGTGGCGGGTGCCTCATGCCTGGGGCTGATCGCTGTACACGTCCGGGACTCCAACGCCGCCGACGGACCCGGTGTCCGGAATATGGGACGGCTTGACCAGCATATGGATGGTCTGGCTACCCTGAAGACATGAGCGCATCCTCCATCGATCTTGCAGTTATTCCCGGCGACGGCATCGGCCCCGAGGTCATTGCCGAGGCCCTTAAAGTCCTGGAAAAGGCTGTTGCGGCGGAGGGCGTGGAGCTCAAGCCCACGCATTACGAACTCGGCGCCGAGCACTGGCTTCGCACCGGCGAGACCCTGCCGGACGACGTCCTGGCCGACCTGAAGACCCGCGACGCCATCCTCTTCGGCGCGGTGGGCGCCGCCCCCGGCGACACCCGGATCCCGTCCGGCATCATCGAGCGTGAGCTGCTCCTCAAGCTCCGGTTCAGCCTGGACCACTACGTCAACCTGCGGCCTTCCCGGCTTTACGGCACCGTCGGCAGCCCCCTGGCCAACCCCGGCACCATCGACTTCATCGTGGTCCGCGAAGGCACTGAAGGGCCCTACGTCGGGAACGGCGGCACCCTGCGTGCGGGCACCCCGCACGAGGTAGCCACCGAAGTTTCCCTGAACACCGCCCACGGCGTGGAGCGCGTGGTCCGTGACGCCTTCCGACGCGCCAGCGCACGGGAACGCAAGCACGTCACCCTGGTGCACAAGCACAACGTCCTGGTCTTCGCCGGCCACCTCTGGAAGCGCACCGTCGAAGCCGTCGCCCAGGAATTCCCGGACGTCACGCACGACTACCTGCACGTGGACGCCGCCACGATCTTCATGGTCACGGACCCGTCCCGCTTCGATGTCATCGTCACGGACAATCTGTTCGGCGACATCATCACCGACCTCGCCGCTGCCATCACCGGCGGCATCGGCCTGGCCGCCTCCGGCAACATCAACATGGACCGCACGGCGCCGTCCATGTTCGAACCGGTCCACGGTTCCGCGCCGGACATCGCCGGCCAAGGCAAGGCAGATCCCACCGCGGCGATCCTCTCCGCGGCCCTCCTGCTGGACCACCTGGGCTACACGGACGCCGCCCGCAGGATTGAAGCTGCCGTGGTTGCCGACGTCGAAAAGCGTGACGGCACCGCACGCAGCACCACGGCCGTGGGCGACGCCATCACCGCCGGCCTTTAGCCCGCGCCGGGGCATCCGGCATCGGGCGTAAGCTTGTCTCGAATCACCAAATGCCGCCCCGCCGTTCAGCGCTGAACGAGGTGGCGGCCGATCGTGGAGGAACCATGACCCAGACCGCCCATGGCGTCGAATTCACCCGGCAGCCTTCGGCCAACCCGAAGTCCGCCGAAGAGCGTGCAGCCATCCTGGCAAACCCGGGATTCGGCAACTACTTCACCGACCACACCGCCATCGTGGACTACAGCGTGGACGCGGACGGCAACGGCGGCTGGCACGATGCCCGGATCGAACCCTACGGTCCGATCGTCCTGGATCCTTCCGCCGCCGTCTTCCACTACGGCCAGGAGATCTTCGAAGGGTTGAAGGCCTACCGCCACGCGGACGGGTCCATCTGGACCTTCCGCCCGGAGGCGAACGCGGCGCGGCTGAACAAATCCGCCCGCCGGCTGGCCCTTCCGGAACTGCCGGCCGAATACTTCCTCGGCGCCATCCGCGAACTGGTGGCAGTGGACAAGGAGTGGGTCCCCTCCGGCGACGGCGAGGCCCTGTACCTGCGGCCGTTCATGATCGCCACCGAGGCCTTCCTGGGCGTCCGCGCCGCCCGCGAGGTGTCCTTCCGGGTGATCGCCTCGCCTGCCGGCAACTACTTCGGCGGCGAGCTCAAGCCCGTGTCCATCTGGATCTCCCGGCAGTATGCCCGCGCCGGCCGTGGCGGCACCGGCGACGCCAAGTGCGGCGGCAACTACGCGGCTTCGCTGATCGCGCAGCAGGAGGCCGAGGCCAACGGGTGCAAGCAGGTCCTGTTCCTTGACCAGGCCAACGACAACGCCGTGGAAGAACTGGGCGGCATGAACGTGTTCTTCGTCATGAAGGACGGCTCGCTGGTAACGCCCGCGCTCACCGGGACCATCCTGGAAGGCGTCACCCGGATGTCCGTCATCCAGGTGGCCAAGGACATGGGCCGCGAGGTTTCCGAGCGGAAGATCACCCTTGACGAGTGGCGTGACGGCGTGGCCTCCGGTGACATCACCGAAGTGTTCGCCTGCGGCACGGCAGCCGTCATCACTCCCATCGGAGTCCTCAAGGACGCCACCGAGTTCATCGGTTCCGAGGACGCCAAGGCGGGGGAGACCACCATGGCCATCCGCGAAAAGCTCTTGGGCATCCAGACGGGCACGGAGCCGGACACCCACGGCTGGCTGACCCGCCTGGCATAGCCTGGCAGTTTTCAATGTACGACGGCGCCTGCCGGACTTGGGTCCGGCAGGCGCCGTCCTGCGTTCCGGCCAACAGGCATTCCTGGGCTGGTTCGCAGATCCTGACCTTGAAGGCGTGGTTGTGCGAACAAGCTGCTGACTGTTGCGGGGTGGATGCCGGCACACCGACGCGCTGCGGGGCTGGGGTGGGGCAGCGCCGGATGCAAGGATGGACCGGTGACTTCAGTTTCCGGCCCCCGGCTGCAGCGCAGCTCCGGGCTCACACAGTTCATCCTGGCACCCAACCCCGGCCCCATGAGCCTGGACGGCACCAACTCCTACCTCGTGCGTGCCCCCGGCCATTCCTCCGTGGTGGTCGTGGATCCCGGTCCCCGGGACGAAACGCACCTGAACGCACTGGCCGGGACCGCCGCCGTCGAACTGATTTTGGTGACCCACCGGCACGCGGACCATACGGCGGGTTCCGCCCGCCTGCATGAACTGACGGGCGCGCCGGTCCGGGCGGCGGATCCCGGCCACTGCCACGGCGGGGGAGTGCCGCTGGTCCATGGAGAGGTGATTCAGGCCGCAGGGCTGGAGATCGTCGTCCTGGCCACGCCCGGCCACACCTCAGACTCCGTCTGTTTCCACCTGCCTGCGGACGGGGACCATGGATCGGTGCTGACGGGCGACACCGTCCTTGGCCGCGGCACCACCGTCCTGGATTATCCGGACGGCACGCTGGGCGACTACCTGGCATCCCTGGACCGGCTCGAAGCGCTGGGGCCCGCAACCGTCCTCCCGGCCCACGGCCCGGTGCTGCCCTCCCTTGAAGCCATCGCACGGGACTACCGGACACACCGGGAAGAACGGCTGGCGCAGATCCGCGCCGCGCTGGACCGGCTGGGCCAGGATGCAGCCGCGGGGGAAGTGGCCGACGCCGTCTATTCCGACGTCGAGCCTTCCGTGCGGCGTGCCGCCGAGCTGTCCGTGGCCGCGCAGCTGTCCTACCTGCGCGGCGGCGGCAGCGCGGGCCAGGCGGCACCGGCGGGACGGTAGGGTAGGAGCCATGCGTATTGCCAGGTTTGTAGTCGATTCCGATCCCCTGTACGGCGTTATGGAAGGTGAACCGGGCAGTGAGGAAATCACTGTCATCCACGGCGACCCCTTCTTCCATGGCGTGGAGCGCACATCCGTGCGCCACAAGCTGGAGGACGTCCGGCTGCTGGCGCCGATCATCCCGCGGAGCAAGGTGATCGGCGTTGGCCGGAACTTCGTGGATCACGCCCATGAACTCGGCAACGAGGTCCCCGCCCAGCCGCTGCTCTTCCTGAAGCCCAACACCGCAGTCGTGGGCCCCAACGACCCCGTAGTCCTGCCGGAGTTCTCCGAAGAGGTCTCCTTCGAAGCTGAACTCTGCGTGGTGATCGGCCGGATCTGCAAGGACGTGCCGGAAGACCGCGTGGACGATGTCATCTTCGGCTACACGTGCGGCAACGACCTCACGGCCCGCGACGTCCAGAAAACGGATCTGCAGTGGACCCGCGCCAAGGGCTTCGACACCTCCGCGCCGCTGGGGCCTTGGATCGAGACCGACCTGGACACGGAGGACCTGCGGATCCAGGGCAGGCTCAACGGTGAAGTGCGCCAGGACGGCAGCACCAGCCAGATGATCCGCGGCGTGCGCGAACTGGTGTCGGTGGTATCGCAGGCGTTTACCCTGCTGCCGGGCGACGTGATCATGACCGGCACGCCCGCCGGCGTGGGCCTGGTCAAGGAGGGCGACCGCTTCGAGGTGGAAATCGAGGGCATCGGACGGCTTTCCAACCCCATCGTCCGCCGCTAGGCCTGTCCGGCCGGCGGAAGGCCGGACCCGGCCAGGCGGGTAAAGTTGAAGCCACTATGACTATCGCTTCTTCGTCACCCGCCGCAGCCATTCCGCCCGTTACCGCCGAGACGCCCGTCCGGGTCCGTTTCTGCCCGTCGCCCACGGGTACCCCGCACGTTGGACTGATCCGGACGGCCCTGTTCAACTGGGCCTACGCGCGCCACACCAAGGGCACGCTGGTTTTCCGCATCGAGGACACGGACGCGGCGCGGGACAGCGAGGAAAGCTACCACCAGCTGCTCGACGCATTGAAGTGGCTGGGCATCGACTGGGACGAGGGCGTTGAGGTCGGCGGCCCGCACGAGCCGTACCGGCAGTCCCAGCGCGGCGACATCTACCAGGACGTCATCAAGCGGCTGCATGACGGCGGGTTCATCTACGAGTCCTTCTCCACCCCGGAGGAGATCGAGGCGCGCCACCGCGCGGCCGGACGGGACCCGAAGCTTGGCTACGACGGCTTTGACCGGCACCTGACGGAGGAGCAGCTGGCGCAGTACCGGGCGGAGGGCCGGCAGGCTGTCCTCCGCCTGCGCATGCCGGACGAGGACATCACGTTCACCGACCTGGTCCGCGGCGACATCACGTTCAAGGCCGGTTCCGTCCCTGACTTCGCCGTGGTGCGGGCCAACGGTGCGCCGCTCTACACGCTGGTCAACCCGGTGGACGACGCTCTGATGGGCATCACCCATGTGCTGCGCGGCGAGGACCTGCTCAGCTCCACGCCCCGCCAGATCGCCCTGTACCGGGCGCTGTACGCCATCGGCGTCGCCGAGTACATGCCGGAGTTCGGCCACCTTCCCTACGTCATGGGCCAGGGCAACAAGAAGCTGTCCAAGCGCGACCCCGAGTCCAGCCTGTTCCTGCATCGGGAGCGGGGCTTCATCCCGGAAGGGCTGCTGAACTACCTGTCCCTGCTGGGCTGGTCCCTCAGCGCGGACGAGGACATCTTTACGGTGGAGCAGCTTGTGGAGCACTTTGACGTCCACGACGTCCTGGCCAACCCGGCCCGCTTCGACCTGAAGAAGGCCGAGGCCATCAACGGCACCCACGTCCGGATGCTCGAGCCCAAGGTGTTCCGTGACCGCGTTGCGCACTACCTGCGCGAGGCAGGCCTGGTGGGGGAGATCCTGACAGACCGCGAAGAGGAAATCGTCACCGAGGCGGCGCCGCTGATCCAGGAACGCATCACGCTCCTGGGCGAAGCCCCGGACATGCTGGCGTTCCTGTTCAAGGCCGATGACGCCATCGACATCGCCGACGACGCACGCAAAGGCCTTCCCGCCAACCTTCCCGAGGTCCTTGATGCCGCCATCGCCGCGCTGGAACCGGTGGCGGAATGGACGCCGGACAACATCCAGGCCGCACTCAAGCAGGCCCTGGTGGAGGACATGGGCATCAAGCCGAGGCTTGCCTTCGGCCCGGTGCGCACGGCCGTTTCCGGCCGCCGCGTGTCGCCGCCGCTGTTTGAGTCCATGGTGATCCTGGGCAAGGAGTCCTCCCTGCGCCGGCTCCGCGCCTTCCGCGGCTGATGACCGCTCCCAGCCAAGCGGCCCGAGCCGGCATACTGGAGACACCTTTCGGCCGTGTCCGGGGCGTCCTGTTCGACATTGACGACACCCTGGTGGACCTCGAGTATTCGATGACCACCGCGCTGCGCGAGGTCAGCGAACACCTCCTGCCCGGACTGGACCAGGCCGGGTGGGAGCGGTTCGGCCGCATCTTCACCCACGAGACCACCCACTTCTACGACCGCTACCTGGCCGGCGAGCTGACGTTCAACGAACAACGCCTGCTCCGCGGGCGTGCGGCACTGGGACACTTCGGCGTTGACCTGGGCGAGGGCGAGGAGTCGCACCGGTGGCTGGCGGCCTACATGGAGAAGCAGCCCGCGTACGTGAAGCCGTTCCCCGATGTGCTGCCCCTCCTGGACGTCCTGGACAATGCGGGAGTGCCCTACGGCGCCGTGAGCAACAACGTCCATGACTACCAGCGCGCCAAGCTGGACGGGGCCGGGCTGGAGCGGATCACGCACCTGGTGGGCACGGACACGCTTGGCGTGGCCAAGCCCGATCCGGCCATGTACCTTGAGGGCGTCCGGCTGCTGGGCACTGCCCCGGGCGAAACGCTGTACGTGGGCGATAACCGGCTGCTGGATGCGGAGGGTTCGACGGCGGCAGGGCTGCTGGGCGTCTGGCTGAACCGCATGGGTGAGGTTGTGGAGGGCTTCGAGGGCAGCATGGTTGCTTCCCTGGAGGAACTGCTGGCCTAACCGGACCAGCCGGCCACATAGGCGTTGCAGGCCGGGACCGCGGCCCCCCTTTTTGCAGGGCCGCGGTCCCGGCCTGTCTGCGTCAGCTGTCAGGGGGCCCGCAGGCCCGCGGCACGGCGGCGCAGGAGCAGGTAGGCCGCGACGGCGGCGGCCACGAGCAGCGCGATCAGCAGCAGGGCGATGCCCGGGTTGTCCAGCCAGGACGACGGCGACACTGCCGCCACTTTCGTGTGCAGCTCCTGCGTGCCGGCAGCGATTTTCGCGTTGCCGTCCGCCAGCTTGCCGGCGCCTTCCGCCAGTTTGCCGGAACCGTCGTCCAGCCGGCCGTTGCCATCGGCCAGCTGACCGGATCCTTCGGCGAGCCGTGCGGACCCCGATTCCAGTTGGCCCGTCCCACTGCTGAGCTTGACGGTTCCGTCGGAGAGGGCTTCCGTTCCCGCCAGCAGGCCCGGGTTCGCCGGGTCGCCGCCGCCGTTGATGCCCGCGCTGAGCCGGGTGGTGCCGTCCTGGAGGTTGTTGGCGGCGTAGATCAGGCCGGGACGGTCGGGGTCGCCCGGCACACCGTCCATCCCCACCCGGATCTTCGCCGTCCCCTCGGCCAGCATCGACGTGCCCAGCACCACGCCCGGGTTCTGCGGATCCGTCGCATTGAGCTTTTCCGCCAGGGTGGCAAAGCCCGCCTTCAACCGTCCGGCGCCGTCGTTCAACTCGCCGGCTCCCGTGGCCAGCCTGCCCGTTCCGGTCTTCAGCTGCCCGGCGCCGTCGTCCAGGGCCCCGGCCCCGCCGTTGACCTTTGCTGCGCCGGCGTCAAGCTGTACCGCCCCGGCATAGGCCCTCCGGCCGCCGTCGGCCAGCTTGGCTATCTGGTCCTTGATCACTGCAAGGGGTACCAGGCCCTGCGGTCCGTTCGCTGCCGCTTCGAGCTGGTCCAGTCCCTGGCTGAGTGCGGCGAGCCCGTCGCCCTGTGCGGGGTCGTTGCCGGCACCCGGGTAACCCTTGAGCCGGTTTGCTCCGGCTGCCAGCTGGCCGGTGCCGTCCTTCAGCGCTGCGGTCCCGCTGCGCAGCTTGGTGGCGCCGGCATCAAGATCGCCGGCACCTGCGGCGAGCTGGCCCGTGCCTGCAGCGATCCGGCCCGCGCCGTCAGCAAGGTTGTTGGGTGCGTTTCCGGACGCCGTTGGGGTCAGCGCAGCGGAAAGAGCGACGGCGCCGGACTGAAGCTTCCGTGCGCCGTCGTCCACCTGGTAGACACCCGGTACCAGCTTGTTCAGCACATCATTCTGCAGCTTGGTGGTACCGGCGTGCAGCTTGTCCACCCCTGGTGCCAGCTGGTCGCGGACTCCGGAGAAGATCCGGCCGGCCCCCGACTGCAGGGCCGCGGCGCCGGCATTCAATTCGCTGCTGCCGTCCCTGACCTTGTCCGAGCCGTCCTTCACCTGCGCCGCGCCTTTGTTCGCGGCCCCTGCTCCTGCTGCCAGCTGGCCCGAACCGTCTTTGAGTTGGTTGGCCCCCGCGGCAGCCTGCTCTGCTCCGTCCATCAGCTGCGCGGCACCGTTGGCGATCTGGCCCGTGAGGAAGGTATAAACCGCAAGGAAAAGAGCCAGCAGCAGGGACAGTGCGGTGATGGCGATGGATTGGGACCGGGTTTTGGGCTTGGCTGTTGCGATGGATTCTGTGCGGGTTGTCAACGCTGACACTTCCTAACTGGGCCACCGGGCGACGCTGCCCGGTGGTCGAAACCGTTGGTGGGAGGGCCATCCTGTTTCCTCGTGGGGGTGCCCGGATAGCGGGACGGGAAGTTGTTACTGATGGGTAACTTACTCGAGGGTAACCATACGGCGGGAGCGTGGGCAAGGGCCCGCATGGAGAAGTCCATGCGGCTGCCGGCGACTTCGTCGATCCCGATTTGTGCGAGCCGAAAGTCTCGGGTAAAGTAATTTCTCGTGCTGAGGCGCACGGAGCAGGGAAAAAGCCCTGAAAACCGGCCCGAAAGTGCCATTGGGATATGGTGTAATTGGCAACACTACGGTTTCTGGTACCGTCATTCTAGGTTCGAGTCCTGGTATCCCAGCTCTGATTTGAAAGCTGGCTTCAGCTGGAATTCAGTAGGTTTCCACTCGGTTCGCCGATTTGAAACCACGGCAAAGTGTGTGAAATACTCACTGAGCTTGAGCGGCGGAAACGCTGCCGGAAGTACTCTGGCCCCATCGTATAGCGGCCTAGTACGCCGCCCTCTCACGGCGGTAACGCGGGTTCGAATCCCGCTGGGGTCACCATCGAAATGGTCCCGGGCATTAGCCCGGGGCCATTTTTTATGAGCATCAGGCCGGTTCCCCTCCAGCCGGACGAGACCGCCTGTCGTTTCGAAGAAAATCGTCCTGCTGCGGGGGAATTCCCTGCTGGGGACGACACGCGGTGGAACTTCGCGCCCCCTACTCAACTGGCATGATGTAGCTGTGACCTCCCATGACGAGCACGGCCGCCCCATCCCGCCGGTGCCGCACGCCATGGCGGCAGTGACCCTGCTGGAGGAGATCCGCAGCGGCCTGGACGATGTGCTGCTGCCGCTCGCGCTGCCGGGCGCGGACCAGGCACGCCGCGAAACGTCGGCCGCAAGGGCGCAGCTGGACGACTACATCCTTCCGCGGTACCGGAGCCTGGACGCCCCCTTGCTTGCCGTCGTCGGCGGTTCCACCGGTGCCGGCAAATCCACCCTGGTGAACGGGCTCGTGGGGCATCCCGTCACGCGGGCCGGGGCCATCCGCCCCACTACCCGCCAGCCCATCCTGCTGCACAACCCCGCGGAGGGAACATGGTTTGAAGGGCAGCGGGTCCTGCCCGGGCTAAGCCGGATCCGCGGTTTCCTCGCCGGCAGTCCGGCCGCCGCGGGCGCCATGCCGGAGCCGCGCGACGCCGCTTCGCTGGTGCTGCTGGCCGATCCGGCGGTTCCGGCCGGCATCGCACTCCTTGACGCCCCGGACGTTGACTCCATTTCCGACCAAAACCGCCTGCTGGCCGGGCAACTGCTGGCCGCCGCGGACTTGTGGGTGTTTGTCACCACAGCCAACCGGTACGCGGACGCCGTTCCCTGGAAGCTCCTCCTGGACGCGGCGGCGCGGGACATTACTGTGGCAGTGGTGCTGGACCGGGTGCCGCCGGGCGCGCAGGCGGAGGTAAGCGAGGACCTCCGCGGCCTGCTCGACCGGGAGGGGCTCGGTGGGAGCCGGCTGTTCATCATCGCCGAGACGGTCCTTGATCCGCACGGCATGCTGCCTCCCGGCGCTGTCAATGAGCTGCGGGACTGGCTTGGTGCCCTGGCCGCCGATGCTGCCGGCCGGGCCGCCGTCGCACGGCGGACCCTGAATGGAACCGTCCGCGCCCTGGCCCATCGGATTCCGGATATCGCCGGCGCCGTCCGTGAGCAGGAGCTGGCCGCCTCGCGACTTGAGGCCGACGCCGTGGCGGCTTACGCGGATGCCGCCAAGCGGATCCTTGATGCCACCCGCGACGGTGCACTCCTCCGGGGCGAAGTGCTGGCCCGGTGGCAGGATTTTGTGGGCACCGGTGAATTCTTCCGCGCCCTTGAGCAGAATGTGGGGCGGTTCCGGGACAGGCTGGGGGCCTTCTTCCGCGGTGAACCGGCACCGGCCGTCGGGGTTGAGGCGGCCATCGAAACCGGGCTTCAGGCCGTCATTGTGGACGAGGCAGCCAACGCAGCGGAGGACACCGACCAGCGGTGGCGCTCAGACCCCGCGGGGCGGCAGCTGCTGGGTCCGGACGACCTGTCGGGGACGGCGCCCGGGTTCGCCGAACGGGCAGCAGCGGAAATCCGGGCGTGGCAGGAAGCCCTGATGGAGCTGATCCGGACGGAAGGCCAGGGACGGCGGACGCAGGCCCGGTGGCTGTCCTTTGGCATCAACGGCCTCGGCGCCGCGCTGATGATCGTGGTGTTTTCGATGACTGCGGGCCTGACCGGACTGGAGATCGGCGTGGCGGGCGGAACCGCCGTCGTGGGCCAGCGCCTGCTGGAAGCGGTGTTCGGCGAGGACGCCGTGCGCCGCATGGCTGATAAAGCCCGTGAAGATCTGGCCACGCGGTGCCGGCGCCTGCTGGCAGACGAGCAGGAGAAGTTCCTGCAGCGGCTGCCGGAAGGCAATCCCGCCCTCGCACAACGCCTTGCTGCGCAGGCCGGGGAACTGGCCCGGCTGGCGGAGAGCGCGTGAGCCGCCACAGCGGGGCACACGCGTCCTCCAAACTGGACGCCCGGCTCCAGGCGCTCCAGGACGCCCGGGAGCTGGGGGAGGGGGTCCTGCCGGACCAGGCGCTGCAGGACGTGTTCGACGTCCTGGAGCGCGCAAGTTCCCGCCGTTCCTTGTCCGGCGACCACACCGTGGTGGGATTTTTCGGGGCCACCGGAAGCGGCAAGTCCTCCCTCTTCAACGCGGTCAGCGGCGCGGAGATCGCGACGGCGGCGGCCCGCCGTCCGACGACATCGGAACCACTGGCAGGTGTTTGGGGAGCGGCAGGCAGCGAAGCCCTCCTCGACTGGCTGGAAGTGGGAAACCGGCATCACGCCGCGCCGGTGGACGGCTTCGCCGACGAACAGACGGGGCTGATCCTGCTCGATCTGCCTGACTTCGACTCCACCCATGCAGCCAACCGCGGGATCGTGCAGCGGATGGTGGGGATGGTGGACGTCCTGGTGTGGGTGCTGGACCCGCAGAAGTATGCCGACGCTGCCGTCCACCATGGGTTCCTGGCGCCGCACGCTTCGCACGGGGCCGTCACGCTTGTGGTCCTGAACCAGGTGGACCGGCTCCCGGAACACGATGTGCAGCCCGTGCTCGACTCGCTGCACGCAATCCTTGCAGGTGAGGGGCTGGGACAGGTGCGGGTCCTCCCTTCATCGGCGGTGACGGGGGCGGGGATCGGGGAAGTGCGGGCGGCGATCCGGAAGGTGGCCGTCCAGCGCCAGGCCCAGTCCCGGCGGCTGGAGGCGGATATCACCAAGGCCGGGCAGGACCTGCGGCAGGCTTCCGGGGACGGCGACGCCGCAGGGGTCCGGCCGGCCGCCAGGTCCCGGCTCGCGGACGAACTGGCTGTGGCAGCGAACGTGCCTGCCGTGGTGCGGGCCGTCGGCCAGTCCTACCGGCTGGAGTCCGTCCGGCGCACCGGCTGGCCCGTCACCCGCTGGCTCTCCAGGTTCCGCCCGGACCCGCTGCGCCGCCTCAATCTCCGCAGGGATTCACCTGCCGGGCTGAACCGGACCTCCCTGCCGCCCGCCGGCGCGCCGGAGCGGGCCCGGACGGACGCTGCCGTCAGGGAATTTGCGGACGCGGCCAGCGAGGGGGCTCCGGGACCCTGGCGGGCAGCAATTAGGGGGAGGGCCAGGGCCGGCCGGGACCGGCTGCCCGACGCCCTGGACCAGGCCATCGCCGGGACCGACATCGGGGCCAACCGCAAGGCGTGGTGGTGGGGTGCCTTCAACGTGGTTCAGTGGCTGGCGCTGCTGACGGTGCTGGGCGGCCTGGGCTGGCTTGGCGTCCTGGCCGGACTGGCCTACCTGCAGCTGCCGGTGCCCGAAGTTCCACGCGCGGAAGGCTGGCCGGTACCCACCTTGATGATCGCCTTCGGCCTGGTGCTGGGGATATTTTTGGCGGTCACCGGCCGTTTCATTGCGTCCGGTGCTGCCCGGGTGCGCGCTGCAAGGGCACGACGGCGGCTGAACAGCGCCGTGGCAGCGGCGGCGCAGGAGCTGGTGGTGGCGCCCGTGGAGGAGGAGATTGCCAGGCTGGCAGCCTTCAACAAGGCGCTGAAGAAGGCCATGGGGCCGTAGGGCTGCTACCGGCCCATAATGACCTAGCCGCCCGCCAGGGCGACAGCGGCGTCCCGGACCTTGATGAGGGTGCGCAGGTTGCGGGTGGTGGTTGCGGCCTTGAACTTCGTTTTCGCGCTGATCTTGCTGAAGGGGCTGTCCAGTGTCCCTCCCGCCGGGGCCAGCCAGGCAAGCGCTTCGGGCCCCAGCCGCTGCTGGTCCTGGCTTTCAAGGGCTGACCCGGCCGCCTCCAGTTCGTCAAGGACGGCGGTGTCCGAGGACAGGGTGATGTAGGTGTGGGTGGACCTGTCGTCGTCCGGGTAGGGGCAGCCATCCACCAGTTGGGCCACCCGCCCGGCGTCCAGGACCACAACCCACGCTTCATAGCCAAAGGCGGCCCGGAGGCACTTTTCGCATTCCTGTTTGACCAATGCTGCGTCCAGGGTGCTGCTGAGCACCACGTTTCCGCTGGCCAGCAGGGTCTTTGCGTCCGTGAAGCCGCAGGATTTCAGCGCGTCCCGCAGGTCCGCCATCTTGATATTGATCCCGCCCACGTTGATGCCGCGGAGGAACACCGCATAGCTGCCCATGGGCACAGCCTAGCGGCCGGAGCCCCGGTGGGGCCGGCAGGAGCCTAGTCGTTGTTCTTGCGGAGGGCCTCGGTGAGGATGCGCCCGGCATTGCAGACAACTTCGGCGTGCAGGCGACCGGGCTGGCGGGTCAGCCGCTCAATGGGACCGGAAATGGAGACGGCGGCAATCACCCTGCCGGACGGACCCCTCACCGGTGCCGAAACGGAGGCGACCCCCGGCTCACGCTCGCCAAGGCTCTGTCCCCAGCCCCGGCGTCGTACTCCTGCCAGGACGGTCGGCGTGAAACGGGCCGACTGCAGGCCCTCGAGGAGCCTGTCGTGATCCTCCCAGGCGAGCAGGACCTGCGCGGCAGAGCCGGCCTTCATGGACAACTGCGTGCCCACGGGAATGGTGTCGCGCAGGCCGATGGGGCGCTCCGCGGAGGCGACGCATACGCGCCAGTCACCCTGCCTGCGGAAGATCTGGGCGCTTTCGCCGGTGGCATCGCGCAGTTGCATGAGTACGGGCCCGGCCGAGGCGATCAGGCGGTCTTCCCCGGCGGCGGAGGCAAGCTCCACAAGCCTGCTGCCGAGCACGAACCGGCCCTGGATGTCTCGGCTGACCAGCCGGTGGTGCACCAGCGCCAAAGCGAGGCGGTGGACAGTGGGCCGGGCCAGGCCGGTGGCGGCTACCAGCTGCGCCAGCGTGGTGGGGCCGGCCTCAAGGGCATCGAGCACCTGGGCCGCTTTATCAATGACACCGACTCCACTAGAATTGTCCATGTAATGATATTGCCGTCTCAATATCTGAGATGCAAATCTTTCGGCTGGCGCAGCGCGGAGCCGTCCTGATTCAGTTGGATCAATCAGCCAAACAGCAGTGAAGGGAGATGGCCATGGCAAAGACATTGGCCGAGAAAGTCTGGGACGCACATGTGGTGCGCAAAGGTGACGGCGATGGTGCCAACGCCCAGCCGGACCTTCTGTACATCGACCTTCACCTGGTCCACGAAGTCACGTCCCCGCAGGCGTTCGAAGGCCTGCGGCTGGCCGGCCGCAAGCTGCGCCGGCCGGACCTGACCATTGCCACCGAGGACCACAACACCCCCACGCTGGACATCGACAAACCGATTGCCGACCTGACCAGCCGCACCCAGATCCAGACCCTGCGCAACAACTGCGCGGAGTTCGGCGTCCGGCTGCACAGCCTGGGCGATGCCGAGCAGGGCATCGTGCACGTGGTGGGCCCGCAGCTGGGCCTCACCCAGCCCGGCATGACGGTGGTCTGCGGCGACTCGCATACATCCACCCACGGCGCTTTCGGTGCGCTGGCCATGGGCATCGGCACCTCCGAGGTGGAGCACGTCATGGCCACCCAGACCCTGTCCCTGAAGCCGTTCAAGACCATGGCCATCAACGTCGAGGGCACACTGCGTCCCGGCGTCACCGCCAAGGACATCATCCTCGCCGTGATCGCCAAGATCGGCACCGGCGGCGGCCAGGGCTACGTCCTGGAATACCGCGGGTCGGCGATCCGCGCCCTGTCCATGGAAGCGCGCATGACCATCTGCAACATGTCCATCGAAGCCGGCGCCCGCGCCGGCATGGTGGCCCCGGACGAAACCACCTACGAGTACATGAAGGGCCGCCCCCACGCGCCGGAAGGCGAGGACTGGGACGCCGCCGTGGAGTACTGGAATACGCTGCGTACCGACGACGACGCCACCTTCGACGTGCAGGTTGACCTGGACGCCAACACCCTGGAGCCGTTCGTCACCTGGGGCACCAACCCCGGCCAGGGCGTGTCCCTGTCCGAGTCCGTTCCGTCACCCGGGGACTTCGGTGACGAAAACGCCAAGGCCGCTGCCGAGCGCGCCCTGCAGTACATGGGACTCGAAGCCGGCACGCCCATGAAGGACATCCGCGTGGACACCGTCTTCCTGGGCTCCTGCACCAACTCCCGGATGGAGGACCTGCGTGCCGCTGCCGACATCATCCGCGGCCGGCAAAAGGATCCGAACATCCGGATGCTGGTGGTCCCCGGCTCTGCCCGCGTCCGGCTGGAAGCCGAGGCCGAGGGCCTGGACAAGGTCTTCAAGGACTTCGGTGCTGAGTGGCGCTTTGCCGGCTGCTCCATGTGCCTGGGCATGAACCCGGACCAGCTGGAGGTGGGGGAGCGTTGCGCCTCAACCTCCAACCGAAACTTCGAAGGCCGGCAGGGCAAGGGTGGCCGCACCCACCTGGTTTCCCCGGTGGTGGCCGCAGCCACGGCAGTACGGGGCACGCTCAGCTCTCCATCGGACCTTGACCCGGCTCCCGAACCCGCCGCCATCCGCATCGACGCAGCCTAGGACAGCACAAATGGAAAAGTTCACCAAGCACACCGGTATCGGCGTCCCGCTGCGCCAGAGCAACGTCGACACCGACCAGATCATCCCCGCGGTCTACCTCAAGCGGATCACCCGGACCGGCTTCGAGGACGCGCTCTTCTCCGCCTGGCGCAAGGACCCCTCCTTCATCCTGAACCAGGAGCCCTACAACGCGGGATCGGTCCTGGTGGCAGGCCCCGATTTCGGCACCGGTTCCTCCCGTGAACACGCGGTCTGGGCGCTGAAGGACTACGGCTTCAAAGCCGTCCTGTCCTCCCGGTTCGCCGACATCTTCCGCGGCAACTCGGGCAAGCAGGGACTGCTGGCCGCGCAGGTTGCGCAGGACGACATCGAGCTCATCTGGAAGGAACTCGAAAACGCCCCGGGAACCCAGGTCACGGTGGACCTCGAGTCCAAGACCGTCGTCTGCGGCAACATCGTGGCGCCGTTCGACATCGACGACTACACCCGCTGGCGGCTCCTGGAAGGCCTCGACGACATCGGGCTGACCCTCCAGCATGAAGCCGACATCACCGCCTACGAGGCGACCCGCCAGGCGTTCAAGCCCAAGACCCTGCCGGCGAAGCTTTCCTAGCCCCTGGGCCACCATGCCGGCGGCGCGGCGCAGCGGGCGAAGGCCGCGCCACGCCCCGCCGCCGGTACCCCCTTATTTCGGTTCGGTAACGCGACCTCCTATGCTTGGTTGGAGCCTTTGCAAGGTTTTGGGGGCTAGTGATCGTGAGGAAACCGGTATATGAGTAGTGTTCTGACAATCCGCGGCGGTGTCCCGCTTACAGGCCGCGTCAGCGTCCGTGGGGCAAAGAATCTTGTCCCCAAGGCAATGGTGGCGGCGTTGCTGGGCAACGAACCCTCGGTGTTGCGGAACGTGCCGGAGATCAAGGACGTGGAGGTGGTCACCTCCCTGCTGCAGCTGCATGGGGTGACCGTGGAGAAGGACCCGGTCAACGGTGACCTCACCCTCGATCCCAAGGCCGCAAAGACGGCGCCGAGCACCGCGATCGATGCCCATGCCGGTGACTCCCGCATCCCCATCCTGCTGTGCGGACCGCTGATCCATGCCATTGGCGAAGCCTTCATTCCCGACCTGGGCGGCTGCAAGATCGGCGACCGTCCCATCGACTACCACCTGGATGTCCTGCGCCAGTTCGGTGCCGTCGTGGAGAAGCGCCCCGGTGGCATCCACATCTCTGCACCCAAGGGCCTGCACGGCGCCAAGATCTCGCTGCCGTACCCGTCCGTGGGCGCCACCGAGCAGGTCCTGCTGAGCGCCACCCGCGCGGAAGGCATCACGGAGCTGTCCGGCGCCGCCACCGAGCCGGAAATCATCGACCTTATCGCCGTGCTGCAGAAGATGGGCGCCATCATCAGCGTGCAGACGGACCGGACCATCCGCATCGAGGGTGTCCGTGACCTCGGCGGCTACAACCACCGTGCCCTCTCGGACCGCAACGAATCGGCGTCCTGGGCTTCGGCCGCACTGGTGACCCGCGGCGACATCTTCGTTGAAGGCGCCTCCCAGCGCGACATGATGACGTTCCTGAACACCTACCGCAAGGTGGGCGGCGGAATGGACATTGGCGAGGACGGCATCCGGTTCTACCACAAGGGCGGAAAGCTGAACCCGCTGGTCCTTGAAACGGATGTCCACCCCGGCTTCATGACGGACTGGCAGCAGCCCCTGGTGGTTGCGCTGACCCAGGCCGAGGGCGTATCGATCGTGCACGAAACGGTGTATGAGAACCGTTTTGGCTTCACCGACGCCCTGATCCGCATGGGCGCCAGCATCCAGGTGCACCGGGAATGCCTGGGCAGCGTCCCGTGCCGGTTCGGCCAGCGCAACTTCCTGCACTCCGCGGTGATTTCCGGACCCACCCAGCTCAAGGGAACCGACATTGATGTCCCCGACCTGCGCGGCGGGTTCAGCCACCTGATTGCCGCCCTGGCCGCCACCGGAACGTCCCGGGTCACCGGCATCGACATCATCAACCGGGGCTACGAGCGGTTCACGGAAAAGCTCGCCGGCCTTGGGGCCGACTTCGACATCACCACCACGAAGTAGCGCGGCACCGTGAAGGAATCGGCCAAAAGCAAGGCCACATTTGTTTTCATTGCCAGCATCGCCCGGCCGCTGCTGAACCTGATGATGTCCAAGACGTGGGAAGGTACCGAAAAACTTCCCGCCGGCGGCTTCATCGCAGCCCCCAATCACTGCACGGAGATCGACCCCCTTGTTGTGGGGCACATGCTCTACAACCAGAAGCGTGCCCCGCACTTCCTGGCCAAGGCCGCGCTGTTCAAGGTTCCCGGCCTGGGTGCGCTCCTGCGCGCCACCAAGCAGGTGCCGGTGGAGCGCTCGACGGCGGGAGCGAACCGATCGCTGCAAGTGGCCCAGGAGATTGTGGCTGAGGGCGGGGCGATCATCATCTACCCGGAGGGAACGCTGACACGCGATCCCGGGCTTTGGCCGATGAAGGGGCATACCGGCGCGGCAAGGCTGGCCCTCGAAGGCGATATTCCGGTGGTGCCCATTGCCCACTGGGGCGCGCACGAGGTGTTCCCCAGGTACGGCAAGCGGTTCCACGTGTTCCCCCGGAAGCACTCACGCGTCGTCGTGGGCGAACCGGTGGACCTGAGTGCGTTCCGCGGCCGCCCGCTGGACAAGGCCACCCTGACGGAGGCGACGGAAGTGATCATGGACGCGATCACGACTTTGCTGGCAGGCCTGCGCGGCGAGCAGCCTCCCGCCGAACGCTGGGACCCGGCCAAGCGGCCGCAGGCCAAGCACGGACGGTTCGTTGACCGCGGCGAGCCCGAATCAGGAACGGAAGCTCCGTGACCGCTGACGGGAAGCCGGGGGCGGCGGGCACGGTAGCCGTCCTGGGTGCGGGATCGTGGGGGACAACCTTCGCGAAGATCCTCGCGGACGCTGCGATTGCCGCCGGAACGCCGCGCGTCATCAGGCTTTGGGGCAGGCGCGCCGGGGTGGTCGAAGAGATCAACAACTGCCACCGCAACAGTGAGTACCTCAAGGACATCGTCCTGCCGGAGAGCATCACGGCGTCCACAGACGTCCGCGCAGTCCTGGCGGGAGCCGACCTGGTGGTGCTGGCGGTTCCGGCCCAGTCGCTGCGCCCGCAGCTGCGCGAATGGAAGGACATGATCGCTCCCGGAGCTGTTGTGGTGTCCCTGATGAAGGGGCTGGAGCTGGGCACGGATGCGCGGATGAGCGAGGTCATCGCACAGGAACTGGACCTGCCGCTGGAACGCATCGCAGTTGTCTCGGGACCCAACCTCGCCATGGAAATTGCGCGGGAAGAGCCTACGGCATCAGTCGTGGCATGCGCTGACTCCGCCACTGCAGGCTGGCTCGCCCGGACCTGCACCGCCCCCTACTTCCGGCCCTACACCACGGCCGATGTGGTCGGCGTCGAAATCGGCGGCATCGTCAAGAACGTGATTGCGCTGGCAGTAGGCATCTGTGAGGGCAAGCAGATGGGGGACAACACCAAGGCCTCGGTGATTACCCGGGGACTCGCGGAAACGTCCCGCCTCGCCTTGGCGCTGGGCGGCGAGGCCAAGACCATGGCCGGGCTCGCCGGGCTGGGCGACCTCGTGGCAACCTGTTCGTCCGCGCTGTCCCGGAACCACACGGCCGGGAGGCTGCTGGGCCAGGGCCTGACCCTGGAGGAGGTGGGCCGAAAGATGACCCAGACCGCCGAAGGCATCAAATCCGGCCAGGCCGTCCATGAACTCGCCGGCAAGCTCGGCGTCGACATGCCCATCACTGCCGCCGTCGTCGCGGTGCTGGCAGGCAAGCTGTCCGTTGACCAACTGGGGCCGGTTCTGCTGTCCCGGGAATTGAAACCTGAAGGCGATTACTGACCATGTCCCAAGACACACCCAACACAGGGGAAACTGCCACCACCCGGAAGCCGCGGGTCGCCGTGCTTTTCGGCGGCCGCTCCAGCGAGCACGCCGTGAGCTGCGTCACCGCCGCAGGCGTGCTGGGCGCGATCAACAAGGACAAGTACGACGTCATCCCCATCGGGATTGCCAAAACCGGCCAGTGGGTTCTTGCCCCGGCCGAAACCACCCAGTGGTCGCTTGCCGCATCATCACTCCCCGAGGTAGTACCTTCCCCGCAGACCGTCACGCTTGCTGAGATCGGCGGGGAACACCAGCTGATCGTGGCGTCCCCCAACGAGGTTCCGCAGGAACTGGGCGCCGTCGACGTGGTCTTTCCGCTGTTGCACGGCCCCTTCGGCGAGGACGGCACCATCCAGGGGCTCCTTGAACTTTCCGACACCCGCTACGTCGGCGCCGGAGTCCTGGCATCGGCGGTCGGCATGGACAAGCACTACATGAAGGTGGTCTTCGAGGCCGCCGGACTCCGCGTGGGACCCTACGTGGCTGTGACCGACCGGCAGTGGCAGCGGGATCCCGAATCCGTCAGGAAGCAGGTGGACCGCCTCGGTTTCCCCGTCTTCGTCAAGCCGGCCCGTGCCGGCTCGTCGATGGGCATCTCCAAGGTTGATTCCCTTGAGGACCTGGACGCCGCGATCGAAGAGGCCCGCCGCCACGACCTCAAGCTGGTCATTGAAGCCGGAATTGTCGGCCGCGAAATCGAATGCGCTGTCCTGGAAGGCAGGGGCACCGATGCGCCCCGGACCTCGATGCCGGGCGAAATCTCGGTGTCCGGGGGGACGCACGAGTTCTACGACTTCAACGCCAAGTATGTGGAGGATGATGCCGCAGCCCTGAGCTGTCCCGCAGACATCCCCGCGGAAGCGATCTCCCGGGTCCGGGAGCTGGCGGCCGCCGCATTCGACGCCGTCGGCGCCGAGGGCCTGAGCCGCGTGGATTTCTTCTACACCCCCGAGGGCGAACTGATCATCAACGAGATCAACACCATGCCCGGCTTCACGCCCAAGAGCATGTACCCGCAGATGTGGGCAGCGTCCGGACTGGGCTACGCGGACCTGATCGACGAACTCATCCACCTGGCCCTGAACCGCAAAACCGGCCTTCGCTGATCCACGCCGGAACCCTCCCGGCGTGGGCCCACCCGCCTGGACCTACCGGCTCTTCGGCAGGTTCTGCAGGTCTTCCTGGCCCACGCAGTTCCGTGCTGACGGCACCTTTTCGGCAGCTGCTGCCAGGTCCGCGAGTACGGTTGCGGAGCTGATTTTGTCCGGGTCCATCAGGATTTCCGTGGCCGGTTCCCGCCCGTAGGTGGTCAGCGTCCACACGGGGTCGCCCTCCTTGATGACCCAGTCGACGCCGTTGACGGTCACGCAGCGGTCCGTCGTAGGGCCCGGCACATTGACGCCGCAGCGGAGGATGACAAGCGACGGGTCGCCCCAGGCTGCGGTGGCCTGGCTGTTGGTCTTCCGGAGCTTTGAATCGCCGATGGCGTCCGGCAGGGCCACCATCATCGGTGCGCACAGCGGATTGGCGGCGTCCCTGGCGGGCGTGACGTCCACCGCGGGGGAGCAGGCGGTCAAGGAAAGGGCGGCAATTCCCCCAACCATCGCCATCCTGGCGGCACGGGCGGACAGGGGCAGCTGGGGATGGTGCATGATCCCAGCCTATCGCCGACGTCGTCCCCGCCCGGACACGATGTCGGCCGGGCGCGGTAGCGTAGTGGCGTGCCTGAAGACCTCCGTAACCGCGTCGCCTGCCAGCCCACCGTCGCCGGCCTTTCCGAAGCCGAGCTGCTGGACCGGATTTTTCCGCGCCTCCGGATGGCCGGGGGCCACACCGCCAGCACGTTGCTGGGTCCCGGCGATGACGCCGCCGTCGTCGCAGCCCCGGACGGCAGAACCGTCATCAGCATCGACACCCAGGTCCAGGACCAGGACTTCCGCCTCCTGTGGCCCAACGGCTACCGCACCACCGGGTTCGACGTAGGATGGAAGGCTGCGGCACAAAACCTCAGCGACATCAACGCCATGGGCGCACAGGCAATGTCCATGGTGGTCAGCCTCACCCTCACCGTGGACACGCCCGTGAGGTGGGTGGAGGACCTGGCGGACGGGTTGACAGCCGGAATCCGTGAACTTGGCGCCGCGCGTTGCTCCGTGGCCGGCGGGGACCTGGGCCGGGGCCGCGAAATCTCGGTAACCGTGGCGGTGCTGGGGACGCTCGACGGCGGACAGCCGGTCCTGCGGTCCGGCGCCCGGGCGGGGGACATCCTGGCGCTGGCAGGAACAGCAGGCCATGCCGCCGCAGGCCTGGCGCTGCTTGAATCGGACATCGCCGTGGACACCCTCACCCCGGCGGAGCGCGCCTTCGTGGACCTGCAGTGCCGGCCGCGTCCGCCGCTGCATGCCGGGCCTGCAGCCCGGGCGGCGGGTGCCACGGCAATGCTGGACATCTCGGACGGACTCCTGCGGGACGGCAAGCGGCTGGCCGCCGCCAGCAACGTCGCCGTCGCGCTCGATCCGGCCGGCCTGGCGCAACTGGCGGACCTCCTGGCCCCCGCCTCCGCCCGCCTGGGCGGGGACGGCACGGCATGGGTGCTGGGCGGCGGAGAGGACCACGGGCTCCTGGCCACATTCCCGGCGGGCGTTCAGCTGCCACCCGGATTCACTGCGATAGGCTCGATACATGCACTCGGTACCGACGAAGGCCCGGGCGTCCTGATTGCGGGCCGGGCCGCGGACACCGGGGGATGGGATCACTTTGCACACTAAGGTTGCCGCCAACGCGCTGGCGATGAAGAGGTGGCTGGGCAAGGCTGAAACTGCCCTGGGAAACCACAGCGACCGGCTCAACGCCATCAACATCTTCCCGGTGGCCGACGGCGACACGGGCACCAACCTCTATCTCACCGTGCGCGCTGCCGCCCGCTCCCTGGTGCTCGCCGAGGATCAGCCGGCCCCGGTCGACGTCGGGGAAGTCCTTGCCACGGCCGGGCAGGCCGCCATGGAGGAAGCCAGGGGAAACTCGGGAACTCTTTTTTCCGTGTTTCTTTGCGCCGCCGCGGAACCCCTTGCCGGCCATACCCGGTTGACCTCCACGCTCCTGTCGGCAGCGCTGAACCGTGCCCAGATCCGCGCATGGTCCGCACTGAGTGATCCAGTTCCGGGAACCATGTTGTCGGTCATGGAAGCGGCAGCCCGTGCGGCAGCCGCCGTCGACTCCGCCCAGGACGGCGATGACAGCAACCATGCGCTGGGCCTGGCCCTGGACGCGGCGGTGGAGGGTGCGCTGGCCGCCGTGATCCACACCGAGGAGCAGCTCGATGCCCTGCAGTCCGCCCATGTGGTGGACGCGGGCGGCGTGGGCATGCTGCTGATCCTCGACTGCCTCCGCTCCGCCGTCCTGGGCGAGGAATTGCAGAGCGAACTCCTCGATGGCCTGCACGGCTACGACGTCTCCGATCCCCACATCCACACTTCCATCCCGGACGACGACGGCGTGGAAGTCATGTGCACCATCAACCTTTCGCCCCTGAATGCCGCCACCCTCCGGCAGCGGCTGGACGAGATCGGCGAGTCCGTCATCATGAGCCAGGTGGGCAACGGCTCGGATCCCGAGGGCAACTACCGGTGGCGGGTCCACGTCCACGTTCCGGAACCTGACGCGGCCGTGGACATCATCAGGTCGCTGGGGGAGCCGTCCCAGATCAGCATCAGCGAGTTGGCGCTTCCCCGGGACCCGGATGCGGAAAAGGTGAACACCGGCGGGCATGAACGCTGAGCTGGACCTCGCCCTGGAACGCCGAATCGGAAAGCGCTCCGCGGCCGTCATTGAAAAACACCTTGGCATCACCACTGTCGAAGGCCTCCTCAATTACTTTCCCCGCCGCTACCTCATGCGCGGTGAGCTGACTCCCATCAGCGAGCTCCCGCTCAATGAGGACGTCACCCTCATCGCCCGGGTGCTGTCCAGCAGCACGCGGGCAATGCAGGCACGGCGGGGGACCATCACGGACGTCATCGTTTCCGACGACGACGGGCAGCAGGGCCTCCGGCTGGTGGGCGGCAGGGACTACCACGGCAAAGTGCCCGGGACCCTCAAGATCAGCTTCTTCAACGGCTACAAGGCAAAAGCCGAGCTCCTGCAGGGACGGCGGGCGCTGTTCTCGGGAAAAGTCACCAGCTTCAAAGGCCAGCTGGGCCTCACCAACCCGGACTTCCAGCTCCTGGACGATGACCCCTTCGTGCAGGGCACCGGTGACCCCGCGAAACTCGCCGCGATGCCCATCCCCGTGTATCCCGCCACAGCCAAGCTTCCCAGCTGGAGGATCCAGAAGGTGATCGGCACCCTGCTCGAAACCGTGGACCTGGGTGCGCTGCCGGATCCGCTTCCACCTACGGTCGCCGCGAGGGAAGGCTTCCTGCCCGTGGCGGAGGCGTACCGGCTCATCCACGCGCCGGAAATCGCCGCCGACTGGAAACGCGCCCGGGACCGGTTCCGGTACCAGGAAGCCCTGGTGCTGCAATCAGCGCTTGCCAGGCGCCGGGCCCAGCTCGCCGCCGAGGAAGCCACCGCACGGCGCCCTGTCACAGACGGTCTCCTGGCTGCCTTCGACCAGGACCTGCCCTTCACGCTCACAGCCGGCCAGGCCGCCGTCGGCAAGACCCTCGCCGCGGAACTGGCGCAGGCAGCCCCCATGAACCGGCTGCTGCAGGGTGAAGTGGGCTCAGGGAAAACCGTGGTGGCGCTGCGGGCCATGTTGCAGGTGATCGACGCCGGCGGCCAGGCCGCACTCCTGGCGCCCACCGAAGTGCTCGCCGCCCAGCATTACGACTCCATCCGCCGCACCCTGGGCGTGCTCTCCAGCGACGGACTCCTCGGCGGGCCGTCCGGGGGCAACGGGCCGTCCGTGCAGGTCACGCTTCTGACCGGGTCCATGCCCACTGCGGCACGGAAACAAGCCATGCTGGACGCCGCCTCGGGGACCGCAGGAATCATCATCGGCACCCACGCCCTCCTCAGTGACAACGTGTCCTTCTACGACCTCGGCCTGATCGTGGTGGACGAGCAGCACCGCTTCGGTGTGGAACAGCGCGATGCCCTGCGGGCGAAGGCCCGGAAACCGCCGCACCTGCTCGTCATGACCGCCACGCCCATTCCCCGCACCGTAGCGATGACCGTGTTTGGCGACCTTGAGACCTCCACCCTCGACGAACTGCCAAAGGGCCGGGCCCCGATCACCACCTACCTCGTGGGCCTTGCGGAAAATCCCGGCTGGGTGGCACGGATCTGGGCACGTGCCCGGGAAGAGATCGACGCCGGCCACCAGGTGTACGTGGTCTGTCCCAAGATCGGAACAGACGACGACGGCGACTTCAGCCCGGGGGAGGCGGCACCTCCCGGCATGGACACAGAGGAGACGCGGGAGCTCGCGTCGGTCACCGCCGTCGTGGACCATCTTCAGGGCGAGCCCTCGCTGGCAGGGGTGCCGCTGGCTCCCCTACACGGACGCCAGGACCCCGACCTGAAGACGGAGACCATGGCCGGGTTCACCGCCAACCGCATCAAGCTGCTCGTCTCCACCACCGTGATCGAAGTGGGGGTGGACGTCCACAACGCCACCCTGATGGTCATCCTGGACGCCGACAGGTTCGGCATCTCCCAGTTGCACCAGCTTCGCGGCCGTGTGGGCCGCGGCGGACTGCCGGGAACCTGCCTGCTGGTCACCGCCCTGGAACCGGGCCACCCAAGCCGGCGGCGGCTGGATGCCGTGGCGGCCACCACCGACGGGTTTGTGCTCTCCCAGGAAGACCTCAAACTGCGGCGCGAGGGCGACATCCTGGGCGCTTCCCAGTCCGGCGGACGGTCCACATTGAAACTGCTGCGGGTGCTCGAACACGAAGACGTCATCGCCCGGGCCAGGGAGGACGCCCAGGCGATCGTAGGCGGCGACCCGTTGCTGTCCGGCTACCCGGAACTCGCGGACGCCATCGAGAAATACCTCAACCCTGAGAAGGAGGCGTTCCTTGAACGCGGTTAGCAAAGAAAGCGGAGCGGGCGCCGGCGGATCGCGGTGGGCACGGTGACCAGGATTATCTCCGGCGTTGGTGGCGGAACGCCGTTGGCGGCGGTTCCCGGGTCCTTGACCAGGCCTACGACAGACCGGGTGAAGGAAGCTCTGTTCTCCCGCCTGGACGCCTTCGAGGTGATTTCCGGGGCGCGGGTGCTTGATCTATACGCGGGTTCGGGTTCCCTGGGGGTGGAAAGCGCCAGCAGGGGAGCCGCGACAGTGGACCTGGTGGAATCCGACGCCAAGGCCAGCGGTGTGTGCCAGCGCAACGCGGACCTCATTAACGGAGTCCTGGGCCGAAAGGCCGTCACGGTGCACCGCTCCAGGGTGGAACCTTTCCTGGACCGGGCCGCGGAATCTGCGGCCTGGGACCTGGTGTTCCTGGATCCGCCGTATCCGTTGGAGGAAGCCGCACTGTCGGCGGTGCTGCAGAAGCTCGCCGCGCACCTGGTCCCGGGTGCCGTTGTGGTGGTGGAACGCTCGTCCCGCTCCCCGGAACCGCAGTGGCCGGACGGGATGACGAGGTTCGCCGAAAAGAAGTACGGGGAAACCCGGCTGTGGTTCGCCGAGCCGTTCGTGCCCGACGCCATCGCTCCGGATGACCTGGCCGATGTTGCCGGACCTGACACTGCCGGATTCGAGGCCGCCGGGCCGGACACCCAGGGCGCCTAGCCCGACAAGGCGTTCAGCCGGACAGGCGTTTAGCGTGAGAAGGGGTCCAGGTCCATTCCCGCCAGGACACGTGCGGGGTGGGGGCCCCGTGCGGTCAGCTCAGCTGTCCACGATTCCGGCCACGGGCCCTGCGTTCCTGCCAGGATGATGTTGCCCGGATACCTGCCCTCGAACATTCCCGCTTCCGCAACGGCGCCCACATCCGCCATGGCTGCGCGCATCGCCGCCACCTGGCTCCTGACCAGTGTGAGGGCGGCCTCGTCGCCCACATTGACGATCAGCAGGCCGTCCGGGCGCAAACGCTCCCTGGCCTCGCGGTAGAAACCGCTGGTGGCGATGTGGGCCGGCGCCTCCGGGCCGGAAAAGATGTCCAGGATCACGACGTCGAACGTGAGCTCCGGATCGAGGGCACCGAGCGCCTCGCGGGCGTCGCCGATGATGGTGGTGAGGTCCGTTCCGTCGGGCATGGGAAGGTGCCGGAGGACAAAGTCCAGCAGCTCACGTTCCAGCTCAACCGCGTACTGGACCGAGCCGGGACGGGTCGCCTGGATGTACCGCGCAAGCGTCAGCGCCCCTGCCCCGAGGTGGAGCGCGCTGACCGGCTCGCCGGGAGGGGCGGCCAGGTCCACCAGGTGTCCGATCCTGCGGAGGTACTCGTAGAAAATGTCCTCGGGCCGGTCGAGGTTGACGTGGGATTGTTCTGATCCGCCGATGCTCAGTACATAGCCCCCGTCAATGAACGCATCGGATTCGATGCCGGCGTGCTGGCCAGTGGTCCGCAGGAAGCGGCTGGCGTGCACGCCGCTGCCGCCGGACATCAGAGCCTGCCACGGAGGGTGGACAGCCGCGCCGCAGCCTCCTCCAGGACTTCTGTTTTCTTGCAGAAGGCGAACCGGAGCAGGCTTCGCATCCGTTCCGCGCCTTCCGCATGGCAGAAGACCGGAACGGGAATGGCCGCCACACCCACCAGTGCCGGCAGGCGGCGGGCGAGGTCCAGGGCGTCGGTGATGCCCAGCGGCGCCGTATCCACATTGACGAAGTAGGTTCCCTGCGGGGTGAAAACGTCAAAGCCCGCCGCCCGGAGCCCGGCGCTGAGGATGTCCCGTTTCTTCCCGAGGGCGGCTGCGATGCCCGTGTAGAAACCGTCCGGCAACGCCAGTCCCTTGGCGATCGCGGCCTGGAAGGGAGTGCCTGAGCTGTAGGTAAGGAACTGCTTGACCGTGCGGACGGCGGCGACCAGCTCCTCGGGCCCGCTCAGCCAGCCGATCTTCCAACCGGTCAGGGAGAAGGTCTTTCCGGCAGAGGAAATGGTGATGGTGCGGGCGGCGGCGCCTGGAAGGGTGGCAACGGGGGTATGGGCCACGCCGAAGGTGAGGTGCTCGTACACCTCATCCGTGATGACGATGCTGCCATGCTTTTCCGCGAGCTCCACCACGCGCTGCAGGACGGCCGGCGGAAAAACGGCGCCGGTGGGATTGTGCGGATTGTTCAGCAGTACCACGCGGGTCCGCTCGTTGAACGCTGCCTCCAAAGCCGCCAGGTCCGGCATGAAGTCCGGGGCGGCCAGCGGCACCGTTACGTGGGAGGCGCCGGAAAGCCCAATGACCGCGCCGTAGGAGTCATAGAAGGGCTCGAACGTCAGGACCTCATCGCCCGGTCCGGCGAAGGCGAGGAGGGCGGCGGCGATGCCCTCGGTAGCCCCGGTGGTAATGATGACCTCCGTGGCCGGGTCCGGCGCCAGCCCGTAGAACCGTTCCTGGTGTGCGGCCACCGCCTCTCGCAGTTCGGGGAGGCCCTTGCCGGGTGCGTACTGGTTGGCTCCCGCTGCGATGGCTGCCCGGGCGGCCTCCCGGATTTCGGCCGGGCCGTCCTCATCGGGGAAGCCCTGTCCCAGGTTGATGGCCCCGGTCTGGACGGCCAGGGTGGTCATCTCTTCGAAGATGGTGACACCCAGCCTGCCATCGGGTGCCAGGAGGTTGGCTCCGAGCGCTGTGCGCTGCCAGGGCGCAGGTGCCAAGGGGGTGGAAAGTTCCCGTGGTGGATGCATCCAGTCATGGTATCCCGGCCTTTCCATGGGGTAGGTTCGGAGCATGAGACGCGCTGTGTGCCCCGGATCCTTCGACCCCATCCACAACGGCCATCTCGAAGTCATTGCACGGGCTGCCGGTCTTTTCGACGAGGTCATCGTGGCCATCTCCACCAACTACGCCAAGAAGTACATGTTCAGCCTGGAAGAGCGGCTGGAAATGGCGCGCGAAACGTTGGCGCTGCTCAAGGGCATCGTGGTGGAACCGGTGGGCGAGGGGCTCCTGGCCGAGTATTGCCGCCAGCGGGGCGTGTCGGCCATCGTCAAGGGGCTCCGGTCCTCGTCGGACTTTGACTACGAGCTCCCCATGGCCACCATGAACCGCCAGCTGAGCGGAGTGGAGACGGTCTTCCTTCCGGCCGAGGCCAGCTACGTCCATTTGTCCTCCACCCTCATCAAAGAGGTGTCGTCCCTGGGCGGCAGCGTGTCCGCTTATGTGCCCCGTTCTGTGCACCGGCGGATGGTTTCCGGCGAGCCTTCGGCGGATCAGCAGCCAAAGCGGTAGGCTGGATCGGTACTTCGGCGCTGCCTCCTGCCGGTTTGAGTCACTGCGGCTCTTCAGGCTAAGATGGTACGTCGGTCATATGTTCAACAGGAGTTCTCATTAACAGAGATGCTGGTTCGCCCTTGGCGTTCGACGTCAAGGACCTCGGGCGCAGCCCGGGAAGCATGCGGACGCTGACGGAACATGTACCCGCACCGGGTGATCTTGGTGTGGCGCTCATTGGTGTTCAGGAAGGCTCGGATGTCGAGCTGGATCTGAGGCTGGAGGCCGTACACGAAGGAATTCTGGTATCAGGAACCGTGGTTGCCGAAGTTACTGGCGAGTGCGGCCGATGCCTGGATCCCCTTGCGTATGACCTTGAGGTCAATGTGCAAGAACTTTTCTTCTACGAGGGCATTCAGCTTTCGGATGGAGAAGATGATGAAGAGCAACGTCGAGTCGAGCACGATGTAATCGATCTTGAACCGGTGTTGCGGGACGCGGTTGTCACCAATCTGCCGTTCCAGCCGGTGTGCCGGGAAGACTGCCAGGGCCTTTGCTCCGAATGCGGAGTTCGCCTGGAAGACGAGCCGGGGCACCACCACGAGGTCCTGGATCCTCGCTGGGCTGCCCTAGCTGATATGGCTAAGCCTGACCGGCAAAATTGATTTGTACGTGTTTGTCTAGAGAGAAATGAGTTAGCCGTGGCTGTTCCCAAGCGGAAAATGTCTCGCTCGAATACCCGCGCCCGCCGCTCGCAGTGGAAGGCGACCGCCCCCCACCTGGTGAAGACCGTTGAGAACGGCCAGGTCACCTACAGCCTGCCGCACCAGGCAAAGGTCGTTACCGACTCTGCCGGCACCGCGCTGTTCCTTGAGTACAAGGGCCGCAAGGTCGCTGACGTCTAATCGGCCCAACAGGCTGACTGATGTCTTCAACTGAAGAGCTTCTGAAGCGTCTCGGTGTCACTATTGACGCCGGGACGCTTCGTCTTGCGCTTACCCACCGTTCGTACGCATACGAAAACGGCGGCATACCCACCAATGAGCGGCTCGAGTTCCTGGGCGACTCCATTTTGGGATTCTCCGTCACTGATGCCCTCTACCGGGACAACCCGGACCTGCCTGAAGGCGAACTCGCCAAGCGCCGGTCCGCCGTCGTCAGTACCCGGGCCCTGGCCGGCATCGGCCGCAGTCTTGGCATTGGCGAGTACATCTACCTGGGGCAGGGCGAAAAGCTCACCCACGGCAAGAACAAGGCCTCCATCCTCGCGGACACCATGGAGGCCCTGATCGGGGCAACGTACGTCTCCAACGACATCGAAACCGCGCGCCAGCTGGTCATGCGGCTGATCGGTCCGCTGCTGAAGGACGCCGCCGTCCTGGGCGCCGGCACGGACTGGAAGACCAGCATCCAGGAACTCGCCGCCAGCCGGCAGCTGGGCACCATCCACTATGCGGTGGAGGGCTCCGGCCCGGACCACGCCCGTACCTTCATGGCGGTGCTGAACATTGGCGGCACGGCCTACGGCAAGGGCTCCGGCCATTCCAAGAAGGAAGCCGAACAGGAGGCGGCGGCAGACGCCTGGCGGGTACTCTCCGGAACCGGGGCCCAGGCCGCGCCCAGCCCCTCCGCAGGCTCCGTAGCCGCCAAGTAGCGCTCCATGCCTGAGCTGCCCGAGGTCGAAGTGGTGCGCCGCGGCCTGGTGAACTGGGTCCGCGGCAGAACCATCCGGGCCGTGGACGTCATCGATCCCCGCTCCATCCGGCGTCACGCCCTTGGCGTAGACGACTTCATCGGCAACCTCGAAGGCGCCACGGTGGCCGACGTCGTGCGGCGCGGCAAGTTCCTCTGGATGCCGCTGCTGGACGGCACCGCCGCGCAGCCGGACTGCGGGGAGGACACCCTTGTTCCGAAGGTGGCACTCATGGCGCATCTGGGCATGAGCGGGCAGCTGCTGATGCAGGACCCCGGCGTTCCCGATGAAAAGCACCTCAAGGTCCGTTTCCGGCTCAGTCCCCGGGGTGGCATGCCGGACCAGCTGCGGTTCGTGGACCAGCGGATCTTCGGAGGCCTTTTTGTCACCGCCCTGGTACCCACGGACGACGGCGGCCCGGGCGGCCTGGCGGAATCCCCCCTTCCCTTGATCGCCGCGGAGGCAGCACACATCGCCCGCGATCCGCTGGACCCTTCCTTCTCTTTCGACCTCTTTTACCAGCGGCTTCGGAAGCGCCGGACCGGCCTGAAGCGGGCACTGCTGGACCAGGGCCTGGTCTCGGGGATCGGAAACATCTACGCGGACGAAGCCCTGTGGCAGGCCCGGCTGCATTACGCCCGGCCCACCGACACCCTGCGCCGGGGCGAGGCCCGGCGTGTCCTCGACAGCGCCCGCGGGGTCATGCTCGATGCCCTGGCCGCAGGAGGTACCAGCTTCGATTCCCTGTACGTCAACGTCAATGGCGCCTCAGGTTACTTTGACCGGTCACTCAACGCGTACGGCCGCCAGGGTGAGCCGTGCACAAGGTGCGCGGCCGCAGGGATCCAGTCGATCATCCGCCGCGAGCAGTTCATGAACCGTTCGTCCCACACCTGCCCGGTGTGCCAGCCGCGGCCACGCAACGGCCGCTGGTAGTACAGGCCCGGCCCAGCTCCTCCGGAGCGGTCAGCGGGAGCCGTAGTATGCGGCCAACCGCGCCAGGCCCTCGTCGATCGAGACGGCCGGAGTCCAGTCGAGGAGTTCCCGGGTTTCGCGCTGGTCGAACCAGTGGGCGGTGGAGAGCTGCTCCGCAAGGAACTTCGTCATGGGCGGTTCGTCCTGCATTCCAAGCCTCAGCCACACCTTTTCCACTACGGATCCCGCGGACCGGGCAAGATGTCCCGGCACGGACCACGACGGAGCAGGCACGCCACCGGCGGCGCAGATGCCGGCAATCAGTTCGCCCACCGGCCGTGGCTCGCCGTTGCTGACAACCAGTGCCCTGCCATGGATATGGCCGATGCGGTCCAGCGCGGCAACGATCGCCGACGCGGCATTGTCCACATACGTGGTGTCGATCAGGGCAGCACCCGCATCCAGCAGCGGCAGCCGGTGCCGGGCCGCGCGCGCCAGCACCCGTTCCACCAACTGGGTGTCCCCGGGCCCCCAGACCACATGCGGCCGTACGGCAGCAACGCGGAAGTCCGCGGCGTCCGCGGCAAGGGCCAGCAGTTCGGCCTGGGCCTTGGTGCGGGAGTAGTCCCCGTGGGCACGTTCCGGGTCCGCCGGCTCTGCGCCCAGGCCCGCAATGGCGGCGCCGGAATTGGCCACTGACGGGGAGGACACGTAGACCAGGTCCCTCACACCGGCCGCGCGGGCGGCGAGGAGCAGCCGTCGGGTGCCCTGGACGTTTACCTCGTCGAACTCGGCGGCACGGCCCGTGAAGGAGACCTTGGCCGCCAGGTGGATGACCGCCTCGGCACCCCGGACGGCAGCGCCGACGGCGGCATCATCGGTGAGGGATCCGCGGTGGTCGGTGGCGCCGTCGACCCCTGAGGGACGCCGCTGGAAGGTGGTGACGTCATGGCCCCGGCGCACCAGTTGTCCGGCGACTTCACGGCCCAGGAGTCCGCTTGCACCGGTGACGAGGACTTTCATGGCGTCCCCGCGCGTCCGCCGGCCAGGACGGACTCAGCCCACCGGGACAGGCGCGTCCGGTCAATCTTTGCGTTGTGGCGGATATCGGTGGGCTGCGCGGGGACCACCAGGACGGCGGCCACGGAAACGCCCGCCAGGCGGGCGGCCTCCCGGACTTGTCCAGCCAGTTCCGGACCGGCGGGGCCCGCTTTCCGGACGGGCGGGACGGTCTCGACGACGGCGGTGACGGCCTGCGTCCCCGCTGGCCCCACGCCAACGATCGCGGCCATGCGGATGCCGGCCACCCGTTCGATGGCCTGTTCGGCGCCTACCGGGGTCACCACCGAACCGGGCGCGGTGACGACGTGCGCAAGCCGGCCTTCCACCCACAGCCGGCCGTCGGAGTCGAAGTGGCCTACGTCGCCGGTGCGGTGCCATCCGGCCACGCCGGTGCTGGCCTCCTGGGTCAGCCAGAGCCGGTCGTACATATCCTTGACGTGCGGAGCACTGACCAGGATTTCACCGGTGATTCCCGCGTCCGTGACAGGAGTTGAACCGGGGGCGGTACCGTCTGCCGCCAAGGGGATGACGGCTACCTGGGCGCCGTGGACGGGCCGGCCCACGCAGACGCCGTTGCCGGCCCCGGGCTTTGTCCCGGATCCGGCGTCGAAGGCCGCGGTCCGGATTTGTTCGAGGCTGATGTCGGTGACGGGCAGGGCCTCCGTCATTCCGTAAGGCGTGTGCAGGGAGGCACCCGGCAGCAGCCGCTGCACTTCCGCAAGGAGCGGCTCCGGAACGGGAGCGCCGGCGGAGAGCAGCAGTTCAACGCGTTTCAGGGCTGCCGTGCCCTCCGCGGTGAGTCCGCCGCCGGTGGCGACCACGTTGCGCAGGGCAGCCGGGGACGCGAAGACCACTGTGGCGTCGATGGCCGCTGCGGCATCCGCGAGGGCTCGTGCCGTCAGGGTTCGTGGTGCGGTGACGTCCATCGCCGGCGTTACGGACACGGTTCCCAGAGCTGGTCCCAGCAAGGCGAAGGGCGCGAAACCCGCCACCAGCCGCTGGCCCGGATGGATCCCAAAGGTTTCGGCCACGGTGTCCCGCATGGCGGCGAGTTGCCGGTGCGTGTACAGAACCCCCTTGGCCGGACCCGTGGAGCCGGAGGTGAAGAGCACGGCGGCGGGGGAGTCCGGGGCCGCGGAGTATGTTCCGTCGCCGTGGCCAGGCCCGGCGGAGGGCACGGTACCCGCCCTCGCCAGCCCGGCCAGGGACGTTTCCACCCCGAGGATCCGCCGGCGGGCGGGCGGCAGGTCGCGCACGCTGATGCGCCTGGCCGCCCAGCCCAGGGCGCGGGCAGCGGCCAGTGCCTTGTCAATGCCTATCAGGAAGTCCGGGGTTGCCCCCTTGACGGCCCGGCTCAATCCCTTCGTACCCAGGCCGGCATCGGCCACCACCACCACGGCTCCCAGCCGCAGGCAGGCATAAAGGGCCACGGTCAGGTCCACCCCGGGCGGGACCATGAGGCTCACCCGGCTGCCCGGCCTTACGCCTGCCAGGTGCAGGCCGGTGGCCAGGCGGTCGACGTCAGAGTCCAGCTGCTGCCACGTGAGGGCGCGGGCCACGGTGCCGTCCGCAGCCATTTCGACGACGGCCGGCTCACCTCCGGCGGGTCCTGCCGCCTGTTCGGCGAGGAGCGTCCACAATGGCCGGAAACCTTCGCGGGCCGGTGGCTGGGAAGCGGCGTTCCCCGTCGCGGGCGAACCGTTGCCGCCGCCGCTGACCCGCCCGGCCAGCCAGTCGAAAACCGCCGGGGCGATGTCCCGGTCCTCCGCGAGCAGGTGTCCTGCGCCCTCGTAGCGGTGCACGTCAGCATGCGGGAGGCGGGTGATGAGGTCCTTGAGATAGCGGTCGGAAAAAATCGGGTCGCGCGGACCCCACAGCATCAGGGCAGGGACCTTCAGGTTCCGGAGGCCTTCCGCCACGCCGCCGAGCGCGGCAAAGCTGGGATGCGAGGCGTCCACGGGGATGTCGGCAACAAAGTTTCCCACCCCGGCCCGCCGCGCGGCTCCGCGGTAGGGGGCCGTGTAGGCGTTCCGGACGTCTGCAGGCAACGGCGGTTGCGCCAGCGAATGCGTCACCCGCAGGAAGGAATCGGAGGTGGTGGTTCCCCACTTGTGCACGGCAGGGTGGAGGGCAACGCGCAAAGCCGGGGGAATGGATGAGTCGGCAGGCTGGTGAACGGCCGTATTGGTCAGCACCACACCCGCCAGCTGGTGTTGATGTGCCAGCGCCCAGCCCAGGCTGACCACCCCGCCCCAGTCATGCCCCACCGGGACGACAGGTCCGTCCAGGGCCAGCGCGTCCGTCAGGTCGCCCAGGTCCTGGATCCTGTCAGCCAGCCGGCGGAAGGTGCCCGTCCGCTCGGAGAAGCCCATGTCGAGCTGGTCCACCGCCACCACCCGCCACGGATGAGCGGGGTCGGATCCGGCGGCCAGCAGGCTGCGCCACAGGTAGGACCAGGTGGGGTTGCCGTGCACGCACAGCAGGGTTCCTGCGGGAATCAGGCCGCGGCGGGCAAGTTCTCCGCCGTTGTCCAGCAGGTGCCAGCGGCGCACCGTACCTGGTGCATCGACACCCGCTGTGGAAGGGACATCAATTTCGCGCGACCATTCGTTGGCCACGCCCGGCCAGTCCACGATCACCAAACGATTTCCAGCATCGCGGTGTTCAGGCCGGAACCCACGCCCATGCACAGCACGCGGTCGCCGGTATCCAGGGACTGCGACTCGGCCGCCAGCGTCATGGGCAGCGAGGCCGGACCAACATTGCCCCAGTGCGGGAACGTGATGGGCACCTTGTCCGGGTCGAGGTCGATTGCGTCAATGATGGCCCGTGTATAGGCGTTGCTGACCTGGTGCGTGACGTAGCGGTCCATGGCCGCCCAGTCCCACTCGGGCTGCGCCTCATGCCACGCGTCCACGACCAGCTGGAGGCCGCCGTCGAGCAGCCCTTTCGTGTCGGTGTTCATGCCGTCGATGCCGCCCACGCACAGTTCATGGTGCTCGGTGCCGGCACGCATCACGCCGCCCACCACCCGGTGCGCACCGGGGTGCTCATCGGCCGGCCCCAGGACGGCCGCCGCAGCCCCGGACCCCAACGTCAGTGTGGCGAACTCGCGGTTGAAATCGTCGCGGGTGGTTTCCGGCCGTTGCAGCCGGGCGAGGGTCGCCTCCTGCGTCAGCTGGGCGTCCTCGCCATTGACGACGACGGCGTACCTGATCTGTCCTGAGTCGATCATGTTCGCTGCCAGGGTCAGGGCGTTCACGAACCCGAGGCACGCGTTGGCGAGGTCGAAGTTCATGGCCGACGACGGCAGGCTGAGGCCGTGGTGGATCTTCACCGCGACGGACGGTTCGAGGTTGCGCCGCGTGACAGAGGTGTTGATCAGCAGTCCGACGTCGGAGGCTTCGATGCCTGCCTCGGCCAGGGCCTTGGCGCCGGCTTCCACCGCGGCGTCATCGAACGATGTTCCGGGGGCCCACCATCGGCGGTGCGTAATGCCTGCTACCCGCTCAAGCAGCCGGGGTGGAAACTTCAGCCGCTTCAGGGTGTGCGCCAGGTGGCGGTCGAAGTCCGTGGAGCTTACAATCCTCGGAGCCTCGACGCTGCTCACCGAGAGCAGCGCGGTGTTGCTGTGGCGGAAGGTTGCATTACCTGCCAATTCAAGCCCCTCTTCGTTTCCGTCGCGCATTCATGCGGTGACTGTACCCACATATACGCAGGCTCAAGAGCTTAACTATGCCTTTGCCGGGCCGGAACCGGCATATCCGGCCGTGTCCCCTGTTCCGGTTCCGGGGGCTGCTGCCGGGAAATGTCGGTCCTGCCCAGTAGATTGTAGTGAGCCGGTTCCAGCAAAAGTGCCCTATCCGCTCCAGGAGACCAGAAAAGCCTTGCACCTCAAAAGCCTCACCGTCCGGGGGTTCAAGTCCTTTGCCTCTGCCACCACCTTCGACTTCGAACCCGGGGTCACCGCCGTCGTGGGTCCCAACGGATCCGGCAAGTCCAACGTGGTGGACGCCCTGGCCTGGGTCATGGGGGAGCAAGGGGCCAAGACCCTCCGCGGCGGCAAAATGGAGGATGTCATTTTTGCCGGGACGTCCGGGCGGCCGCCCCTGGGACGGGCCCACGTTTCGCTGACCATCGACAACACCGACGGCGCCCTCCCCATCGAATACAGCGAAGTCACCATCTCCCGGACACTCTTCCGGACGGGCGGCTCAGAATATGCCATTAACGGTGCCTCCTGCCGGCTGCTGGATATCCAGGAGCTCCTCTCCGACTCCGGGCTGGGCCGGGAAATGCATGTCATCGTGGGCCAGGGCCAGCTGGACCGCGTGCTGCACGCCACCCCCGAGGACCGCCGCGGCTTCATCGAGGAGGCGGCCGGAATCCTCAAACACCGTCGGCGCAAGGAACGGACCGTCCGGAAGCTGGAGGCGATGCAGGCCAACCTCCAGCGCCTTACCGACCTCACCGGCGAGATCCGCCGCCAGCTGACTCCCCTTGGCAAACAGGCCGAAGTGGCCCGCCGTGCCCAGCGCGTCCAGTTCGACGTCCGGGACGCCCGTGCCCGGCTGCTCGCCGATGACCTCGTCCAGCTGCAGCAGGCACTGGAGCAGGACGTGGCGGACGAGGCAGCGCTCAAAGCCCGCCGGACCGCCGTCGAACAGGAACTCGAAGCCGGGCGCCGGCAGCAGGCGGCACTGGAGCAGCTGGCGGCCGAAGCCACGCCCCGCCTCAACGCGGCGCGGGACACCTGGTACCGGCTGTCCACTGCACGCGAGCGCCTCCGGGCGCTCGGTTCGCTGGCCACCGAGCGCAGCCGCCTGCTGGGTTCCGACGATGCCGCGCCGGTTTCCGGCCGGGATCCCGAACAGCTCGAGCGCCAGGCAGCCAGGGTGCGGCAGGAGCTGGCTGAGCTTGAACAGGACATCCAGGCCAGGCGCACCACCCTGGAGGCGGCCAGCGCCGCCAAGGCCGACGCCGAGCAGGCGGCCGTGGCTGAGGACCGGCGGCTCACTGCCCAGCTCCGGGCTGCCGCGGACCGGCGGGAGGGCCTGGCCCGCCTGGCCGGACAAGTGGCGGCGGCGCGGTCCCGGGTAGAGTCCGCGCAGGCAGAACTGGGCCGGCTGCGGGAGTCCCTTGCCGCCGGCACGGAACGGCGGGCGCGCGCCCAGGCCGAGTTCACGGCCTTGGAAAACCAGGTGGCCGGCGTGGAGGAAGGGGAGGAATCCCTCGACGCCGATTACGAGGCCGCCAGTGAAGCACTTGATGCGGTCCTTCAGGAGATTGCCCGGCTCAAGGCCGCCGTCAACGAAGGCGTCCGCAAGCGGGACGCCCTTGCCGCCCGGCTCGACGCTCTTAAGCTCGGCCTGGACCGCAAGGACGGTGCCAGGCACGTACTGGAGTCAGGGCTGTCCGGGGTGCTGGGCAGCCTGGCGGCCGGGATCAGCGTGCAGGGTGGTTACGAGGCGGCGGTCGCTGCCGCGCTGGGAGAGGCCTCCGAGGCAGTCCTCGTCCAGGATCAGGACACGGCGGCCGCCGTCCTGAAGGTGCTCAAGGACGACGACGCCGGGCGGGCGTCGCTGCTCCTCGCATCAGCGGTGGCAGGCCACCTGGGTGACCCCGCCACGGAGTCCACGCCGGGAGGAGCGGCCGCCCCCAAAGCAGTGCCGCTGCCCGATGGTGCGCAATGGGCCGCCGACCTGGTGGACGGACCTGCGGAGCACATCCCGCTGGTCCGGCACCTGCTGTCCGGAACCGCCGTCGTCACAGGCATCGACGCCGCGGCTGCGCTGGTGGCCGGGCTGCCCGGACTCACGGCGGTCACCCGCGAGGGGGACGTGTTCACCGCCGTATCCGTTGCCGGCGGTTCTGCCAAGGCGCCCTCCCTCCTTGAGGTGCAGGCGGCGGTGGACGACGCCGACCGTGGCCTTTCGGCGGTCACGGCAGACCTGGAGCGGAACAGGTTCGCCCTGGCCGCCGCCGAGGCGCGCCGCGCCGGAGCGCAGGAGGAGGCGGACGCTGCCCTGGACAAACTGCACGAATCCGATGCCCGCCTGGCCGCCGTGGCCGAACGCCTGGGCCACCTGAATTCGGTCCTGCGCAGCGCCGTCGGTGAGAGCGACCGCCTGGCGGCCTCCCTGGCACGCGCTGCGGAGAACGTTGCCGCGGAGGAGGAGGCGCTCGCTGCCATCACGGCCCGGCTGGCCGCCGCCCAGGAGGCTCCGGTTGAAGAGGAGCCCTCCACCGAACAGCGGGACGCGTTGGCCCGTGCCGCATCCGCCGCCCGTGCAGCGGAAGTGGAGGCGCGGTTATCCCTGCGCAGCGCCGAAGAGCAGCTGGCGGCAACCCGCAACAGGGTGGCGTCCCTGGAGCGCGCCGCCGCCACCGAACGCCGTGCCCGGGAGGAAGCAGCCCAGCGTGCCCGGCGCCGCCGCATCCAGGCCAGGCGTGCGGCCGCCGTTTCCGCCGCGGCGGAACTGGCACTGCGTTACGTGGACGTATCGGTGGACCTCGCCCGGCACGAACGGGACCTGGCCGAGGAAAACCGCGAACAGCGTGACCGTGGGCTTCGGGACATCCGGGAAGCCAACGACGCCCTGGCCCGCGAACTGGCCGACCTCACCGACAACGTGCACCGGGATGAGCTGGCCCGTGCGCAGCAGCGGGCCAGGATCGAGGCGGTGGAATCCCGGTCCGTGGACGAGTTGGGCATCACCCCCGAAGCGCTGGTGGCAGAGTTCGGGCCGCACGTCCCGGTTCCCGTGCCTGCGGAGGAGACCGGCGACAAGTGGGCCGCGCTGCGGGCTCCCGTTGACGCCGGCGGGGAAGAAATCCGGGAAGGGAAGCCGTACGTCCGGCAGGAGCAGGAGAAACGGCTGCGCAAAGCTGAACGCGACCTCGCCAGCCTGGGCAAGGTCAACCCCCTGGCCCTGGAGGAATTCGCGGCACTGGAGGAGCGGCACCAGTTCCTCAGCACCCAGCTTGAGGACCTGAAGGCCAGCCGCCGGGACCTGCTGGACATCATCAAGGAAGTGGACGACCGGGTCCAGCGCGTCTTCGCCGAGGCGTTCGAGGACACCCAGGTCCAGTTTGTCCGGGTTTTTGAGCGGCTCTTTCCCGGCGGCGAGGGCCGCCTGGTCCTCACGGACCCGGGGGACATGCTCAGCACAGGCATCGAGGTGGAGGCCCGTCCTGCGGGCAAGAAAATTAAACGGTTGTCCCTGCTCTCCGGAGGCGAGCGGTCCCTTACCGCGGTGGCGCTGCTGGTGGCCATCTTCAAGGCGCGGCCCTCGCCGTTCTACGTCATGGACGAGGTGGAGGCGGCGCTGGACGACACCAACCTCGGCCGGTTGATCACCATCTTCGAGGAACTTCGGGAGTCCAGCCAGCTCATCGTCATCACCCACCAGAAGCGGACCATGGAGGTGGCGGACGCACTGTACGGCGTCACCATGAGGGGCGACGGCGTTTCCACGGTGATCAGCCAGCGGCTCGTTTCCGAGGTGTAGCAGGACCCGCCGGCGTCCGGCGGCCGCGGGGGCGCCGCATTGGGGCAGGTCAGGGGCGGGCTGCGCGCCCGAACCGGGCAGGCCGTTTGTGAGAAGCTAGGGGAGTGAATGACATCCTTCCCATTGTCCTGTCCATTCTTGTTGCGCTGGTGGTCATCGGCGGCCTGATTCCGGTCCTGCTCAAGACGCGGAGGAACATCACCCGGTACCCCGGCACGCGGGATGCCAACGATCCTGAGGTCCGCTCCGGCGGCAGCACCGCCGTAGCGGACAGCGCCGGACCAATCGAACGCACGGCGCCCGCGGGCGTGGACCTCGAAGGGCTTGACACCACTACGGTTCCGGACGACGCTGCCGGGCTGGAAACCATTCCCGTCGAAACACCGCTGCCTGTCGCGGGCCGCCTCACCCGCCTCCGTGAGCGGCTGGTCCGCTCCAACAACATCATGGGCAAGGGCCTGCTGGCGCTGCTGTCCAGCGACCGGATCGATGAGAGCGTCTGGGACGAGGTGGAGGAGACACTCCTCCTCGCGGACCTGGGAACCGAACCCACCATGCAGCTGGTGGATGCCCTGCGCGAACGGGTCAAGGTGCTGGGCACCCGCACCCCCGAACACGTCAAGGCCATGCTCCGTGAAGAGCTCATCAAGCTTGTCGACCCCTCCATGGACCGCAGCCTGAACGTCCAGCGCCATGCGGACAGGCCTGCCGTGATGATGGTGGTGGGCGTGAACGGCGTCGGCAAGACCACCACCGTCGGCAAGCTGGCGCGCGTGCTGGTGGCAGAGGACAAGGACGTCCTGCTGGGTGCCGCGGACACGTTCCGCGCCGCCGCGGCGGAACAGCTGGCCACGTGGGGGCAGCGCGTCGGCGTCCCCACCGTGAAGTCGGACATCGACGGCGCCGATCCCGCCTCCGTTGCCTACGAGGCCGTGAAGGCAGGCATTGAGCAGGAAGTGGACGTTGTCATGATCGACACCGCCGGCCGCCTCCAGAACAAGGTGGGCCTGATGGACGAACTGGGCAAGGTCAAGCGCGTGGTGGAGAAGCTGGCCGAGGTGGACGAGGTCCTGCTGGTTCTGGATGCCACCACCGGCCAGAACGGCCTGAACCAGGCGCGGGTCTTTTCGGAGGTTGTCAACATCACCGGCATCGTCCTGACCAAACTGGACGGAACCGCGAAGGGCGGCATCGTCGTCGCCATCCAGAAGACGCTCGGCGTGCCCGTCAAACTCATCGGACTCGGCGAAGGCGCCGACGACCTGGCCCCGTTCGACACCGAAGGCTTTGTCGACGCCCTGCTGAACTAGCTAAGCCAGCCCAACCAGCTCGCATTAGTTGTCGTTTTGAGCCCTCAAAACGACAACAACTGCGGGCTAGTTGGGTTTAACCCGGAGTGTTTCGCGGGTGGGCAGCCAACCGACGGCGGCCAGGAGCATGACGCCGCCGGTCACGCCGAAAGCCCAGCCGAAACCCAGCCGGTCCGCGAGCAGCCCGGCCGCCACCGGTCCGACGATCGCTCCGACGTCGGACGTCATTTGGTAGACGGCCAGGACCTTGCCGCCGGAGCGTGCGTTCCCAATGACATCGGCGACGGCGGCCTGCTGCGCCGGGCCGAAAAGGCCGGACCCGACGCCGGCAAGCGTCGATGCGGCAAGGAACCAGGGCAGGTCGGAGGTCAAGCCGATCGCCGCAGTCGCGAAGGCTGCCACCAGCAGGCCGGAGATCATCATCGGCTTGCGCCCCAGGGAGTCCGCCAGCCGCCCCGAGAAGGTCAGCGCGGCGGCGTTCCCGGCAGCGAAGACTGCCAGCGCCAGTCCGGCCGCCTGCGGTCCTGCCCCGAAGGCTGCCGCGGCGAACAGCGGCACCGTTGCCATGCGGACGCCAAACGTGGCCCACCCGTTGGCAAAGCTGGACAGCAGGGCCGACCGGTAGGTTCCGGCAGCCACGGCTTCGCCAAAGCGCATGTCCGGCGGACGGTGCTGGGTTTCACCGCCGCCCCGGCGCTGGTGGCTGAGCTGGGTCTGCACCACAAACGCGGCAACGAGCAGGGCCCCGGCGTAGGCAAGGAACGGGACCCGCAGGCCCAGCCCCGCCAGCAGACCGCCCACAATCGGCCCGCACACATTCCCGATCAGGAAAGCGGACGCATAGGCACCTGAGACCCTGCCCCTGCTCTGGGGTGGGGCCAGGCGGACCACCAGGGCCATCGATGCCACCGTGAACATCACGGACCCGGCTCCGCCAAGGCCGCGGAACAGCAGCAACTGCCAATAGTCCTGCGCAAAGGCGCAGGCCGCCGTGGACAAGGCCACGATCAACAGCCCAGCGACATAGACGGGCCGTTCACCGCGCTTGCCGATCAGTGCTCCGCCGGCGGGTGCAAAGGCAAGGCGCATGAAGGCAAAGATCGCCACGATGACGGCTGCCTCGGTGTTCCCTACGCCGAAGGTTGTTGCGAACTGCGGCAATACAGGCGCAACGAGCCCGAATCCAAGCGCAATCAGGAACGCCGCGGCCAGCATCACCTTAATGTCGCGGGGAAGTTTCTCCCGCCGAGGCCTTAGCCGGGCCAAAAACCTCGAAGTGGCGCCGCTTTCGCGGGGTGTTGCCGTCATTGTGAAGGAGTCCTTGCAGGAAAGGGAGCCGGGTGGCTGCGCGGGTGCGGAAACATAACCGTAACAAGGCGGATATGCACCATTTACTTCCTAGAGGTTGTTGTAACAGGCCCGCAATCTAAATCCTCCGCGGGCGAAACACGCCGCCCACAAACTCATTACAGGACGCAAAAAGGCGTTGGCAGGCGGAGTACTCCGCAAGATTCGATGAGAGAGGACGTGCACCATGGAACTTACCGCAGGTCACGTTTGGGTCATGGTGGCGGCAGCCCTTGTGCTGTTCATGACACCCGGTCTGGCATTTTTCTACGGCGGCATGACCCGCGCCAAGGCAGCACTGAACATGATGATGATGAGCTTCATCTCCATCGGCATGGTGGGTGTTGTCTGGGTGCTGTGGGGCGCGTCCATGAGCTCCGGTGAAGGCTTCCTGGAGATCGTGGGCAACCCGTTCGCCACATTCGGCCTTGAGGGCATCACCACCCCTGACGGTCTGATCAAGGTTGGCTACGCCGCCACCTTCGCCATCATCACCGTGGCACTGATCAGCGGCGCCATCGCCGACCGCGCCAAGTTCGGCGCCTGGTCCGTCTTCGTTCCCGTGTGGGTCACGCTCGTCTACTGCCCGCTGGCGTACATGGTGTGGGGCGGCGGACTCTTCGGCCCCGAAGGCGCCATCGGCAAGGCCCTCGGCCCCGCCATCGACTTCGCCGGCGGCACCGTGGTCCACATCAACGCAGGTGTGGCGGCGCTCATCCTCGTCCTCATCATCGGCAACCGCAAGGGCTTCGGCAAGGACCCCAACCACCGCCCGCACAACATCCCGTTCGTCATGCTCGGCGCAGCCATCCTGTGGTTCGGCTGGTTCGGTTTCAACGGCGGTGCAGCCACCACTGCCGAACAGGGGGGTCTGATCTGGATCAACACCCTCGCAGCCCCGGCAGCAGCCATGCTCGGCTGGCTGGTCACCGAACGGATCCGCGACGGACACCCCACTTCCCTCGGCGCCGCATCCGGCGTGGTGGCCGGCCTCGTCGCCATCACCCCGGCCTGCGCCAACGTCAGCCCCGTCGGTGCACTCGGCCTGGGCGTCGTGGCCGGCGTAGCCTCCGCCCTGGCAGTCGGCCTGAAGTTCCGCTGGGGCTTCGATGACTCGCTGGACGTCGTCGGCGTGCACCTGGTGTCCGGCATCATCGGCACCGTGGCGCTCGGCTTCATCGCACTGCCCACCGACGGTGTTGGCGGCGGCCTCTTCTACGGCGGCGGACTGACCCAGCTCTGGGCGCAGCTCGCGGCAGCCGGCGTCGCCATCGCCTACTCCGCAGTCCTGACGGCCATCATTGCGCTGGCCATCCACAAGACCATGGGCTTCCGGGTCTCGCAGGAACAGGAAACGGTGGGTGTGGACCTCAGCCTGCACGCCGAGACTGCCTACGAGTTCGGACTGAGCGGACACGGCGGAAGCTTCCAGCCGCTGCACGACATGATCACCGGCAAGGGCCAGGGCGAGTCCCACGCGCCAGTCCAGGGGACGCCGGGCACGCAGAAGTCACAGTCAGCAACAGGTAAGGAAAGCGTGGGGGCATGAAACTGATTACTGCAATCGTCCGGCCGGAAAAGCTCGAAGCCATCAGGGAGGGACTGGAATCCTATGGTGTTCAGGGCCTGACCGTCAGCGCAGCCAGCGGATACGGCCGGCAGCGCGGCTACACCGAGGTCTACCGCGGAGCCGAATACAACGTGGACCTCCTGCCCAAGATCCGGGTGGAAGTCCTGGCCACGGACGAGCAGGCAGACGACATCCTGGATGTGATCATTGCCAGTTCCAATACCGGCAGGGCCGGGGACGGCAAGGTCTGGACCATCGATGTCCATGAAGCAGTTAGGGTCCGGACCGGGGAACGCGGAGTGGCCGCCATCTAGGCACCGGCACGGAACCATAAAGACAGGCAGGGCGGGAACCGAAAGGTTCCCGCCCTGCCTGTTGTTAACGCTGCCGGTGCTGCCGCGGACTGCTCAGTCCTTTGAGCGGTTGGTGGGCCAGGATGCCGGGCCGGCCGAACCGGCGTCGTACTCTTCAAGCGGGACGTCCCCGCGCTCCCACGCCTTGAGGACCGGCTCAACAATCCGCCAGCAGTCCTCTGCAGTGTCTCCCCGGACGGACAGCAACGGATCGCCGGTCAGCACGCCTTCCAGCACTTCGCCGTAGGGCAGGAGATCGGAGGCGCTCAGTTCGGCTTCCAGGGTGACCCGGCCCAGGCTGAAGATGTTTCCCGGACCGTTGACGTCGACGTCGAACTCCAGTGTGTCCGGGCCGAAACCGATCCGGAGCTGGTTGGGGGAGTCCACCCCGGTAAAGCCCTGGGGCAGGTGTGGCACCGGAAGGAAGGTGACCACCGCTTCCTTGCGCTTGTCGCCCAGGGCCTTGCCGGAACGCAGGATGAAGGGAACCCCCCGCCAGCGCCAGTTGTCGATGCCCACCTGGATTTCGGCAAGGGTTTCGGTTCCCTTTCCGGGATCCACGCCTTCCTCCTTGGCGTAGTCCGGGACGTCCTTGCCTGCCACGGAACCGGCGGTGTAGCGGGCCCTGCGCGTTGAGCCAGTGAAGGGGGCACTGACGCTGCTGGCCCGCAGGACGGTGGAGACGGCGTCGCGGAGGTCGCGCTCGCCGATGGTGGCCGGAGGTTCGATGGCCATGATCGCCATGACCTGCAGGAGGTGGCTCTGGATCATATCCCGGAGGGCGCCGGCGCCGTCGTAGTAGCGCGCTCGGCCTTCCAGGGCCAGGTCCTCATCGAAAAAGATCTCCACCTTTTCCACGTGCTGCCTGTTCCATACCGGCTCAAGGAAGTTGTTGGCGAACCGAAGGCCCAGGATGTTCAGGACGGTGGCCTTGCCCAGGAAATGGTCAACCCGGTGGATATGGTCTTCGGGGACCAGCCGTGCCAGGGTCCGGTTCAGCGACCGGGCCGATTCCTCGCTGAAGCCGAAGGGCTTCTCCATTACCAGGCGGGTGCCTTCCGGAACCTCTTCCGGCTGGAGCGTCTCGCATGCCTGCTGGCTGATCCGGGGCGGCAACGCAAAGTAAACGGCCACCGGGCCTTCCAGCCCCGCGAGCAGGGCGGCCAGGGCACCCTTGGCCGTGACGTCCACCTGGTGGTACGCCGTCTCCTTCTGCAGCAGCTCGAGGGCGTCCTTTCCGGAACTGTCTGCCGCGCCGGCTGCAGCAGCGAACGATGCCTGGACCCGCTCCCGCCATTGTTCCGGCGTCCACGGATCCGAGCCTGCCCCCACCAGGGTGAGGCCCTCCGCGCGGCCTGCGGCAACGAGCCGCGCCAGGCCGGGCAGGAGGAGCCGGCCGGTGAGGTCGCCCGAGGCGCCGAGGATGAGCAGGGTCTTCACAGTCGTTTGGCTCGTCATTTTGCCAGCATGCCACCTACCGGGCCTGACTTGATACCCTAGATAGTCGAGTCCCGATCATCCACTGAAAGAAGTGCACGTCGCGTGTTCAATTCACTCTCTGACCGGTTGACAGCAACCTTCAAGAATCTCCGCGGTAAAGGCAGGCTCACCGAGGCCGACGTCGATGCCACCGTCCGGGAGATCCGCCGCGCGCTTCTGGACGCCGATGTTGCCGTTCCCGTTGTGCGTGAGTTCACTGGCCGGGTCCGTGAACGCGCCCTGGGTGCCGAGGTCTCTGCGGCACTGAACCCCGGCCAGCAGATCGTCAAGATCGTCAATGAGGAACTCGTCGAGATCCTGGGCGGCGAAACCCGGCGGATCCGGCTGGCCAAGAACGGCCCCACCGTCATCATGCTCGCCGGCCTCCAGGGTGCCGGCAAGACCACCCTTGCGGGCAAGCTGTCCAAGTGGCTGAAGGCCCAGGGGCACAGCCCCATGCTGGTGGCCTGCGACCTGCAGCGCCCTAACGCCGTCACCCAGCTCCAGGTGGTGGGCCAGCGGGCAAAGGTCCCCGTCTTCGCCCCGCACCCGGGTGCCACCTCCACCGAGCTGGACCAGCCCGCCGGCGACCCCGTCGCCGTCGCCCGCGCCGGCGTCGAGGAAGCACGCCAGAAGCTGCACGACGTCGTCATCGTTGACACGGCCGGCCGCTTGGGCGTGGACGCCGACATGATGGAACAGGCGCGCCAGATCCGCCGTGCCATCGTGCCCAACGAAGTCCTGTTCGTGATCGACTCCATGATCGGCCAGGACGCCGTGAACACGGCCCTCGCCTTCGACGAAGGCGTGAACTTCACGGGCATCGTGCTGTCCAAGCTCGACGGCGACGCCCGAGGCGGTGCCGCTCTTTCAGTCGCGTCGGTCACCGGCAAGCCGGTCATGTTCGCCTCCACCGGCGAAGGCCTGGACGATTTCGAACTCTTCCACCCGGACCGGATGGCCTCGCGCATCCTGGATATGGGCGACATCCTCACCCTCATCGAACAGGCCGAAAAGGCCTGGGACAAGGATGAGGCCGCCCGGATGGCGAAGAAGTTCGCCGACCAGGAAGACTTCACCCTCGAGGACTTCCTGGCCCAGATGCAGCAGATCCGCAACATGGGCTCCATGAAGAAGATGCTCATGATGATGCCGGGTGCACAGAACATCCGGCAGCAGCTGGAACAGTTCGACGAACGCGAGATCGACCGCGTCGAGGCAATCGTCCGCTCCATGACACCGCACGAGCGGCTGGCGCCGAAGATCATCAACGGTTCACGGCGGGCACGCATCGCCCGTGGTTCCGGCGTCCACGTCTCCGAGGTCAACGGCCTGCTGGAGCGCTTCGCCCAGGCCCAGAAGATGATGAAGAAGATGGCCCAGGGCGGCATGCCGGGAATGCCGGGGATGCCTGGCCTGCCCGGCGCCGGCGGCGGTGCCCGGAAGAACGCCAAGAACGCGCCCAAGAAGAAGGCAAAGTCCGGCAACCCGGCCAAGGCTGCCCAGGAGCGCAAGGAAGCGGAAGCCCGCCGTGCCAACGCCGCCAAGGCGCTGCCTACGGGCGCCGCCTTCGGCCAGCAGGGCGGGGACTTCGACCCGTCCCAGCTGAACCTCCCCAAGGGCTTCGACAAGTTCCTGGGCAAGTAGCAGTTCCCCGGCAACGCAGCGTCAGGTGTCGTTTTGACCTCTCAGAACGACACCTGGCGCTGCTTGCTTGGGATGTCAGTGCCGTGGAATAGGGTTGGGACATGTTCAAGCAGAGGGTAGTGTTCGTGCACGGCGCCGGAACCTTCGGTGCCGCCGCGTGGCCGCGCCAGCACGGCATGGCACTGTCCTATGACGCCCTGTTCCTCCGCCGCCATGGCTTTGACGTCCTCGCGGAGCCACTGGAGTCGTCCTTCGCGGAGGACACCGCCATCATCCTGCGCTCCCTTGCCGATGACGGCCGCGGCGCCGCCGGCGGGCATGTGGTGGCGCACTCCCAGGGGGCGATCGCGGCCATGATGGCCGCCGTCGAACGTCCGGACCTGGTCTTCTCATTGACGCTGGTGGAACCGGCCTGCCTCTCCCTGACAGCGGAACTCCCGGCCACTGCCGCCCACATCAGCCTCATGCAGCCCCTCTTCGACGTGCGCCACCAGCTCAGCGACGAAGACTTCCAGCGCGAATTCGTCCGGCGGGTCTTCGCCACCGACCTCCAGCAGCCCGCCACCACGGAAGAAAAAAGGTCCGCCCGCAGGCTGCGGCTCCAGGCCCCGTCATGGGAGGCGCCGCTGCACATTGTTCCCGGGGTGCCCACGCTGGTGCTGACCGGTGGGTGGGAACCGCTCTACGAGGAAATCGCCGGGTACCTCCGGGAGACCGGGGCCCTGCACCGCGTTGCCGCGGGAGGACACCGGCCCCATGACTCCCCGGACGGGGACCGGGCCATCCGGCAGTTCATCAGCCAGGTCAGCCGGAGCCAGCCGGCCCGCGCGTCCTAGCTGTCAGCAGGCACCCGCAGTTCCGGCAGGTAGACCTTGCCGCCGGCTGCCAGGAACTCCTCGCTCTTCCCGCGCATCCCGGCCGCAGCATCGGCCAGTGCCGCCTGCGCCTCCGCGGAACCAAATTCGTCGCGGATGTCCTGGCTGATCCGCATGGAGCAAAACTTGGGCCCGCACATCGAACAGAAGTGCGCCGTCTTGGCAGGCTCAGCCGGCAGCGTCTCGTCGTGGAACGCCTCAGCCGTCACCGGGTCCAGGGACAGTGCGAACTGGTCCCGCCAGCGGAATTCGAACCGCGCCTTGGACAAGGCGTCGTCCCGTTCATGCGCCCCCGGGTGCCCCTTGGCCAGGTCCGCCGCGTGCGCGGCGATCTTGTAGGTGATCACGCCGGTCTTCACGTCGTCCTTGTTGGGCAGGCCCAGGTGTTCCTTCGGGGTGACGTAGCACAGCATCGCGGTGCCGTAACGGGCAATCTCAGTGGCACCAATCGCTGAGGTGATGTGGTCATAGCCCGGAGCAACATCTGTCACCAGCGGGCCCAGGGTGTAAAACGGGGCCCCCTTGCAGAGTTCCTGCTGCCGCTCGACGTTTTCCCGGACCAGGTGGAAGGGAACGTGGCCGGGCCCCTCCACCATGACCTGCACGTCGTACTCCCACGCGCGCTGGGTGAGCTCGGCGAGCGTGTCCAGTTCCGCGAACTGGGCGGCGTCGTTGGCGTCCGCCGTCGAACCGGGGCGCAAACCGTCGCCCAGGGAGAAGGCAACGTCGTACTTCGCGAAGATCCCGCACAGCTCATCGAAGTGCGTGTAGAGGAAGTTCTCCTGGTGGTGGGCCAGGCACCAGCCGGCCATGATGGAGCCGCCGCGGGACACAATGCCCGTCACCCGGTTGGCGGTCAGCGGGACATAGCGAAGCAGCACGCCGGCGTGGATGGTCATGTAGTCCACGCCCTGCTCGCATTGTTCAATGACGGTGTCCCGGAAGATTTCCCAGGTCAGCGCGTTGGCCTCGCCGTTGACTTTCTCCAGGGCCTGGTAGATCGGCACGGTGCCGATCGGGACGGGGGAGTTGCGGATGATCCATTCCCGCGTGGTGTGGATGTCGTCGCCGGTGGACAGGTCCATAACGGTGTCGGCACCCCATTGCGTGGCCCACTGGAGCTTGTCCACCTCCTCCGCGATGGAACTCGTCACGGCCGAGTTTCCGATGTTGGCGTTGATCTTCACCAGGAAGGCCTTGCCGATGATCATCGGTTCGGACTCCGGATGGTTGATGTTGTTCGGAATGATGGCGCGGCCGGCGGCCAGTTCGCTCCGGACCAGTTCCACATCGCAGTTCTCGCGCAGCGCCACGAAGCGCATCTCCTGCGTGATGACGCCCTGCCGGGCATAGTGCATCTGGGTCACCGTCCGGCCGTCGACGGCGCGGCGGGGCACCGGCTGCGCGCCCTTCCACTCCGCGGAGGCGGCGCCGCGGCGGACGGCCGAGCGGCCGTCGTCGAGCAGGTTGCGTTCCCTGCCGCTGTAGGCCTCGGTGTCTCCGCGCGCCACGATCCACTCCGCGCGGAAGGGCTCCAGGCCGCGGACGGGGTCGCTTCCCGGCCCCGCCGTCCGGTAGGTCCGGAACGGTGCGTTCGGCTGGCCGTTGGGCGATGGCTCCAGGGCAATTTCCGTGACGGGTACCCGGATGCCGGACCCGGCGTCGTCGATATAGGCCAGCGAATGCGACGCCAGGGACCGGGTCACTTCGGACTGGTTCACCTGGGGCGTGGAGCCGGCTCCGGAACCCCCGGTGGACGGCAGGTGGGCAGGGTTCAACTGGGTGTTTTGCGTACTCAAGGGAATACTCACTTCCTTCGCCGGCATTACCCGGACAGGTTCAACGGTCGCAGGCTGCGTCAGCCCGATCTCAGCCCCTGCAAGGGCTCCCGTGTGGTCAGAGAAGAAGCTACCACAGGCCCCCGGAAGGGCGGTGTCACATTTGCGGGTGCTAGCCTGACCGGGCATCGAAAGGAAGCCCGATGGCAGACATCATCTACTTTCGCGGACCCGTCCTGGCCGCACCGGACCGGGTACGCCATGGACTCTGGTCGGTGGACGGCAAGCTCACGTTCAGCCGGCCCGCTGCCCCTCCGGCGCGGGAACTCGACGGCTGGGTGCTGCCGGGGTTCGTCGACGCCCACTGCCACATCGGCCTGGGTCCCGACGGCCCGGTGGAACCCGCCATTGCCCGGGAGCAGGCGCTGGCTGACCTCAACGCCGGAACCCTGCTGGTCCGCGACGCCGGCTCACCTGCCGATACCCGCTGGATGCAGGGCGGCCGGGACTTCCCGGTACTGATCCGTGCAGGACGGCATGTGGCCCGCACACGCCGCTACCTGCGCGGCTTCGCGGCGGAGGTCGAACCCGACGGGCTCGTGGAGGCCGTGCGGAAGCAAGCGCGCGACGGCGACGGCTGGGTCAAACTGGTGGGCGACTGGATCGACCGGAGCGCCGGCGACCTTGCGCCCTCCTTTCCTGCCGCCGTCGTGCGTGACGCTGTGCAGGCTGCCCATGATGAAGGTGCCCGGGTCACGGCACATTGCTTCGCCGAAGACACCCTGGACCAAATGCTGGACGCCGGCATTGACTGCATTGAGCACGCCCCGGGGCTGCTGCCGCGCCACCTGCCCCGGTTCGTGGAGCAGGGCGTACCGATCGTGCCCACCCTCATCAACATCGCCACCTTTCCTGATATCGCGGAGCAGGCGGACGCAAAGTTTCCGCGCTACGCCGCCCACATGCGTGCCCTGTGGGAACGCAGGCTGGAACGGGTGGCGGAGGCCCATGCCGCCGGCGTCCGGATCTTTGCCGGCACGGACGCAGGCAGCGTGATCCGGCACGGCAGGATCGCAGATGAGATCCTCGCCCTGCACGGGGCCGGCCTGCCCATGCATGCGGCCCTGGATGCCGCCTGCTGGGCAGCGCGTGCGTGGCTGGGCGCTGACAACCTGGAGGAAGGCGCGCGGGCCGACGTCGTGGTGTGCCGGGACGACCCCCGGACCACCCCGGACACGATCACGGCGCTGGAGCACGTGGTGCTGGGCGGCCGCATCATCCGTTGAGTTATTTGGTTCCGCTACTTGGAATAAATTGAAGCTTCAAGTAATTTTAATATGTGACAGGCCGCCGAAGTGACGGCCTCCAACACAAGGAGCCTTCAAATGACCGACGCAGCCAGCAGCCAGGATCTTCTTCCTGCCGACCTCGCCATGGGCACGGTAATGCTCAAGGTGGGCGACATGAAGGTCATGACCGACTACTACCAGCGCGCACTGGGCCTGGAGGCGGTGGCGGAGCAGGACGGCGGGCTCTACCTGGGCAGGCTCGGCAGGCCGCTGGTCCACCTGGCGCCGGCCCCCGGGCTGCACCTTCCCGGCAGGGGAGAGGCCGGCCTGTTCCACACCGCCCTATTGTTCGAGGACCAGGCTTCCCTGGCGGCCACCATCGCCACGGCAGCCCAGTACGAACCCCGGTCCTTCACCGGCAGCGCCGACCACCTGGTGAGTGAGGCCTTCTACTTCACCGACCCCGAGGGCAACGGCATCGAGCTGTACTGGGACCGGCCGCGCAGCAACTGGTCCTGGAACGGGACGGACGTGGTGATGGACAGCCTGGCGCTTCCGCCGCAGCGCTACCTGGAGCAGCACCTCACTGAGGAATCCCTCGAAGGCCAGCGGCGGACGTCCGCAGGCGTGGGGCACGTCCACCTCCAGGTTGGCGACGTCCAGACCGCCAGGGACTTCTACGTGGGTACCCTGGGCTTCGAGAAGACGGCGGGCTGGCATGGGCAGGCCCTGTTCGTTTCCGCGGGCCGCTACCACCACCACATGGCCATGAACGTCTGGAACAGTCGCGGCGCCGGCCCCCGCAAGGACACCCTTGGGTTGGGCGAGGTGCTCATCGAGGTTCCCTCGGGTGACGACGTCGGGGCGCTGGCTGACCGCCTGAGGGTCGCCGGGGTGCCCGCCCACCACACCGGCGCGGAGCTCCGGTTCGAGGACCCGTGGCGCAACCGGCTCCGGGTGGCAGTCCGCTGACCGGTGCTCCTGCACGGGCCGTGCGCCAGTGCTGACGGGCCAGTGTTGGGGCTCGCGGGCTCCGGCCCGGCGCGTTTGCCGGCGGGCGCGCAGCAACTAGGCTGATTCCGTACGGCCGGGCTGCAACTCCCGGCACGCAGCTCCGCCAACGGAAGAAGGGCACCCGCCATGGGCTTCACTGAGATCTTCGTCGCCACCCATGACGCCGCGCTGAAACGCGCCGGCATCCTTGACCAGGGAAGCGGCTCCGCGGCGGACAGCGGGCCCGGGGGCCAGGCGGTGCGGATCCAGGGCATCAGCGACTTCGAAGTCGAACAGCTGGGCGATCTTGCCGGGACTGCCGTGCACGCCGGCGGGGCCGACTATGAGCTGACCATGGTGGACGTCGCCAGCGATTCGCTCCTTGCCGTGCCGCCGGCCATGGTCCGTGCGCTGGCCGACCTGCTCTCCTATGAAACCGAAGGCGAAGGCAATGTCCTTGACGACGTCGCCGAACAGTGGGCCGGCCAGGAGGATATGCCGTTCGACGCCGGCCAGGCCCGGAGCTACCTTCAGCAGGTGGCGGAGTTGGCCGCCTCGATCGACGATTCCGAGCGGACGGGACTGTACGTCTGGTCGGCCTGACCCCGTGATGCCGGTTTCGGCCGTCCTCCGCCTCCACAAGGGCCGGCCGCGGCGCCGGCGCGGTGGCCCAAGTCGAAATAACGCCGTTCATCTGGCACAATAAACAGGTACTCGATCTGCGTGGCCCCTCTCTCCACGTCCGGATCCTGTCCTTCGAACCCGCAAGTACGGCCCGCCCCACGGGTGCAGAAAGCCGGGTTCACCCCTTTTCTGAAACAGGAGTGACCACAAAAGTGGCCGTAAAGATTCGCCTTAAGCGCTTCGGCAAGATGCGCGCCCCGTACTACCGCATCGTCGTTGCGGACTCACGCACCAAGCGTGACGGCCGCGCCATCGAGGAGATCGGCAAGTACCACCCCACCGAAGAGCCCTCGTTCATCGAGGTCAACTCCGAGCGTGCGCAGTACTGGCTCTCCGTCGGCGCCCAGCCGTCCGAGCAGGTCGCCGCGATCCTGAAGATCACCGGTGACTGGCAGAAGTTCAAGGGCCTGCCGGGCCAGGAAGGCACCCTCAAGACCAAGGTCGCGAAGGAAGCCTTTGTTGCCCCGGAGAAGGGCTCGGTCATCATCCCGGAAGCCATCACCAAGAAGGCATCCAAGTCTGACGCTGCCGAGGCCCCGGCCGACGCCGAAGCTGAGACCACCGAGGCTGAGTAGATTGCTGGCAGAAGCGCTGGAACACCTGGTCCGCGGAATCGTCGATTCCCCGGATGACGTCAAGGTCAGTTCGAAGAGCAACCGCCGCGGGGACACCCTCGAGGTGCGCGTTCACCAGGACGACCTTGGACGGGTGATTGGCCGCCAGGGCCGCACCGCCCGCGCATTGCGCACCGTGGTGGCAGCACTGGCCGGTGGCGAACCGGTGAGGGTCGACGTCGTCGATACCGACCGCCGCCGCTGAGCGCTCGGCAACATTCAGTTTTTGCTCCGGCCCCTTCACCGCCAGGTGGAGGGGCCGGAGTGCTTTGACCAACATGGTGCTTCCACCGGAACCACCACAACCCGGAACAGAGGAACAGATGCAGCTTCAGGTGGCACGGATCGGCAAGCCGCACGGCATTCGCGGGGAAGTCACCGTCCAGGTGCTGACGGACGCTCCGGAGGACCGCTTTGTCCCGGGAACGGAATTCGTCGTTGAGGACGCCGCGGCAGGACGGCTGACCGTGCGGAGTGCGCGCTGGAACAAGGACATCCTGCTGCTCGGTTTTGAGGAGGTGGCGGACCGCAACCAGGCTGAAACCCTCCGCGGCGCCAAGCTGTTCATCGAAACCGAAGAACTGGACGGGGATGATGACGAGGGCTGGTACGAGCACGAGCTTGTCGGCCTGGAGGCCCGGGTAAGGGCGCAGGTTGTGGGCAAGGTGACTGCGCTGAACACCATGCCCGTGCAGGACCTTCTCATGGTCACCACCCCGGACGGCAAGGAAATCCTCATCCCGTTCGTGGAGCAGATCGTGCCTGAGGTGAATATCGAGGAAGGCTTCATCCTCCTCACCCCGCCGGACGGACTCTTCGAACTCAACACCGACGAAGCCGCTGCCCCGGAACCGGAAAGCAGGGACTAGATGCGCATCGACGTCGTCAGCATCTTCCCTGAATACCTCGCCCCGCTTGAACTCTCGCTGATTGGCAAGGCCCGCCACGACGGCATCCTGGACCTGCACGTCCATGACCTGCGCAGCTTCACCACGGACAAGCACCGCACTGTGGACGACACCCCGTACGGCGGCGGCGCCGGAATGGTCATGAAGCCCGAACCCTGGGCCCAGGCACTCGCCGCCGTGGCGGAGGAGCGGCCGGATCCGCAGCGCAAGCCGGTCCTCATCGTCCCATCCCCGGCCGGCGAGCGGTTCACCCAGGCCCTCGCCTATGAACTGGCCGAGGAACAGCACCTGGCGTTTGCGTGCGGGCGGTATGAGGGCATCGATGAACGGGTCATCGAATGGGCGCAGGAACACTTCACGGTCCGGCCTGTCAGCCTGGGCGACTATGTGCTGAACGGCGGGGAAGTGGCCGTCCTGGCCATGGTGGAAGCCATTGGCCGCCTGCTGCCCGGTGTAGTGGGCAATCCCGAATCCCTGGTGGAGGAATCCCACTCGGACGGACTCCTGGAATATCCGGTCTACACCAAGCCTTCCATGTGGCGTGACCGCGAGGTGCCGCCGGTGCTCCTGAGCGGCAACCACGGCAGGATCGCCCAATGGCGGCGCCACGAGCAGTACCGCCGCACAGCGGCGCGGCGTCCGGACCTCCTGGAAGGGTTCGACGCCGGCAGCCTCCCGCGTGCCGACCGCACCGAATTGCACAACCTGGGGTATGACATCGTGGATGGCAGGCTGGTCCGCCGGCCGGAAGCGGCAGCCGCGCCGCAGGATTAGTGCCGGGCGAATTGGCGTAACCCTGCCGCTGTGGCAAAATTAACCCTTGTGTCTGCTGGGTCCGCACCTGCCACAGGGGGTAGCGCGGCCAACAGCCGGACAACCGGCCCCGTCAACCCTTGAAGCGGCCGGACTATTTTACTTCGGCGGTGAGACCCGGCCTGCCTTCCGGCAGCCGGACTTGCCCGCCGTGACCCAAAGTGAATGACCTGTGGCGTTCACCAGGAGTGCAATCATGCATATTCTCGATTCCGTCGATGCAGCCTCGCTGCGCAACGATGTTCCCGAGTTCCGCGCCGGCGACACCCTCAAGGTGCACGTGAACATCATCGAAGGCAAGAACACCCGTGTCCAGGTCTTCCAGGGCTTCGTCCTGGGCCGCCAGGGCGACGGCGTGCGCGAAACCTTCACCGTTCGCAAGGTCTCCTTCGGTGTCGGCGTGGAGCGTACCTTCCCGGTGCACTCCCCGATCATCGAAAAGATCGAGGTTGTCACCAAGGGTGACGTCCGCCGCGCCAAGCTGTACTACATGCGTGCACTGCGTGGCAAGGCCGCGAAGATCAAGGAAAAGCGCGACTTCAGCTCCGCCAAGTAAGTAAGTTCTGCCCGGACTTACGGCCAGGCTGGAGCGCGGCCGTACCCGGCATGCGCCGGAGCAATGCACCAGCGCCAGGATACGGACCATGCACCAGACAAAACGCCAGCCCCGCAAAATGGGCTGGCGTTTTGTTTTACTGGCCCTGCTCCTCGCGGTGGCCATCAGCGGAGTGGTCCGGTCCCTGTGGCTTGACGTCTACTTTATCCCCTCGGATTCCATGGAGCCGCTCCTGCAGGGCGGGGACCGGATCCTGGTGTCACGCACGGACTTCCAGTCCGAACCCATCCGGCACGGGGACGTCGTTGTCTTCGATGGCCGTGGCAGCTTTGCACCGTTGAACAGCGGCAAGGGTCCGCTGCCGGACGCAGCCGCTGCCGCCATGCAGTGGCTCGGCCTGACCGGCAGCGACACAACCTACGTCAAACGGGTCATCGGCCTTCCCGGCGACACGGTGGCCTGCTGTGACGCCGGCGGCAAAGTCACCGTCAACGGCACACCCATGGATGAGCCCTACATTTTTTCCGGCGACGCGCCGAGCACGCAGAAGTTCAGCACCGCGGTTCCGGAGGGCAGGCTTTGGCTGATGGGGGACCACCGCTCGGTGTCCGCTGACTCCCGCAGCCTGCTCGGTGCTCCCGGCGGCGGACTGGTTCCGCTGGACAGGGTGATTGGCCGGCCGGTCCAGATCCTTTGGCCGCTTGATAGATTTGCTCCAGTAGCACGGCCGCCCGCAGCGGGGCCGACAACACAGAACGGACGGTAAATGCCCGAGAATCACGCGCGGAAACCTGAACCGCGCCATGACGGCGCATCAGAAACGCCCACCGTTCCAGTTCCCCCCGTACCCGGCGACACCCCGGAAACCGCCGCCCCCGTCCATCGGCGGCACAGGACGGCGTCGAAGGCAGCGGCCGCCAAGTCCAGCGGCAATCCCGTGCTCGGCTGGCTCAGGGAAATCGCCACGGTGGTGGTCATCGCCGTGGTGCTGTCCTTCCTTATCAAGACCTTCCTGTTCCGGGCATTCTTCATTCCCTCGGAATCCATGGTGAACACCCTCGACGTGGATGACAGGATCTTCGTGAACCTCCTGGTGCCGGAGCCCTTCGCGCTCAGCCGCGGCGACGTGGTGGTATTCCGTGACACCAAGGGCTGGCTGCCGCCGGCCCCGGCCAAGGCACAGGGACCGTTCACCTGGGTCCAGGACGGCCTGACGTTCGTCGGCCTCCTGCCCGACAACTCCGAACAGCACTTGGTCAAGCGTGTCATCGGGCTCCCGGGCGACCACGTTGTCTGCTGTGACGCCGGCGGTAAACTGACCATTAACGGGACCGCGATTGACGAGACCTACATCAATCCCGCGGAAGTCCCGCAGATCCGCAACTTTGACGTCACCGTACCGGAAGGCAAGGTGTGGGTGATGGGTGACAACCGGAACCACTCTGCCGATTCCCGTGCGCACATGGAGACTGACGGCGGATTCATCAATCTCAAGGACCTCGAAGGCAAGGCCGCGGTCATCGCCTGGCCGCTGAACAGGATCAAGACCCTGGACAACTACCCGGACGTGTTCCGCAGCGTCCCGGCGGCCCACTGACCGTGCCTTCAGCAGTGCAGGCGTCCCCAGCGGTGCAGACTACCCCGGCAGTGAAGGCGCGCCCCGGCTCAAAACCGGCAGCACGCGGAGCCAAGGCGCCCACGCTGCGGCACGAGCGTACCTTCAAGGCCCAGGGGGTGCGCCTGCTTGCCGGGGTGGATGAGGTTGGCCGGGGTGCCCTCGCCGGTCCTGTCAGCGTGGGAATCGCCGTCGTTGACCTGGAACGCCAGAAGCCGCTTGCAGGCGTGCGGGACAGCAAACTCCTAAGCCCTGCGGAACGGGAACGGCTGGATCCCCTGGTGCGCCGGTGGAGCATCGCATCGGCGGTGGGACACGCTTCCGCCGGCGAGATAGATTCACTCGGCATCATCGCTGCCCTTCGGCTGGCGGGAACCCGCGCGTGGAACAGCATCATCAGCGCCGGCATCATCCCGGAGGCTGTGCTGCTTGATGGAAGCCACAACTGGCTTTCCCCGGCAGGCCAGCTGTCCCTGTTCGACCAGCCCGTGCTGGAGGCCGCGTGTGAAGCCCCGGTCCATACCAAGGTCAAGGCGGACATGCAGTGCCTCAGCGTCGCGGCCGCAAGTGTTATTGCCAAGGTGGAACGGGACCGGATGATGCGGGAACTGCACACCGAATATCCCGATTACGGCTGGGACATCAACAAGGGATACGCCACGGCAGCCCATCGGAACGTCCTACGCGCCGCCGGGCCCACACCGTACCACAGGGTAAGCTGGCGGCTGCTTGGCGGGGAACTGCAGGACGCCGAGGTGCCCGACGGGGACGAACCGTACGAAGACTGACCCCCGCCACCCGCGGCACCCGTGCCGGACATGGTGCAAGATGGAAGCATGAGTGCTGAGGATCTTGAGAACTATGAAACCGACATGGAGCTTCAGCTCTATCGTGAATACCGCGACGTGGTCGGCCTCTTCAGCTACGTTGTCGAGACCGAACGGCGCTTTTACCTGGCCAACCATGTGGACCTCCAGGCCCGCAGCGCCGATGGTGAGGTCTATTTCGACCTGACCCTCCAGGACGCCTGGGTATGGGATGTCTACCGCTCGGCACGGTTCGTCAAAAGCGTCAGGGTCCTGACCTTCAAGGACGTGAACGTGGAGGAACTGCCCCGCAACGAGGAACTGGCCCTGCCCAAGGATGTAGACCTGGGCAGCTAGGGTCCCGCGGGACCCTGACTTCCCCTCCACACCGGCCCCTGTCCACATACGGCAGGGGCCTTCTGTCTTCCGCGGCCCTTCGCCTCCAGGCTGGTTGCGGAGGTACACATGAAATCCAAAGACCTGTTGGGCCGGCGGGGCGAAGACCTTGCCGTGGGCTATCTTGAAGCGCTGGGCATGCTGGTGGTGGAGCGCAACTGGCGGTGCGCCGGGGGCGAGATTGATATCGTCGCCCTCGACGGCGATGCACTGGTGATCGCCGAAGTCAAAACCCGCCGTTCGCTCGACTACGGCCATCCGTTTGAAGCCGTCGGTCCGGAAAAGCTGGCCCGGCTGCACCGCCTCGCTGCTGCCTGGTGCCGTGACCGCGAACTGCGGATGCCGCTGCGCCGCGTGGACGTCATAGCCGTCGTGGACGACGGCGGCGGGGAACCCGTGGTCGAACACCTCAAGGGGGTGGGGTAATGTCCCTCGGGCGCACCTACTCCATCGCCCTCGTGGGGCTCAACGGCTACATGGTGGAAGTCGAGGCTGACATCGGCCAGACGCTCCCGGCCTTCGTCATTCTTGGGCTGCCGGACGCTTCCCTCAACGAAGCCAAGGAGCGCATCCGCTCAGCCGCGAAGAACTCCGGGATCCCGCTCAGCCGAAGGAAGATCACCGCAAACCTCATTCCTGCCTCACTGCCGAAACGAGGCTCCGGCTTCGATCTCGCCGTCACCATGGCCGTCCTCCGGGCAGCGAACGACATCAAGCCCACGGGGCGCACAGTCTTTATCGCCGAGCTGGGGCTCGACGGGAGGCTGCGGCCGGTGCGGGGAATCCTGCCGGCGGTCATGGCGTCGGTGCAGGCCGGGTATCCGGAGATCGTGGTGGCCCAGGCCAACCTCGCCGAGGCCTCCCTGGTCCCCGGAGCCAAGGTGCGCGGGTACCGCACGCTTGCCCGGCTTGCCCTCGACTTTGGGGCGGACCCCCAGGAACTTGCCCTGGACTTCGAACCGGACGAGGCCGATGACGCCGGTGACGGCCAGGCGCTTCCCGGCCCGTGTCCCGACATGGCAGACGTCTCCGGGCAGGGCGAAGCCCGCAGGGCTCTGGAAGTGGCGGCGGCGGGCGCCCATCATCTGCTCCTTACCGGGCCGCCAGGAGCCGGCAAGACCATGCTGGCGGAGCGGCTGCCGGGCCTCCTGCCGGACCTTGGCGACCACGAGTCCATGGAAGTCACGGCCATCCACTCGCTGTGCGGCCTGCCCGCATCCTCGGTACAGCTCCTGCGCCGGCCGCCGTTCGAGAACCCGCACCACTCAGCCACCGCTGCCGCCATCATCGGCGGCGGGACCGGCCTGCCCCGGCCGGGGGCAGCATCACGTGCCCACCGGGGCGTGCTTTTCCTGGATGAGGCACCGGAGTACGAGCGGCGTGTCCTGGACGCGCTGCGGCAGCCGCTGGAGAGCGGGGAGCTGGTTATCCACCGGTCAGCCGGAACAGCCGCCTATCCGGCCCGTTTCCAGCTGGTGCTCGCCGCCAACCCCTGCCCCTGCGGCAAGGCATCGGGCAAGGGGCTGGACTGCACCTGCACACCCGTGATGCGCCGCCGCTATCTGGCCAGGATGTCCGGGCCCCTGCTGGACCGGGTGGACATCCAACTGCAGGTGGAGCGCGTATCCCTGGCCGAGTTTGGCCAAGCGGGCGCGGAAGAGGGCACTGCATCAGTGGCAGGCCGGGTCCTGGACGCGCGTGCCCGGCAGGCGGAACGGTTACGGTGCTTCGGCCTGGAGACCAATTCCCAGGTGCCGGGGCGCATCCTCCGCGGTGAACTGCGTCTCCCCGCGGCCGCGACCCGGATCCTTGACCAGTCCCTGGAGCGGGGGGTACTTACCGCCCGCGGGTATGACCGTGTCCTTCGGCTCGCGTGGACGCTGGCGGACCTGGGGCACCGCGATACGCCGGACCCGAACGACATCGGACAAGCCCTGGGCCTGCGGCAGGCTTCGGCGGCCGCGGCATGACACCCAGGGATGCCGAACGGCTGGCCCGGGCCGCCCTGTCACGGCTCATGGAGCCCCAGGACACCGCGGGCCTGGCCCTTGTCCAGATGGCAGGGGCAACGGACGCGCTGCGCATCGCTGCCGGTGAGGTGGCACCCGGGCCCGACCTGGAGCGCGGGATGACATCGCTGCTGGCTGACAGCGGGGCTGCCGGCAGTTGGGCCGGACTGGCAGCCGCGTTGAAGCGTTGGCGGCCACGGCTGCCCGACCTTGCGCCCGAACGCGACCTGGCCACCATGGCCCGGCTCGGCGGACGCCTCATCATTCCCGGTGATGAGCTGTGGCCGGCCCAACTTGCCGACTTGGGAATCCAGGAGCCCATCTGCCTTTGGTGGCGCGGGCAGGAACAACCGCTGCCGGGTGCGGACAAATCCATCGCCCTCGTGGGATCGCGGGACAGCACCAGCTATGGTGCGTCCGTGACAGGGGACATCGCGTACTCGCTGGCGCAGCGGGGTTTCACGGTGGTCTCCGGCGGAGCTTACGGAATCGACGCTCATGCCCACAGAGCCGCCCTCGCCGGCAGTTCCTCCGCCGTCCCCACCATCGCCGTCATGGCCGGGGGAGTGGACCGCTTCTATCCATCCGGTAATGACGACCTGCTGCGGGCCGTGGCAAACCAGGGTGCGGTGCTGGCCGAGGTACCACCGGGGTCGGCCCCTACCCGCTACCGCTTCCTCCAGAGGAACCGCCTCATTGCTGCCCTCTCCGCGGTGACAGTGGTGGTGGAGGCGCGCTGGCGGTCTGGGGCGCTTAATACCGCCCATCACGCAGAGACCCTGGGCCGAGCCGTCGGGGCCGTACCCGGATCCGTCCACAGTGCCAACTCCGCCGGTTGCCACCGACTCCTCCGGGACGGGGGAGCCGTCTGCGTCACCGACGCGGCTGAAGTGGCCGAACTCGCCTCGCCGAGTGGAGCTGCCCTTCCCGATCAGCCCACCGCAGACGCTGCAGTGCAGGACGGGCTGACCCTGGAGGACCTGATCCTGCTGGACGCGCTTCCGCTTCGCTCCACTGCGTCCGTGGAAAAGCTCTCAGCAGTGGCCGGGCTTGGCCAGGACTCCGTAAGGGCAGGACTTGGGAGGCTGGGGCTGCTGGGACTCGCCGTATCGGAGCGGGGCGGCTGGAAACGCGGCAAGGCATGACCGTGTCCACCGGCGGTACCGGCCGGGCAACTGGGAAAGTAGAGGAGTGGACAATGAAGAACTGCCCGGGGAACTGGCCAAGGCACTGGACGCGTTCGCCGGGTACCTGTCAGGGGAGCGCGGGATGTCCGCCCATACCATGCGTGCGTACCTGGGCGACCTGCGCAGCCTCCTGGCCCATGCTGCATCGGAAGGCGTGGCAGGGCTGAAGGAGCTTGAACTGGGGACGTTCCGCCGCTGGCTTGGCAGCCAAAGTTCGGCGGGCGCCTCGCGGGCGACGCTGGCACGCCGGTCTGCCACGGCACGGGCCTTCACCGCCTGGGCCGTACGGGAGGAACTCATCACCGCAGACCCGGCCCTGCGGCTGAAGGCACCCAAACGCGAGGGGTCCCTGCCGGGGGTCCTGCAGGCCTCCCAGCTCGCGCGCATACTGGAGGGCCTGGAAAGGGCGGCCGCGGAGGGCGAACCGCTGGCTGTACGCAACCGTGCGATCGTGGAGCTGCTTTACGCCACAGGTATCCGGGTAGGCGAACTCGCCGGACTGGACGTCGACGACCTTGACCCGGACCGCCGGACGCTGCGGGTTATCGGCAAGGGCAACAAGGAACGCACGGTTCCGTTTGGAGTCCCGGCCGCGGTGGCCGTGGACGACTGGCTCCGGCGCGGGCGCCCGGGACTGGTGAAGGACACCAGCGGGCCCGCCCTCTTCCTCGGTGCCCGCGGTGGACGGGTCGACCAGCGGCAGGTGCGCGCCCTGGTCAACGCCCTGTTTGAGGCGCTCGGTGATACCTCCGCGTCCGGGCCCCACGCCCTGCGCCACTCGGCGGCCACTCATCTGCTCGACGGCGGCGCGGACCTCCGGGCAGTGCAGGAGATTCTTGGCCACAGCAGCCTGGCCACCACCCAGATCTACACACACGTCTCGGTTGACCGGCTCCGGAAGAGTTACCAGCAGGCGCATCCCAGGGCCTGATCGCCGAGGTAATCGCACTGGCGTAATTCCATGGCGTACGGCACAATAAGAGTCACGTCCGGCAACTTTCAAGTGCGGCTTGAAGCTCATACGGCTTCGGACCGCGCGGCAAGCCCGGACACAGCTTAATCTGATACATCTGAATACAGGCAGGGAACCACCGCCGCAGTGCAGGGCGCAGCAGTTCCATCCAGGCCGAGGTCGTTGGGGAAGACGTACCTAGAGCTATGGAGGATGGAATGTCTGTTGCAATGACCCGCGGTGTGCTGTTCGTTCACTCGGCCCCTACGGCGCTGTGCCCCCACGTTGAGTGGGCAGTCGGCGCCGTGGTGGACAAGCGGACGGACCTTGAGTGGACCCCGCAGCCTGCTGCGCCCGGAATGTTCCGGGCCGAACTGTCCTGGACCGGAACCCCCGGAACGGGATCGAAACTGGCGTCCTGCCTGCGCGGTTGGGCGCATCTCCGCTATGAGGTGACGGAGGAGCCCAGCCAGGGCGTGGATGGTGGCCGGTGGTCGCACACCCCCGAACTGGGGATCTTCCATGCCGTCACAGACGTCCACGGCAACATCATGGTGTCCGAGGACCGCATCCGGTACGCCTACGAGTCCGGAGCCGGCGACCCCGCCGCCGTCTACCACGAGCTGTCCCTCGCCCTCGGCGAGGCGTGGGACGAAGAACTTGAACCGTTCCGCCACGCTGCCGAAGGCGCTCCCGTCCGCTGGCTGCACCAGGTGGGCTGACCGCCGTCGTCCACTTTTACCGCGACGACACCACAACACCTCCATAGCGCAAAGGAGGCCCCGCCAAGCGGCGGGGCCTCCTTTTGCCATCCGGGCCGACTTTCCCGGGCCGCGGCTAGATGCTGCGGATGGCCACGACGGCGTTGTGTCCGCCGAAGCCAAAGGAGTTGCTCAGTGCCACGATGTTCCCTGCAGGGAGGTCGCGGGCGGAGGTGACCACGTCGAGCGGGATCTCCGGATCCTGGTTTTCGAGGTTGATGGTCACCGGCGCCTTGCGGTCATGGACGGCCAGTACGGTGAGGACAGCCTCAACCGCCCCCGAAGCGCCCAGGAGGTGGCCCATCTGCGACTTGGTGGCAGAGACCGCCACGTCGTCCACGTGGCTGCCCAGGGCCGCACGCAGGGCCGTGTACTCGGGCTTGTCGCCGACAGGGGTGGAGGTGGCGTGGGCGTTGACGTGAACCACGTCCTCAGCCTGGATCCGGCCGTCGAACATGGCCGCCTTCAGAGCGCGGGTGGCGCCAAGCCCCTGGGGATCCGGGGCAGTGATGTGGTAGGCGTCAGCGGTGACGGACGTACCGGCGAGCTCGGCATAGATGCGGGCTCCGCGGGCCAGGGCGTGTTCCTCGGCCTCGAGGACCAGGGCGCCGGCACCTTCGCCCATGACGAAGCCGTCACGGCCGGTGTCGTACGGGCGTGAGGCGCCCTGGGGATCATCGTTCCGGCGGGACAGCGCCTGCATCGAGGCAAATGCTGCCAGCGGCATGGGGTGGATGGCTGCCTCGGCGCCGCCGCACATGACGACGTCGGCCTTGCCCGAGCGGATGAGCTCCAGGCCAAGGTGCATGGCCTCCGTGCCGGAGGCGCAGGCGGAGACGGGGGTGTGGGCGCCGGCGCGGGCACCGAGGTCCAGGCTCACGGCCGCGGCAACACCATTGGGCATGAGCATGGGCACCGTCATGGGCAGGACGCGGCGCGGGCCCTTTTCCTTCAGGGTGTCCCAGGCGTCCAGCAGCGTCCAGACGCCACCGATGCCGGTGGCAAAGGCAACAGCCAGCCGGTCCTGGTCGAATTCCGTGATGCCCGAATCGGCCCAGGCTTCCCGGGCAGCGATGACGCCGAACTGGGTGGACGGGTCCATCCGCTTGGCCTCGACGCGGCTGAGGACATCAAGGGCCGGCGTGCTGCACCGTGCGGCGAAGTGGACAGGGAGTTCGTACTTGGCTACCCAGTCGTCCTCCAGGGTGCGGGCACCGGAGACCCCCTTGAGGGCGTTGCTCCACATTGTGGGCACATCGCCGCCGATGGGCGTAGTGGCGCCCAGACCGGTAATGACTACTTTGCGTGTCATGGGATCACTCTTTCGTCGGTGGGGGTATCCGCCTGCGGCTGCCGCAGGGTCCCGCACAGTTTTGATGATCGGCCAGTCCCGGTCGGGGGGTACTGTGCCGGATAAATGCGGCGGGCTGCCGGTCCGGTCAGTCCGGACCGGCAGCCCCGCCAAGCCGTAGGACGGCGAAAGCCCTTGGCTAGGCCTGTGCTCCGGCGATGAAGCTGACGGCGTCGCCAACAGTCTTGAGGTTCTTGACCTCTTCGTCCGGGATGCGGACGCCGAACTTTTCCTCGGCGTTGACCACGATGGTCATCATGGAGATGGAGTCGATGTCCAGGTCCTCGGTGAAGGACTTGTCCAGCTCGACGGCCTCCGGGGCCAGGCCGGTTTCCTCGTTGACGATTTCAGCCAAGCCGGCCAGGATCTCTTCGTTGCTAGCCATTGGTGGCTCCTTTTCTTGTATTGCCGGCAGGGACTGCCGGAAACGGTCCGGGCCGCGGTTGCGACCCTTGGGCGTATCTAGGGAAGGACAACTACCTGTGCGCCGAAGACCAGCCCGGCACCGAAACCGATCTGCAGGGCCAGCCCGCCGCTCAGTCCGGGGTTCTCCTGCAGGAGCCGGTGCGTTGCCAGCGGGATCGAGGCAGCGGACGTGTTGCCGGCCTCGGCAATGTCCCGTGCCACTGTAACCGTCTCGGGCAGCTTCAGCTTCTTCACCATCTCGTCGATGATGCGCATGTTGGCCTGGTGGGGGATGAAGGCAACCAGGTCTTCAGCCTGGATGCCGGCAGCATCGAGTGCCTGCTGGGCCACCTTGGCCATTTCCCACACTGCCCAGCGGAACACCGTCTGGCCGTCCTGGCGGAGGGTGGGATAGAGCTCCTGGGCTTCCTCCAGGAGGGCGAGGTCGCCCGTGGAGTCGGACTGCCGGGCGGCGAGGCCGAGGTCGCGGACGTCAAGCAGGGAGCGGGTCATGCCAATGGCGTCCCACTTGCTGCCGTCTGAGCCCCATACCGAGGGGGCGATGCCCGGTGTGTCGGAGGGGCCGATCACGACGGCGCCGGCACCATCACCGAGCAGGAAGGAGATGGTGCGTTCCCGGTTGTCGATGACGTCGGAAAGCTTTTCAGCCCCCACCACCAGGACATACTTTGCGGTACCGGAGCGGACCAGGGCGTCGGCCTGGGCAATCCCGTAGCAGTAGCCGGCGCAAGCGGCGGAAATATCAAAGGCAGGTGCGGGCGTGGCGCCGATCCTGTCGGCCAGGCTGGCTGCGGCGGAAGGCGTCGCGTAGGGGTGTGTCACGGTGGAAACAATGACGGCCCCGAGCTCCGAGGCGTCAATACCGGCCTTCTCCATGGCTTCGCGGGCAGCGCCCTCTGCCATGTCGATCACGCTGACGTGGGCAGCCGCGCGGTGGCGGGTGACGATGCCGGTGCGCTGGCGGATCCACTCGTCCGAGGAATCAATCCACTGGCACACGTCCTCGTTGGTGACGATGACGTCCGGCCGGTAGGCCCCCAGGCCAAGGATGCGGCTGTGCTCGTGGATGGGAACCTGTTTCAGCGTGGGAACGCTCATGCGTTGCCCTCCAGTTCTGCAAAGAGCGCCAGGGCCGCGGAGAGGTCATCAGGAGTCTTCACCGCAACGGTCTTGACGCCGGGCATGCCGCGCTTGGCCAGTCCGGCCAGCGTGCCGGCAGGGGCGAGTTCGATCACGCCGGTCACACCGCGGTTGACCATGCTCTCCATGCAGAGGTCCCACCGGACCGGGCGGGACACCTGGGCAATCAGGCTTTCGACGGCGGCATCACCGTCCGTGACTTCACCGCCGTCGAAATTCGACAGCAGCGGCACCTTGGGCGCCACCGGGTTCAGCTGCGGCTTCAGTTTCTCAAGCGCGCTGACAGCGGGCGACATATGGCTGGTGTGGAAGGCGCCGGCCACCTTGAGCGGGATGACGCGGGCCTTGGCGGGCGGGTTCTCGGCCAGGGCCTTCAGCTGTTCAAAGGTTCCGGCCGCCACTGTCTGGCCTGCCCCGTTGACGTTGGCGGGGGCGGCGCCGGCCGCCTCGATGGCTGCCAGCACCTCGGCCGGGTCACCGCCTACGACGGCGCTCATGCCTGTGGGGGTGACGGCTGCCGCGGCGGCCATGCTGTTGGCGCGTTCGCGGACGAAGGTCATGGCTTCCTGCTCCGTCAGCACTCCAGCCAGGGCGGAGGCGGTGATTTCACCCACGGAGTGGCCCGCGAGGATCACCGGAAGGGAGTTGAGTTCGACATCGAAGAGGGAGGCGGCGGTGACCAGCCCCGCGGCAACGATCAGGGGCTGCGCAACCGCAGTGTCCTTGATGGTTTCCTCGTCGGAGGTGGTCCCGTGGGCTATCAGGTCAATGCCTGCGATGTCACTCAGGGAGGCCAGCTGGCCTGCCACCGAGGGAAGTTCCAGCCAGGGGGCCAGAAAACCCGGGGTCTGTGAGCCCTGTCCAGGGCAGACTATTGCAAGCACGTAACCAGCTTTCCAAATTACTGTGTGATCCAGCGGTGTTTCACCGCACCAAGCTCACGGGGTCAGGTTGTAGGAAGTCTACAATGCCTCACGACTGGTTACGGGATGGTTGCCGCTCCGTGGCGGCCTTGGGCGGGGCCGACAGCCGGCCCACCACCAGCGCGGCCTGCAGGACGAACGCCTCCCGCGGCAGCAACGGATCCCAGCCTGTGACGTCGCAGACGCGCTTCAGCCGGTACCGAACAGTATTGGCGTGGACGAAGAGTTCCCGGGCTGTCGCCTCCAGCGAGTGGCCCAGTTCCAGGTACGTTCCCAGCGTTTCCACCAGGCCGTTGGACGCCGCCAGGAGGGGACGGTAAATGTTCTTCACCAGCGAGCGGCGCGCCGCATCATCGCCGGAAATAACGCGTTCGGGCAGAAGGTCGTCCGCGGCTACCGGCCGCGGAGCGGAGGGCCAGGCGCGCGCGGCGGTCAGCCCCGCAAAGGCCGACTGCGCGGAACCGCTGGCTTCCAGCAGCGAGCTGGCCTCGGGCCCGTAAACCACGGGTCCGGGGGCGAACATGTCGCTGAGCTTCACATAGGCTGTTTCGCGGTCCTGCACGCCGCCAAGGATGAGGATCAGCCGGTCGCCCTGGATGCCCACCAGCGCGTCCTCGGCATAGCGCCCGGCCATCCGCCGCAACTCGCTGACGTAGCTGGCGCTGGGTTCGGAGGGCGAATTGCCCACCATCACGGTGAACCTCTCCTGCGCCTTCCAGCCAAGCGCTGCGATGCGTGAGCGCAGGGCGTCCGTGTTTTCGCCACGCAGGATCGCATCCACGATCAGGGCTTCCAACCGGGTATCCCAGGAGCCGCGGGATTCGGCAGCGCGGGCGTACACGTCGGCGGCGGCGAAGGCCACCTCCCGCGAATAGCGCAGGACTGCTTCGCGCAGGGACGGCTGGTCGGCTTCCGGCGCGATGACCGGAACCTGGTCCTCCACCACCTCCACCACGATCCTGATCAGCTGCAACGCCTTCTGCAGGCTGATCGAACGCGTGAGTTCCGTGGGGGCTGTCCCAAAGACATCCGTGAGGATCCACGACGGCGAGCTCGGCCGCTCGTACCATGTCACGAAAGCGGCGATGCCGTTCTGTGCCACCATTCCCAGTGCCGACCGCTCATCCGCACTGAGCCGGCTGTACCAGGGGAGCGACTGCTCCAGCTTGCGCATGGTGCTGGTGGAGAGCTGGCCGACGTTGGCGCGGAGCTGCTTGAGGGTTTCGGACTTCTCCGGCGTGACCTTCGGCGGGGTCGGTTTCCGCTTGGAGGACGGGCTGGCTGGTGCTGGCATTCTTTGAGCATACGGCCACCGTCGCGCAAGCTCCATTTGTGCGAAGGCTACAATCCGCCTTGTCACGGATCACAAGACGTCCGGCCCCGTCCGGTGCCGCACACTACAGACACGACGACGGCGGCCCCCACCTTGGTGAGTGGGGCCGCCGTCGTCGTGATGCTGCTGGATACGCTGTCCAGCCGGAAGGCTAGGCTTCGCCTCCGGCATTGCCGGTGGTGCCGGCATTCACGTTGAGCAGCTTGTACTTCTCGATGGCCTTGACCGGGGCGTCAACATCCACCTCGCCACGGCGCGCCAGCATTTCAAGGGCACGCACCACGATGGAGTGGGTGTCGTTCTTGAAGTAGCGGCGCGCTGCTGCGCGGGTGTCGGAGAAGCCGAAGCCGTCGGCGCCGAGGGTGGCGAATTCGTTGGGGACGAACTGCCGGATCTGGTCGGGGACGGCTTTCATGTAGTCGGAGACGGCGACGATGGGGCCGGTGGCGCCTTCGAGTTGCTGGGTGACGAACGGGGTGCGGGCGGGTTGGCCGGGGTTGAGGAAGGCTTCTTCTTCGGCGGCGAGGCCGTCGCGGCGCAGTTCGTTCCAGGAGGTGACGGACCAGACGTCGGCGGAGACGTTCCAGTCGTCGGCCAGGACGCGCTGGGCTTCGATGGCCCAGGGAACGGAGACGCCGGAGGCGAGGATCTGGGTGCGGGGGCCGTCGATCTTTGCCGGTGCGAGCAGGTAGATGCCCTTGATGACGCCTTCGATGTCGAGGTTTTCGGGTTCGGCGGGCTGGACGATGGGTTCGTTGTACACGGTGAGGTAGTACATGACGTTCTTGTCCGTTGAGTCCGGCCCGTACATGCGTTCGAGGCCGGAGCGGATGATGTGGCCGATTTCGTAGCCGTAGGCGGGGTCGTAGGTGAGCACGGCGGGGTTGGTGGAGGCGAGCAGGGGGGAGTGGCCGTCGGCGTGCTGGAGGCCTTCGCCGGTGAGGGTGGTCCGGCCTGCGGTGGCGCCGATGATGAAGCCGCGGGTCATTTGGTCTGCTGCGGCCCAGAAGGCGTCGCCGGTGCGCTGGAAGCCGAACATGGAGTAGAACACGTAGACCGGGACCAGGGGCACGCCGTGGGTGGCGTAGGAGGTCCCGGCGGCGGTGAAGGCTGCCACGGCGCCGGCTTCGTTGATGCCGGGGTGGATCAGTTGCCCGGCGGGGGATTCCTTGTAGGCCAGGACCAGGTCGCGGTCCACGGAGAGGTAGTTCTGGCCCTTGGGGTTGTAGATCTTCGCGGTGGGGAAGAACGCATCCATGCCGAACGTGCGTGCTTCATCGGGGATGATCGGGGCGATGTGCTTGCCGAAGTTCTTATCCCGCATCAGGTCCTTGAGGAGCCGGACGAAGGCCATGGTGGTGGCGGCCTGCTGCTTGCCCGAACCGCGCTTTGCCACCTCGTAGGACTTCGCGTCGGGCAGCACAATCTCGGCGTGGGTATTCCGGCGTTCCGGGACGGCTCCGCCCAGGGCAGCGCGGCGCTCCATCATGTACTTGATTTCCGGGGCGTCGTTACCGGGGTGGTAGTACGGCGGCCGGTACGAGTCCTTCTCGAGCTGTTCGTCACTGACGGGGATCCGCAGGTGGTCGCGGAACTTCTTCAGGTCATCCAGGGTCAGCTTCTTCATCTGGTGGGTCGCGTTGCGGCCCTCGAAGTGCGGTCCCAGGCCGTAGCCCTTGACGGTGTGGGCGAGGATGACGGTGGGTTTGCCCTTGAATTCGGTGGCGGCTTTGTAGGCTGCGTAGACCTTGCGGTAGTCGTGGCCGCCGCGTTTGAGGTTCCAGATCTGGTCGTCGGTGAGGTCCGCGACGAGGTCTTTGGTCTGCGGGGTTTTGCCGAAGAAGTGTTCGCGGACGAACCCGCCGGATTCGGCTTTGTAGGTCTGGTAGTCCCCGTCGACGGTTTCGTTCATGATTTTCACGAGCGACCCGTCGGTGTCGCGGGTGAGCAGGTCATCCCATTCCCGGCCCCAGACGACCTTGATCACGTTCCAGCCCGCGCCGCGGAAGAACGCTTCGAGTTCCTGCATGATCTTGCCGTTGCCGCGCACCGGCCCGTCCAGGCGCTGGAGGTTGCAGTTGATCACGAAGTTCAGGTTGTCCAGGTTTTCGTTCGCCGCCAGCTGCAGCAGGCCGCGGGATTCGGGTTCGTCCATTTCGCCGTCGCCCAGGAACGCCCAGACCTGCTGGTCCGAGGTGTCTTTCAGGCCCCGGTTGTGCAGGTACCGGTTGTTCTGCGCCTGGTAGATCGCGTTCATCGGGCCGATGCCCATGGACACGGTGGGGAATTCCCAGAAGTGCGGCATCAGGCGCGGGTGCGGATAGGAGGACAGGGCATGGCCCTCGCGGGACTTTTCCTGCCGGAACCCGTCCAGGTCCTCCTCGGAGAGGCGTCCTTCCATGAACGCCCGGGCGTACATGCCGGGGGAGGCGTGGCCCTGGAAGAAGACCTGGTCCCCGCCGCCGGGGTGGTCCTTGCCGCGGAAGAAGTGGTTGAACCCGACCTCGTACAGGGTCGCGGCACCGGCGTAGGTGGAGATGTGCCCGCCGACGCCGATATCGGGCCGCTGCGCCCGGTGGACCATGACCGCGGCGTTCCACCGCATGTAGGCCCGGTACCGGCGCTCGTACTCCTCGTTGCCCGGGAACTGGGCTTCCTGGTCCACCGGGATCGTGTTCACGTAATCGGTGGTGGTCACCATCGGCACCCCGACACTCTGCGCGCCGGCGCGCTGCAGCAGGCTCCGCATGATGTATTGGGCACGCTCGGTGCCCTGTTCCCTGATCAACGCATCCAGGGACTCAACCCACTCGGCAGTCTCTTCCGGATCACGATCAGGCAGCTGGTTAGTCAACCCGCTGAGGATATGGGAGGTATCTTCTCCTGCAGCCACGTCCAACCTCTCTTTGCGCGCATGAATCGGCGCACTCAGGCCAGGCAGGGTGACTGCCCGGCGTACATACGCCGTGTGCGACGTATCGGTTACAACAGCCCGGGCATGTGTGCCGGGCAGCTTCCTAGCGCTCCTATGTCTGCACGGAGTCACAAGGTTGTCGTCCCGCAGCCATAGTTGTCACCAGCCACTCTAGCCCTGACAGCAACGCGATGCGTAGCCGCGGGTCAGGTGCTGCGGTTGTATTTCGTTCGTCATACTGGTTGTGTGACAAAAAGCCCTTGTGACGGGGATGCTGCAGCCGGATGTGACGCAGAATATGCGCAGTCCCGGGGGCGGCAGCTTGAAGCGCAGGCACAAAGGGTGTTGGCTTGGGAGTAATGGAAATCACTATGCACACTGCATATATGAGGTATTGGAGGAACACGTGAGCGAGGCCGACGCCGCCACTTCGGTAAATGTGGCGGAAAAATTGGGTTTCAAGAACGGGGATCTGATTCAGGAGTTCGGTTACGACGACGATGTCGATTTCGACTTGCGTGACGATATTGAGGACCTCACCGGTTCCGAGTTGCTGGACGAGGACGACCACGAGGTGGCGGACGCCGTCATCCTGTGGTGGCGCGACGGCGACGGGGACCTGGTGGACAGCCTGATGGATTCCCTCACTACCCTGAGCGAAAACGGTGTTGTCTGGGTCCTCACCCCCAAGTCAGGCAGGGACGGCTACGTCTCGCCAGCAGACATCCAGGAAGCCGCACCCACCGCCGGCCTGCACGTCACCACCTCAGCGGGAGTCTCGAAGGACTGGAGTGCAACCCGCCTTGTCAGCAGGAAGAACAAATGACGGCAGCGGTTGAGGCCGCTTCCGCAGCTGTTCCTGCACTGGGCGCGGAAGCGCCCGACTTCGAGCTTGCCAACCAGTACGGCGAGCCCGTGACGCTGTCATCCTTCCGGGGGCAGAACGTGGCCCTGGTCTTCTACCCGTTTGCATTCTCGGGGATCTGCACGGGTGAACTGTGCGAGATACGGGACAACCTGGCCACATTCGAGGATTCGAACGCGGTGGTCCTTGCAGTGTCCGTGGACAGCAAGTTCAGCCTCCGGGCCTATGCGGCGCAGGAAGGCTACAGCTTCGACCTCCTTGCCGACTTCTGGCCGCATGGGGCCGTGGCCAGTGCTTATGGTGTGTTCGACGACGTCAGTGGCATGGCCAAGCGCGCCACCTTCATCATCGACGCTGACGGCAGAATCCGTTACAGCGTTGTGAATCCCCGCGGACAGGCCCGGGACTTCGCCGAATACCGCGCGGCCCTGGCGGATCTGAAACAGGCCTGATCGACCATGGCGGAACATCGGCGGGGGACGGGCCTTACCGGCTTTGCCAGCATGCCGCCGGTAGCCCCTGCTCCGCTGTCAGCCGATGACCTCGAGGTGCTGGCCAGGATCCGCGACCTGCTTGCCGGTGCCCCGTTCGCCCTGCTGACGGGCGCGGGCCTGAGCACCGACTCCGGCATTCCGGACTACCGTGGCCCGGACTCGCCGCCGCGGCAGCCCATGACCTACCAGGAGTTTGTCCGGGACGCGGCCAATCGGCGCCGCTACTGGGCCCGGAACCACATCGGGTGGTCCCATATGCGGCACGCGGACCCGAACGTGGGCCACTATTCAGCAGCGGAGCTGGAACGCCGCGGTTACCTCACGGGCCTCATTACCCAGAACGTTGACCGCCTGCACCAGGACGCCGGCAGCTCCAACGTCGTCGATCTGCACGGCCGGTATGACCAGGTGATATGCCTCGACTGCGGGCGGACCTACACCCGGCGCCTCCTGGCCGGTGTTTTCGAGGAACTCAACCCCGGATTCCTGGAACGGGCAGCGGCGTCCGGGTTGGTGGAGATGGCGCCGGATGCTGACGCCACCGTGGAGGACCAGGCCCTCATCAGCAGCTTCGTGGTGCCGGTCTGTCCTGCCTGCGGCGGTACCCTGAAGCCGGACTTCGTCTACTTTGGGGAAAATGTGCCCAAGGACCGGGTGGAACGTTCGTACGCCATGGTGGACGGGGCAGCCGCGCTGGTGGTTGCCGGTTCATCCCTGACGGTCATGAGCGGACTTCGGTTTGTGCGGCATGCGGCCAAGGAATCCAAGCCGGTGGTGATCATCAACCGGGGCGCCACCCGGGGTGATGACAAGGCGACCGTCAAGCTTGAAGCCGGCGTCAGCCAGGCGCTGGGCTACCTCGCGGCCGAACTCCCCGCCCTGTAGGGACACCTCAGGCGGTTCGGTGCGCGGATTCGCCTTTCCGGTCCCCTGTCGGGTAGAGTTTATGTTCGTTGGTTGCGGCAGTCCGGCCGGAAACCGCGTGATTTGGGTCTTTAGCTCAGCTGGTAGAGCGCCACGTTTACACCGTGGATGTCATCGGTTCGATCCCGGTAGGACCCACCAAACTACAAACCCGCTGTCCCCGCCTTACCGGCGGGCGGCGGGTTTTTTGCTGCCCGCCCTCCTGCCGTCATTGTCGGACCCTTGCCATACGTTGCAGGAATGGAACATGTCATGGTGCACACAGACAGCAACGGAATACCGACGACGGTGCTGAGCCGGGGCAGGGAATGGGCGGTTGGTGCCGAACCGGTCAGGTGGTTCGAGCGCATCAACTGGTGGGAAACCAGCCGGCGGATGCCGAAGGGCAACAGTGGTGTGGACGTCGAAGTCCTGCAGCTGCAGGTGCGGCTGGGCAACAACAGCAAGTCAGCGCTGACCACCGTGTACCTCCAGCGCGACGGGACCGGCGGAGGCTGGAGGCTACGGGAAACGGCAGCGGACGCAGCTTGACGTATCAATGCCCGGATACGAAGGCATCACGCCGGCGTTGACTTTCCGGCATTGGAAAACCCTCCACCGCGGCTATTGGGGGATGCCGCGGTGGAGGGCTTGGGATGAATATACCGTGAACTGCTGGAAACAAAAAGTCATGCGCCGTTCGGCTGCTTCACGTTGGATCAGGGCCACGAAAACCGCCGTTCACAGGCCGTCATGGTGGTTGTTGTTCACATGAATGGACACTATGGCAGCGCCGGGCAGCGGGTTGGGACGTGGAGGATTTGGGGATCCCAAGGTTCACGGGAAGGTCCTCAAGGATCGGTCCCCCACCAGTGAGGTCCATAAAACCTGCCTCAACCCGGACAGCAGCGGAAACGTAATTCCAAGCACTATGGAGTTCATTATGCTGAATTGTGACTAGGATATTGAACGACTCATTCCAGTGCGACGATGTGAGGCAGATCATGGAGGACAAGCGGGCAGGCTTCGTGGGCCTGGGGCATATGGGTAATTTGATGGCTTCCAATGCCATCGCAGGGGGCTGGCAGGTCAGCGGCTGGAACCGGTCGCCTGAAGCGCTCACCCGGCTGCAGGACCTCGGCGGGTGTGCCGTTGAGCGGGTCGTGGAGATGCGGAACCTCCCCGCCATCGTGTTCATGCTGCCTGACCTGCCACACATAGAGGAAACAGCACATGACCTGCTGGAGAGCTGGAAGCAGAACCCGCCGGCACCGAATACCGTCCTGCTGGTCATGAGCAGCGTTTCGCCCACCGGCGTACAGGAATTCGGGCGGCGCGTCCGGGAGTTCAGTTCCGGCAACGCACGGGTCGTGGATGCACCCGTGAGCGGAGGCACCAAGGGTGCGGCGGACGGCACCCTCGCCATCATGGCAGGCGCGGACGACGAACAGTCCTTCCGCCGCGTTGAGCCCCTGCTGCGGACCATGGGTACCACAGTGCGCCACCTTGGCCCACTGGGCGCGGGCTCACTTGCCAAGGCCTGCAACCAGTTGGTGGTGGGGACCACGACGGCGGCGCTTGCCGAGGCTGCCGAACTTGCCGAACGCTCCGGGCTGGATCCGGCGGCACTGTTCGAGGTCCTGTCCGGCGGCTTGGCCGCGAGCAGGGTCCTGGAGATCGTGGGCCCGCGCCTGGTCAGCAAGGATTACACCCCCACCGGCCCGGCCAAATTCATGCACAAGGACCTTGGGTTTGTGCTGGATGCCGCCGAGGCGGCGGGCGTGGCAACCCCAATGGCAGCGGCCGGCATCGAGCTCTACGCGGAGCTAAGGCGCCAGGGCCACGGCGACCAGGACCTTGCCGTCGTGCGGCAGGTGGTCTCCAACCTCAGTCAAGGAGCCGCGGGAGCGGCGGAAGGAACAGTTGCACCATGAGTTCTTTGTTTGATTTGACCGGCCGGGTTGCCTTGGTGACGGGGTCCAGCCGGGGGATTGGCAACGCGTTGGCGCGGGCACTGGCCGACGCCGGGGCAACGGTGGTGTTGAACGGTATCAACGGGGAGCGGCTCAAGGATGCCGCGGCGGCGATGGCCGCCGACTACGCTCCGGGCCGGGTTCACAGTGTCGCTTTTGACGTGACGAGTGACGCCGGGGCGGCGCGCGGGGTGGCATGGGTGGAGGAGCATGTGGGGCCGTTGGAGATCCTGGTGAACAATGCAGGGATCCAGCACCGGGTGCCGATGCTGGATTTGGACGTGAAGGATTGGGAACGGGTGATTTCCACGGACCTGACCAGCGCGTTCCTGGTGGGCCGGGAAGCAGCGCGGTACATGATCCCGCGGGGGCGGGGGAAGATCATCAACATCTGCTCGGTGCAGACGGACCTGGCCCGCCCCACGATCGCGCCGTACATTGCGGCGAAGGGCGGGCTGCGGAACCTGACCCGGGCGATGACGGCGGAGTGGGCCGGGTCCGGGTTGCAGATCAACGGGATCGCGCCGGGCTATATCCATACGGAGATGACGCAGAACCTGGTGGATGATGAGCAGTTCAACTCCTGGATCCTGGGCCGGACCCCGGCCAACCGGTGGGGGACCGTGCAGGACCTGGCCGGGCCGGCCGTGTGGCTGGCCTCGGACGGGTCTGATTTCGTGAACGGGCAGACTATTTTTATCGATGGCGGAATGACGGTGGTGGTCTGATGGCACTGTATACAGCACTCCCCGTGTCCGGCCCGGCCGTGGTGGCGCACGCCGCCAACGATCTGCGGATCGACGAGCTGGCCCTTACCGCTCCGGCCGCGGATGAGGCGGTGGTCGAGGTGGCGTTCGGCGGGATTTGCGGGTCGGACCTGCACTACTGGCTGCACGGCGCGGCCGGGGAGTCGATCCTGAGGGCGCCGCTGGTGCTGGGCCATGAGATTTCCGGGACGGTGGTCCGGGCCGCGGCTGACGGGACCGGCCCGGCCGCGGGCACTGCGGTGGCGGTCCATCCGGCCACCCCGGGCCCGGGTGCCGCACGTTACCCGGCGGACCGGCCCAACCTGTCCCCGGGCTGCACCTACCTGGGCAGTGCCGCGCGGTTCCCGCACACGGACGGGGCGTTCAGCCGGTACGTGAACCTCCCCACCCGGATGCTCCGGCCCCTGCCCAACGGTGTTGGCCTGCGGACCGCCGCGTTGATCGAGCCGGCCGCCGTGGCCTGGCACGCCGTCTCCCGGGCCGGGGACGTGGCCGGCAAATCGGCGCTCGTGATCGGGTCCGGGCCCATCGGGGCCCTCGCCGTCGCCGTCCTGAAACGCGCCGGTGCGGCCCGGATCACCGCCGTCGACGTGCACCCCACACCACTGGAAATCGCCCAAGCCGTGGGAGCGGACCAGGTGATCACCGCCGGCGATGCGGAGGCGATCGCCGCCGTGGAGGCCGACGTCGTGATTGAATCCTCCGGCAACCACCACGGCCTGGCCTCCGCCATCCAGGGCGCGGCCCGCGGCGGCACCGTGGTGATGGTGGGCCTGCTGCCCACCGGGCCGCAGCCGGTACTGATCTCCCTGGCCATCACCCGCGAACTCGACCTCAAAGGCTCCTTCCGGTTCAACGACGAGATCGATAACGTCATCGCCGCCCTCACCGACAGGACCCTGCACATCGAGCCCGTCATCACCCACGAATACCCCGTGGACAACGCACTGGAAGCCTTCACCATGGCCCGCAACTCCGCCGAATCCGGAAAAGTCCTCCTCAGCTTCGGCCCCCGGAGCGAAGCTACTGTCGAACGGGGATAAACACCCGTGGCTGTTCCGTCCAGGTGTCGGCCATCTGGGACATGGTGCGCCGCATGATCCGGTCAGAGGCTTCGCGCGCGGACGCGGCATCGCCCCTGGCAATCGCTTGCGCCACATCCTCGTGCCACTGGAGGGCGGCCTGGTGCGGGTGGTCGGGCATCAGGCCATGAACGGTGCGGCCTGTCAGGGTCTCGGCCACCTGGCCCATGAGGTTGGCGAACATCTCGTTGCCCGAGCCGGAGAGCAGCAGGGAGTGGAACCGGATGTCCAGTTCCAGGAAGCGTGCAACTTCGCCGTTGTTGCCGGCCTCCCGCATTGCACGGGCAACGTCCACGAGCTCCATCCGCAGCGGTGCAGGGGCATTCTGTGCCGCCAGTTCGGCGGCCGCGGGTTCCACCGCGGCGCGCAGTTCGGCGAGGGAGCGGAGCTGCGCGCCGCGTGCGTCGCTTGCCAGCCGCCACCGGATCACCTGCGGATCGAAAGGATTCCAACGGCTTGCCGGCAGCACACGGATGCCCACCCGCTTGGTGGTTTCCACCAGCCCCAGCGACTGCAGGACCCGCACCGCTTCCCGGATCACCGAGCGGGACACTTTCAGTTCATCCTCCAACTGCTCCGCCAGCATGACGTGGCCCGCCGGGAGATCCCCCGAGATAATCCGTGTGCCCAGGTTGTCGATGGCACGGTGGTGGAGGCTGCTGGTCATGCTGCTAAGCCTAGTTGCTGGCCGACGCCCGGTTGTGCGTGCGCCCGCTGCCGCGGTGGTTCGCAGGGTGGCCAACCTGAACCGGCACCGAAACAATGGTTCCATTACGCAGCTGTTACTTTCGCGTCACAGCGAGAATATATATGCTTTATTCCGACCCCCTGATCTGCCCCGGTGTCTTCCCGCCTGCGGAAGCCGGCAACCGGGGCAAACAATGAATTGGAGTTATTGATGTCTGCAGCACACATCGGTGTCACCGGCCTCGCCGTCATGGGCGCCAACCTGGCCCGCAACCTGGCCCGCAACGGGTTCACGGTTGCCCTGCACAACAGGTCGGTGGAGAAGACCGACGCGCTGCTGGAGAAGCACGGCTCCGAAGGCGACTTCGTCCGGACCGAGACCCTCCAGGAACTTGTTGATTCCCTGGAAAAGCCCCGCCGGGTGCTCATCATGGTCAAGGCCGGCAAGCCGGTCGATTCCGTCATTGAGCAGCTGGAGCCGCTCCTGGAGCCGGGCGACATCATCATCGACGCCGGCAACTCCCACTACGAGGACACCCGCCGCCGGGAAGCCGCACTGGCCAAGAAGGACCTGCACTTCGTGGGCGTCGGTGTGTCCGGCGGCGAAGAGGGTGCACTGAACGGCCCGTCCATCATGCCCGGCGGTTCCAAGGAGTCCTACAAGGCCCTCGGCCCGCTGCTGGAGAAGATTTCCGCGAAGGTCGACGGCGAGCCCTGCTGCGCCTGGATCGGCACCGACGGCGCCGGCCACTTCGTCAAGATGGTCCACAACGGCATCGAATACGCCGACATGCAGGTTATCGGCGAGGCCTTCGACCTGCTCCGCTCCGGTGCCGGCATCGAGCCCGCCGAACAGGCCAAGATCTTCACCGAATGGAACAAGGGGGAGCTTTCATCCTTCCTGATCGAGATTTCCGCCGAGGTCCTGGGCCACGTGGACGCCAAGACCGGCAAGCCGTTCGTTGACGTCGTCGTCGACGCCGCCGGCCAGAAGGGTACGGGCCGCTGGACCGTCATTTCCGCCCTGGAACTCGGCTCGCCGGTGTCCGGCATCGCCGAATCCGTCTTCGCCCGCGCCCTCTCCTCCCAGGCCGGGCAGCGCAGGCTGGGCCAGGAACTGCTGGCAGGCAACGAGGCCGACGTCGAGATCCCGGAAAGCTTCGTTGAGGACGTCCGCCAGGCGCTCTACGCCTCCAAGCTGGTCTCCTACGCCCAGGGCCTGGACATGCTGACCTCGGCCGCCAAGGAATACGGCTGGGAACTGAAGCTGGACGAGATCGCCTCCCTGTGGCGCGCCGGCTGCATCATCCGCGCCGAGCTCCTCAAGGACATCACCAAGGCCTACGCCGCGGACCAGAAGCCGGCCAACCTGCTGTTCGCCCCGGCATTCACCAAGGCCATTGCAGACGCCCTGCCGGCGTGGCGCCGCGTTGTTGCCACCGCCGTCCAGCTCGGCATCCCGGTGCCGGTGTTCTCCTCATCGCTGGCGTACTACGACGGCCTGCGCCGCAAGCGCGTGGCCGCCGCCCTGATCCAGGGCCAGCGCGACCTCTTCGGTGCACACACCTACGGCCGCATCGACACCGAGGGAACCTTCCACACCCTCTGGGGCGAGGACAAGTCCGAAGTTGAAGCGGTGGACACCCACTAGCAGCTGCCGGCGCATGACAAAGGCGGGCAGTTTCCCGGTTCTCCGGGAAACTGCCCGCCTTTTGCTGTGCCTGGTACTTCTAGATCCGGTACTCGATGTCGTATTCGGCCGGATCGACGGCGGGCTTGGTTTCCCGCTGCGCGTCCCGGTGCCTCCATTTGGCCGGAACACCGGTAACGATCGATTCCGGCGGCGCATCCTTCACCACCACGGCGTTGGCGCCGACGGCACTGTCCCGGCCGATGGTGATGGGCCCCAGGATTTTGGCTCCGGCACCGATGGTGACCCGGTCACCGATGGTGGGGTGGCGTTTGATCCGGGCAAGTGAGCGCCCACCGAGCGTGACGCCGTGATAGATCATCACGTCCTCGCCGATCTCGGCTGTCTCGCCAATGACCACACCCATGCCATGGTCAATGAAGAAACGACGTCCGATCGTGGCACCCGGATGGATCTCAATACCGGTCCAGGACCGGCCCAGCTGGGACAGCAGGCGCGCCGGGAAGCGAAGCGACGGGTTCTGCCACATGCGGTGCGTCAGCCGGTGGATCCAGATGGCGTGCAGGCCGGAATAGGCGAAAAAGTTCTCAAAAGAACCTCGAGCCGCCGGGTCGTGGGACCGGGCGGCGTCGAGGTCTTCCTTCAGTCTTGCGAAAAAGCCCACAAAGTTCTTTCTACAGGAAACGGGCGGACGGCGGGCTGATCAGCCGCGGATGTCGTCATAGAGCACGGTGGAGATGTAACGCTCACCGAAGTCGCAAACGACCGCCACGATCAGCTTGCCGGCATTTTCCGGACGCTTGGCCAGTTCCAGCGCGGCCCAGACGATGGCGCCGGAGGAGATGCCGCCCAGGATGCCTTCCTTGATGCCCAGTTCGCGCGCAACGCGGACCGAGTCCTCCAGGTTCGCGTCAATAACCTCGTCGTAGACGTTGGTGTCCAGCAGCTCCGGGATGAAGTTGGCGCCCAGTCCCTGGATCTTGTGCGGGCCGGGGGCGCCGCCGTTCAGGATGGGGGAGTCCTTGGGTTCCACCGCCACGATCTGTACGCCGGGCTTGCGTTCCTTCAGGACCTGCCCGACGCCGGTGATGGTTCCACCGGTGCCAACGCCGGCCACGAAGATGTCCACGCCTCCGTCGGTGTCTTCCCATACTTCCTCGGCGGTGGTCCTGCGGTGGATCTCCGGGTTGGCTTCGTTGGCGAACTGCTGGGCCCAAATGGAGTTCTCGGTGTTGGCCACGATTTCCTGGGCCTTTTCCACGGCTCCGCGCATGCCCTCGGATCCCGGGGTCAGGACGATCTCGGCACCGAAGGCGCGCAGCATGACCCGGCGCTCGGTGGACATGGTCTCAGGCATGGTGAGGATGACCTTGTACCCGCGGGCGGCACCCACCATGGCGAGGGCGATGCCCGTGTTGCCGGAGGTGCCTTCGACGATGGTGCCGCCGGGCTTGAGGGCGCCCGATTTTTCCGCGGCGTCGATGATGGCAACGCCGATGCGGTCCTTGACGCTGTTGGCCGGGTTGTAGAACTCCAGCTTCACGGCAACGGTGGCGTCCAGCCCCTCGCTGAGCCGGTTCAGCCGGACCAGTGGGGTCCCGCCCACCAGTTGCGTCACATCGTCATAGATCCGTGCCATGTACATACGCCTATCTCTAAGGGGTGAATACTGAGGTCAGCCTAACGAGGCCGCGTAACGGAGGCTAAGCGTTAAGCCATGCAGAGTAATATTTCCGGGCCTTGGCCAGCTTGGGGTTGATGATCACCTGGCAATACCCCTGCTCCGGGTGTTTGGCGTAGTAATCCTGATGGAATTCCTCCGCCACGTGGAACCGCGGCAGGCGGCTGACCTCGGTGACAATGGGATGCGGCCACAGCGCCTGGTTGCGTTCGATGGCTTCCTCGAACAGGATCTTCTCCTCCGTGGTCTCGTAGAACATCGAGGAACGGTACTGGGTGCCCACGTCGTATCCCTGCCGGTTCAGCGTGGTGGGGTCATGAAGGGCGAAGAACATGTCAAGGACAACTTCCGCGGGGATAACCTCCTCGTCGAAGGTCACCGCCACCACCTCCGCGTGGCCAGTGGTTCCACTGCAGACCGAGTAGTAGTCCGGATGGGGATCGTGCCCGCCGGTGTAGCCGGACACCACCGAGGTGACACCCCGTGTCTTCTGGTAGACGGCGTCAAGGCACCAGAAGCAACCTCCGCCAAGAACAAAAGTTTTCATGACCTCTTCAATGGTTGACGGCCCGGGATCATTCCCTGCCGGCCCCGCGCCATGCCGCAAACTGCGGCGGCCGCAAGCCGATGGGGTAAAACTAAGACTATGGAACCTGTGGACACCGACGTTACCGGCCAGGCAGATCACGACGGCGAAGCCTCCTCCGACACGCCGGCTCCGGCCGGTTCCGCGGACGCTCCCACTTTGGCCGAACTGCTCCTGGCAGTTGAGGAACTGTGGCCGGAGTCCCTGGCGGAAAACTGGGACGAGGTAGGGCTCGTGGCAGGCCACCCGTCCGCCGCCGTCACCAAGGTGATGTTTGCGGTTGATCCCACGCTGGAGGTCATCGAGGAAGCCGTTGAGTGGGGAGCCGAACTGCTCATCACCCACCACCCCCTCCTGCTGAAGGGCGTCACGTCGGTCGCCGCCACGTCGGCGAAGGGCCGGGCAGTCCACCGGCTCATCGAGTCGGGAACGGCACTGCTGACCGTGCACACCAATGGCGACTCCGCCGTCGGAGGCGTTTCCGATGTCCTGGCCGACGCCCTGGGGCTCCAGGACGTCGCCCCGCTCACGGTCGCAGCCAACGGGCTCCCGGAGGAAGGCATTGGCCGCGTGGGCGACCTGGCGGATGCCATGAGCCTGGGCGACTTCGCGGCCCGGGTGTTTGGAATTCTTCCGTCAGTGGCCGGGGGAGTGCGGGTCTCCGGCGACAAGGACGGACTGGTGCGGCGCATCGCGGTGTGCGGCGGTGCCGGCGATTCGCTGTTCAATGAGGTGCGCGCCAGCAACGCCGACGTCTACGTCACCGCGGACCTTCGCCACCACCCGGCATCCGAGGCACGCGAAGCCGCCCTCAACGGACGGCCGTACCTGGTGGACGTGTCGCACTTCGCCAGTGAATGGCTTTGGCTGCCTGCGGCCGCGGCCGCCCTGGGCAACGTCCTGGCTGACCAGGGACATAAGGTGGAGATCCAGGTCAGCACCACCAACAGCGACCCCTGGGACTTCATCCTCACGCCGGGCTAGGCAGCAGCCCGGGATAGCGCGAGGCAGGGAAGCGGGGCCACGCGCTAGAGTCTAGGAAGCGCCGGTTCGGTGCCCGGCCACGGCCGGAAGGGATTTATCGGAGGTAACAGTGGCCAAGGCAGCACCGGCGGAACAGTTGAAGTTGCTTGAACTGCAGGGGCTGGACGCCCGGCTGAAGGGCCTCACCAACCGCCGCCGCACGCTGGAAGACGATCCCCGCATCAAGGACCTCGAAGCCGCGCTCTCTGTCGCCAACGGTGAACTGGGAGCAGCCAAGGTGGCCGTGCACGATGCCGAGGCCGCGCTTAAGCGGGCGGAAGCCGACGTCGAACAGGTTGCTTCACGGATCGAACGCGACGAGGCCAGGCTCAACAGCGGCACCGGCCTTTCCAAGGACCTGGTTGCACTGCAAAAAGACATCGCCTCGCTCAACAAGCGGCGCTCCGACCTTGAGGACGTGGAGCTGGAGGTCATGGAGCGGCTGGACAGCCTGCGGGAACGGCAGGCGGCGCAGCAGCAGATTGTCGACGACATCCAGGGCTCCTTTGCCACCATCCGGGCCGAGCTTGACGCGGCCCTCGCGGAGGTGGAAACGGAAGCGGCAGGGCTTCGCGCGCAGCGCGCCGCATTCGCTGCAGGCCTGGAGGCGGGCATGCTGGCGGTTTATGAAAAGACGCTTGCCAAGCGCGGAGTGGGCGCGGCCCGGCTGTTCCACGGCACCTCCGAAGCCTCCGGCATGAAGCTCAGCCCCGGCGACCTCGCGGAGATCAAGGCTTCGGCCGCGGACGACATCGTGTTCTGCCCGGACTCCGGCGCCATCCTGGTCCGCTCGGACGAGTGGTCCTGACCGGCCGGATCAGCCCGGCAGGATGATGTTCAGGGCGTGCGGCCTGCGGGCCGTGCCCGGCACCAGTTCTGCGTCCCACTTCTCGCGGGCAGCCTTCAAAAGGTCCGATGGCGCCGCCGGGGCTTTACCGCGCCGTACCAGCAGGTGCCGCGCCAGTTCCCCCCGGGTGTGCTTGGCGAAGTGGCTCACCACTTTGCGGACCCCACCTGTTTCGGTGAAGACGTTGACCGCCACGGTCTGTTCCGGCGGCGGTGCCCAGGCGGCTGCATAGGTGCTGGACCGGCAGTCCACCACCAGGTGCCCCCGGGCGGCGCTGCCCAGGGTTTCGCCAAGCTGCGTCTTCCAGAACGGGGCCAGCCTGCCGACGTCGGGCAGTGCCGTGCCCATGGAGAGCCGGTAGGCGGGGACGCTGTCGCCGAAGCGAAGGGCACCCCACAGGGCCGAGATCACCAGGACGGACGCTTCCGCCTTGCGCCGCTGGGCCGGTGTCAGGCTCCGATAGCCAAGGGCGTCGTACAGGACGCCGGAATAGATGCTGTGTGCGGGCGCTGCCGGCTCGGCGCCCAGGCGCGTATTGCGTTCCACGTCCTCACGCAGTGATGCGCCCACGCCCAGCAGGGCGAGGGCGTCCTGGTGGGCACTGACGGTTCCCAGCGCTTCGAGGACCTTGGCGCGGTAGGGGTTCAATTCCGGAAAGCCGAGCGTGGACCAGTCGACGGCGGGTCCCCGGAGCGCGGGTGTCTTGCCTTCGGAAGGGGGAAGCAGAATCAGCACCGTCCGATCCTACCGGCGCAAAAGCGGGTGGCGGCGCCGGTAGACTGGACGGCGGATGGGACAGCCAGGCGGCCGCGCGTCACGCAAGTGGCTCGAGGAACGTCCGGGCTCCGCAGGGCAGGGTGGTGGGTAACGCCCACTCGGGGTAACCCGCAGGCCAGTGCCACAGAAAACAGACCGCCTGCATTGCCGGCTTTGGCCGGGAAGGGCAGGTAAGGGTGAAACGGTGGTGTAAGAGACCACCAGCTTCCCGGGTGACCGGGAAGGCTAGGTAAACCCCACCCGGAGCAAGGCCAGACAGGACACGTTCGAGGGCTGCCCGCCCGAGTGTCCGGGTAGGCCGCTGGAGGGTGCCGGCAACGGTACTCGTAGATGGATGGCCGTCGCTCCCTTTCCGGTAACGGCAGGGGAGAACAGAACCCGGCGTACCGGCTGTCCCATCCACATTCCGCGTTTGACCTAGGGCGATGCGTTGGGGATGCTGGACCGTGCCCGTTATTCCTGATCCCCGTCCCGCCGCCCGGGCCGGCGTCCCCGGCATCCGTTCCCAGGTCATTGCGCTTGGCGGGTTCCTGGCGCTGTCCGCCGCGGCGTGGGTCATCGCTTCGGTTCCCATCATCCTGAATTCCAACGGGTGGTACGCCGGTTCGGTGAAGGCGCCGTGGATGCCGCCGCCGTGGATGTTCCGGAGCACCTGGATGGCGCTGTACACCGGCGTGGCGGCAGCCGCGTGGCTGGTCTGGCGCAAGGGCGGCCTGACCGGGAGCACCCGTGCAGGCTACATTGTCCAGCTGCTGCTCAACGCGGCGTGGCCGGCGGCCTTTTTTGCCCTGTACCCAATGCTCGGAGCTGCCGCCCTTTGGGCTGCGTTCGGGGTTATCTGCGCACTCGCCGGAACCTTGGTATTCCTGATCCTGCGCTTCGGGCCGGTGGACGCCGCCGCCGGCCTCCTGGTGCTGCCGTACTTTTCCTGGCTTGTCTTTTCCGCCAGCCTGAACCTCTACTCAGCCGTCCACAACTGAGTCCGGCAACACCACGGCTGCGGGGCATCCCGGCCATGTGAGTGATTTCACGCAGCGCAAGCGTGTTCCCGGCGGCGGGCCAAATTAGAATGGATCCCGGACGCAGGAGTTCTACCGCCGAAAGTTGCGTTCGCAACCGGCGGTTTTTCTTTGCACGCGATCCAGGCGCCTGGGGGCCATCCCTGCAGGCGCGGGTGCCCCTGGACATCATCAGGTGGCCTACATCTGTGTACGAGGACGTACACGGCTGAACCGAGGAAGGTATTTCTGTGAGCCAGACGTCTGATTCTTGTCTTGATACGTGGATGGGCCGGGAGGCCCTCGCCGAGGCCATGATCCCGGTGATCGGCAGGCTGTACCGCGAAAACAACGTGGTCACCAGCATCCACGGCCGGAGCCTGATCAACAAGTCCACCATGAACATCCTCAAGGCGCACCGCTTTGCACGCCGGATGAGCAAGGACGAACTGCTCCTCGAGGACACCGCGCCCCTGCTGAACACGCTGGCCGGACTGGAGCTGGGCGCTGCCGCGATCGACATCGCCCGCCTGAACCAGAAGTTCAAGGAAGAAGGCAACGGCGCCACCCTGGAGGAGTTCCTCCGCGCTGAGCTCGCCGAAATCGTTGGCAAGCGGGGCGGCGATGACCGCACCAGCACCGACGTCGTGCTCTACGGCTTTGGCCGCATCGGCCGGCTCCTGGCCCGCCTCCTCATCGAAAAGGCCGGTGGCGGCCACGGACTGCGCCTGCGCGCCATTGTGGTGCGCCGCGGCTCCGACAACGACCTCTCCAAGCGCGCCAGCCTGCTGCGCCGCGACTCCGTCCACGGGTCCTTCGAGGGCACCATCCGGATCGACGAGGACGCCAACACCATCACCGCCAACGGCGTGCAGATCCAGGTCATCTACTCCAACGACCCCGCCACCATCGATTACACCGCCTACGGCATCAAGGATGCCCTGGTGGTGGATAACACCGGCCGCTGGCGCGACGCCGAGGGACTTTCCCAGCACCTGCAGAGCAAGGGCGTGGCGCGGGTCCTCCTGACCGCACCGGGCAAGGGCGAGCTGAAGAACATCGTCCACGGCATCAACCACCGGGACATCACCGACTCGGACCGGATCGTCTCCGCGGCGTCCTGCACCACCAACGCCATCACCCCCGTGCTGAAGGCCATCAACGACAAGTTCGGCGTGGTGCACGGGCACGTGGAAACCGTCCACTCCTTCACCAACGACCAGAACCTGATCGACAACTTCCACAAGGGCGACCGCCGCGGCCGCTCTGCAGCCCTGAACATGGTCATCACCGAAACCGGCGCCGCCAAGGCAGTGGCCAAAGCCCTGCCCGAACTGCTCGGAAAGCTGACCGGCAGCTCCATCCGCGTCCCCACCCCGGACGTATCGCTGGCCATCCTGAACCTCAGCCTTGAAAACGGCACCACCAAGGACGAGGTCAACAACTACCTCCGTGAAATGTCGCTGCACTCGGACCTCCGCAAGCAGATCGACTACATCGACTCACCCGAGGTTGTCTCCACCGACTTTGTCGGCTCCCGCCGCGCCGGCATTGTTGATGGACTCGCTACGGTCTCCACGGACAAGAACCTGGTCCTCTACGTCTGGTACGACAACGAATTTGGCTACAGCTGCCAGGTGGTGCGCGTTATGGAGGAAATGGCCGGCGTGAACCCGCCGTCGTTCCCCGCCAAGGAAAGCGCCGCCGCCCTGGCCGCCATCGCGGTCTGACCCTGTCCGCCACGTCCAGCGAATTCCCGGCTGGTTCTCTGGAATCAGCCGGGAAAGGGGACCACACTGGTGGCATGGACAACGAATCGACTCTTCAGCACGACACCACCCTCGAACACGCCCTGGACGTGGCCAAGGCGAACCACAAGGAAGCAGTACGGCTGCTTGAACGCGCCCGCGCCGCACACGCGGCCGGGGATGTCAGCCAGGACCGCGTGCGCCAGCTCGAGGGACTGCTGGCCATTGCCGAGGAAGACCTTCGAAGGGTCACCAGGGAGCAGTAGCCCAAAGGCGGCCGCGCCGGCCGTGTGAGCCATCACTCGTCCTCAACAGTGTGGATATCACCGGCTTGGGGTGCCCTTTGTCCTAGGCTCTTGGGGTGCCTGACTTTCCCCTTCCGGCGTCGACGCCTTGACCGTCCACTGGGCTGCCTACCGCCGCGCACGCCGCCGTTCCCGGCAGGCCTGGGCGCTGCTGGCAACGGCCACAGTATGCATCGTCGCTGCCCTGTCGTGGTTCTTCACCGCAGGACAGTTTGCAGCCGCAGGGCCGGCGCCGGAGGGCCCGACCGAGGCGCCGGTCTTCGATGCCGCGTGGATGAAACCGGTGCAGGAACCAAACCCTGTACCGGCGGGCAGTGCCCTCTCTGCACTCGACGGCCTCGCCGTGAAGGGCCGGGCACCGAACACCGGCTACAGCCGCGAGGCCTTCGGCCCGGCGTGGCTGGATGTCGACAGGAACGGCTGCGATACCCGCAATGACATCCTGCGACGGGACCTTGCCGGCGTGATGTTCGCCGAAGGCTCCACCTGCAAGGTAACGGCCGGTCACTTCCGGGAACCCTATACAGGCCAGGACGTGGACTTCCAGCGCGGTTCAGACAGCAGCCGGGCTGTCCAGATCGACCATGTGGTGGCGCTCGGGGATGCCTGGCAGAAGGGGGCCCAGGGCCTGGCGCCCAAGGAACGCCAGAGCCTGGCCAACGACCCCCTGAACCTGATTGCCGCGGACGGCGCTGCCAACCAGCAGAAGAGCGCAGCGGACGCCGCCACGTGGCTGCCGAAGAACACCGCACTGCGCTGCCATTACGTGGCCCGCCAGATCTCTGTGAAGGCCGCCTACGGCCTGTGGGTGACGGCTGCCGAGAAGGACGCCATGAAGCGTGTCCTCGGCTCCTGCCCCCGGCAGGAAACCATCACTGCCCGCTGACGGGGACCTGCCCGGAAGGGATGAGTGGCCGAACTTGTCAGTGGCCGAACGGATCCGGGTCCACGCCGGGCATCCACGTCAACCCCGGCACGCCCCACCCGTTTTTCTTCGCCTGCTTCCTGGCTTTGCGGGAATAGCGGTCAATCAGCCGGTTGACATACAGCTTTCCGTCCAGGTGGTCGTATTCGTGCTGGATTACCCGGGCGAACCAGCCCGTTGCCTCAAACTTCACCGGGTTTCCAAAGCCGTCGAACCCCTCCACCCGGGCCCATTCGGCCCGCTTGAGCGGATACTGCTCACCGGGGAAGGAAAGACAGCCCTCCTCCTCCTCGTCGGGGTCGGGCGCCGCGCCGGAGACCTTGGACAGTGTCAGCACGGGATTCACCAGTACACCGCTTGGGGGAGCGCCATCGTCGTTGGCGTACTTGTAAACGAAGATTCTCTTGCCCACGCCGATCTGCGGGGCGGCGAGGCCCACGCCATGCGCGGCTTCGTTGGTTTCGAACATGTCGGCAATGAGGGTGCGCAGTTCGTCGTCGAAAACCTCCACCTCGGCCGCGCGCCGGTGCAGGACAGGCTCGCCCCAGATGGTGATTGGCAGAACGGTCATATCAGTTGTCCCTCGGCTTTCGCGGTGTCCCCGGTTTTCCTGCGCGTACCCCCGGTGGGGCACAACAAAGGAGGCCGCACCGGATATCCGGTGCGGCCTCCCATGTTGACGGCTGCATGTGCCGCCCCGTGAGGGTGAGCGACGGGGGTTGAACCCGCGACCTCCTGGACCACAACCAGGCGCTCTGCCAACTGAGCTACGCCCACCATGTGCTTCAAGTGAAATCCGCCTTAGCGGCTCCCTGGAAACGCAACTCAAATAGCTTACCTGTTCGGAAGGGGTGCTTTGTCCACTTTTAGCGATTTTCGCCAAATTTCACCGAAACGTGGCGCAGATTACTCCCCGGACTGCCCGGCGGACCCGCCGGTGGTGATCCCCTGGGCGATCTTCTGGGCGGTGGCGCTGTCAGGTCCGGGCGCGGGGACGAAAACGGCTTCGCGGTAGTACCGCAGTTCATCGATCGAATCCTTGATGTCCCCGAGTGCGCGGTGTCCACCCTTTTTGGCCGGTGACTGGAAGTAGGCACGCGCGTACCAGCGGCGCGACAACTCCTTGATGGTGCTGACGTCGATGACCCGGTAGTGGAGATGTTCCACCACGGCGGGCATGTCCCGCGACAGGAACACGCGGTCCGTGCCCACCGAGTTGCCGCCCAGCGGCGCCTTGCGTGGATCCGGAACCCAGGCGGAGATGTACTCCATTACCGCGGCCTCGGCTTCTGCCATCGTCTTGCCGTGCGGAAGTTCCGCCAGCAGCCCCGACTTGGTGTGCATGTCCCGGACGAAGTCGGACATCTGTGCAACCGCGGCGTCGTCGGGTTTGATGACCACGTCAACGCCGTCACCCAGGATGTTCAGTTCCGAATCGGTGACCAGGGCTGCCACCTCGATGAGGGCGTCGTTCTTGATGTCCAGACCGGTCATTTCGCAGTCGATCCAGACGATTCGTTCGTTAGATATAGGCACCGGACCAGCCTACCGTTACACTCCCGGACCCCCTGCCGATGCTAGGATTTCGGGTACGCGGCGGGTCGCCCTTCCGCCCTGAACCATGTCCTGGCCGGCCCGTGCGGCGCGCCGGGCAAACCGCGGAAACGCAAGAAGATTGGACAATCCTGAGATGACGGCGCCTGTGCCCGCAACGGGGGAGATGGCGGCGGCCGGCAGTGCTGGAACGGGCAGTGCCGAGGTGGACAATCCGCGCTCGCCACTGCTTGTCGGTTTCCTGGGGTCCGTGTTCATGCTGTTCGGATCCTTCGGCGTGGGCTGGCTGGCCCCGGTATCGGAACTGCGCCGCATGCCCCTGTTTATCTGGATGCGCACTGAAGCCCCCGGCGTGGCCCTGTCCATCGTCCTGGTGGCGGTGGGGGGCATGCTGCTGGTGCGCGCCTGGCTGCGCCTTGGCCAGAAGGTCCGGGTGTGGGGACCGCAGGCGCGGCGGGCCACCCTGGCCGCGCTTGCGGCGTGGGGGCTTCCCATGATGTTCAGCGTGCCGCTCTTCAGCCGTGACGTCTACGCCTATATCGGGCAGGGGCGGCTGATGGTGGAGGGCTTCAACCCCTACGAAAACGGCATCTCCGCCCTGTCCAACTACTTCCAGCTCGGCGCGGACAAGATGTGGACCGAAGCCCCGGTTCCCTACGGCCAGCTGTTCCTGTGGATTGAACAATTTGTCGTCTGGGCCACCAACGTCCAGCCGGAGGCCTGCGTCATGCTGTTCCGGCTGGTGGCGGTGGCCGGCGTGGTCCTGTGCGTCATCTACGTGCCCCGGCTCGCGGAACTTCACGGCGTCAACCCGCACCGTGCCCTCTGGCTGACCGTGGCGAACCCGCTTTTCCTGACCAACTTCATCGCCAGCGTGCACAACGACTCCCTGATGATCGGGCTGGCCCTGGCGGGGCTGTACTACTCCGCCACCCGCCGGGAAATCCTCGGCATTGTGATCGTGACCCTGTCCATCGCCGTCAAGCCCATCACCATCGTCTTCCTGCCGTTCATCGGCCTCCTCTGGGCAGGGAAGAATGCTGGCTGGCTGCGGAAGGCTGCCTTCTGGGCGTTGACGGCCGGCATCAGCCTCGCGCTCCTGGCCGCGATGAGCCTGGTCAACGGATTCGGCTTCGGCTGGATCAACGGGCTGTCCGCTCCCGGCAGCATCTCCATCTGGTATGCCCCGGTGGGGCTGATCGGCATGGTGGTGGGATCGCTGGCCAACGCGTTCGGCCTGGACGGGTCGGTGCCGGCGGGCTGGGTGTTCGACGCCGGGAAGCTGCTTGCCGTGGGCATCGTCGCCTGGCAGATCCTCAAGGGGGACTACGACCGGCTGATGCGCCGGCTGGCCCTCGGTTTCGCCGCCGTGGTGCTGCTGGCCCCCATCATCCAGTCCTGGTATGTCGTCTGGCTGATCCCGCTCTTCGCCGTGACCGGGATCCGCAACGACTGGCAGGTCAAGGCCCTGTACTTCGTGGTGTCGTTCTTCATGATCTACGCCATTTCGGACCAGCTGGACGTCTTCCCCTACCTGCAGACCCAGGATCTGGGCTTCGCCCTTGCCCTGGCACGGATCGCCGCGGCGCTGACGGCTCTCCTGTTCGCCCTGTACCTGATCTTCTGGGACCCCGGCACCCGCAGGCTGTTCCGCAAAACGCACGAGCCCGTCGTCGAACGTCCCGTGATCTAGCCGTACGCCCATCTGCCAGGCGCACTACTGCGGCGCCGGTACGGCGGCGATCCCGCGCAGGGCCTCCCTGCGTGACAACGCGCTCATGGCGGGTCCCTGCCGGGCGACGAAGGCTTCCACCCACTCCGGCGCCGTCTTGCCATATTCGCGCAGGGCCCAGCCGATCGCCTTCCGGATGAAGAACTCCCGGTCCGCCAGGTTCGGCTCAATGACGGCCGCCAGCAACGCGGTGTCAGTGTCCTTCTTCGCACGCAGTTGCGACGTGATGGAGGCCCTGCGGATCCAAAGCTCGGGGTCGTGGCTCCACAGCCTCAGGGTTGCCGACACCGGGGCCCGGTGCGCCTGCAGCAGCCCGCAGATCCGGCCGGACACGCCATCCGCGAAATCCCACCAGGCGCCGGTGCGGATGATCTCCTCGTAGACGGGCAGCATGTCCAGGTCCCGGGCCACCAGCCGGTGCCCGGTCAGGTCTATGGCCGCATACCGTTCCTCCCGGAAGGTGGAGGTGCGCCAGAGCTCCAGTACGGTGGCGCGCAGTTGCCCGGCAGAGGCGGGCGGAAAGTCAGCCGCAGCCCGGGCCGCGATCCGCCGCACGTCCGGAACCCGGACGCCCAGCGAGGGAATCGCTGACCTCATGTAGGCCTGGGCGCCGGTGGCACGCTCCGGGTTGGCGAGTTCCCGGAGCGCGCCTTTGACGGCGGCGATGAGCTCCTGGTCGGCGGCGGTGTCCATGGGGCCAACTTTAGCCACCCGCCAAGGGCCGGGGTGGGGTACGCTGGTGAGCGCTAACACAATCAGAACCTGGGGGAATCCATGCCCGGCACCGAGATCCACCTCGCCCACGGACCCTACTCCGCCGTCGTCACCCGGCGCGGCGGGGCGCTCCGCGAACTGCGCCACGGGAACCGGGACCTGGTGGTGGGCTTCGGGCCCGAAGGCCCCGTGCCTGACTACCGCGGCGTCATCTGCGCGCCCTGGCCCAACCGGCTGGCCGACGGCACCTACACCTATGCCGGGAAACCGTACACGGCCGCCGTCAACGAACCCGAACGCGGCGCCGCGCTGCACGGCCTGGCCATCCATCAGGCGTGGAAGGTGCTGGAGGCGGCCGCGGACCGGGCGGTCCTGGGCTGCCGCATCCCGTCAGGCCCGGAGTACCCGGCCGACCTGGACCTCAGCGTCACCTACTCGCTTTCCGCTGACGGGCTCCACAGCACCGTCCTGGCCGTCAATGCCGGCCCCGTTGCCGCGCCCTACGGGGTGTGCCCACATCCCTACCTGGTGGCCGGGCCCTCCCCGCTGGATGACTGGTCGCTGGAACTTCCGGCCGCTGCCTACCTGGAGGTCACGCCGGACCGGCTGCTTCCCGTGGGAATGCGGGAGGTGGGCGCAGGTGCCTTTGACTTCCGCTCGCCCCGCCGGCTGGGAGAGGTGAAGATCGACCACGCCTTCACGGACATCTCCCGGGACGCCGCCGGCCTGGCACGCGTCCGGGTGCTGGATCCGTCGGGGACCGGCGTGGAACTGGAATGGGGGGCGGAGTGGCCCTGGGTCCAGGTGCATACGGGGGACAAGCCTGCCGGCCCGGACCGGCTCGGCCTGGCCGTTGAGCCCATGACGTGCCCTCCGGATGCACTGCATTCCGGCATGGACCTGGTGCACCTGCAGCCCGGCGCATCACATTCCGCGGACTGGACCATCCGGGCGCTGCCCTAGCAGGCCGCCCTTCCGGCCACCGGCAGGGCCGGTCTCAGTTTCCTGCTGCCGTGCCGGCCGGGAGCCGGCCCATCCGGCGCGCTGCAGCCACGCCGCGCACAGGGACGTCCATTGCCCGGGCCCTGGTTCGCCGGCCGCGAGTCCCAGCCCGTGCCGTCCTTCCGGGAAAACATGCAGTTCCGCCGGAACGCCGGCAGCAATCAGTGCCCTGGCATAGTTCAGGCTGTTGCTGACCGGGACGGCCTCGTCGTCGGCGGTGTGCCAAATGAATGCCGGCGGTGTGCGGGGCGTGACGTTCAGCTCCGCCGAGAGTGCCGTGAGGAGGGCCGACGGCGGTGCGTCGCCAAGGAGGTTGGCCACCGAGCCCTGGTGGGCTTCGTGGGTCAGGGACGCCACGGGGTAGCACAGCACCGAAAGATCCGGCACCGCCGCGGGATTGTCGAGCTCCGGCTTCCCCGTGGCAGCCGCCGTGCACAAGGTGGCGGCCAGGTGCCCGCCCGCGGAGAATCCCAGGACGCCGACGCGCTCCGCGTCCACGGGGAGCCCGTGCTCCCCGTTCCGGATGTGGAGCATGGCTTCCTTGGCGTCTTCCAGCGGGGCCGGGTGCCGGTCCGGGGCCACCCGGTAGCGGAGGACGAAGGCGTGGATCCCCAGTGCGGCAAGCCATTCTGCCACCGGCTCGGCTTCGTGGTCTGCCTGGCGGGCATAGCCCCCGCCCGGCAGGACCAGGATGGCAGGACGCGGGCCCGCGGCGCCGGAACGGGCGGCCACCGCGGTAAGTCCCCGCGGTGCCATCAGGCTGCCGCTTCCGTGCTGCGCCGCAGGGTTACCTCTCCGGTGATGCCGCCGGGAGCGGCCTCCACCTCGCCGCCGTCGCCGTCGGCCGGATTCCGGCCAGTGGCCCTGGTGGCAAGGCGCCCGATGTCTTCCAGGGGCAGCCGGACAGTGGACAGGGCGGGGCGGAAGTCGCGGAGGGTTTCAATGTCGTCAAAGCCGGCGATGGCTGCGTCGCGGGGGATCCGCAGCCCCTCGGACCGCAGGGCTGCTGCGGCGCCGATGGCCATGACGTCATTGACCGCAAAAATACACAGCCTGGGTGCGGCCCCGTCCCCGGACTGGGCTGCTTTGATCCTGGCGGCCAGTTGAAGTCCTGCCTCATATCCACCGGACCGGTTGAAGGCCGTGCGGAGCACCTCTGCCGGCCGCCGCCCGGCGCGCTCCAACCCTTCCTGGAAGCCGCGGACACGGTCGTCGGACGTCAGGAGGCCCTCAGGGCCGCCGATGATCACGAAGTCGCCGTCCCAGCCTTCCGCAAGCCCGGCGGCGAGCTGCCCGGCCAGCTCCTGGTTGGGGACTTTCACCACGTGGTACCCCTCCGGAGCGGTTGCACCCACGACGGGATGTCCCACCACGGCAACCCGGCCGCCGTTGCGGCAGTAGCGGTCAAGTTCGGCAGCCAGTTCGGCGTTGCCCTCCCGGTCCTCTTCCCGGCAGGAACGGGAACCGGCGATCACAATGGAGTCCGCGCGCCGCGCCGCGAAGGCGGCCACTGCTTCCTTCTCTTCGGCCGGGCCGCCTCCGGTGGTGGCGAGCAGCACCATTTTGCGTTGTTCCCGGGCGGCTTCCTGCACGCCCCTGGCGATGGCCGCGAAATAGGGGTCGGCAATGTCATGCACAATCAGGCCGATCAGGCCGGAGCTGGATTTCGCCAGGCCCTGCGCCTGGGCGTTGGGGATATAGCCCAGCGATTCAGCTGCCTGCCGGACGCGGTCGGCAATGTCCTTGCCCGGTTTACGGGCCGAGCCATTCAGCACGCGGGAAGCGGTGGCGGGCGAGACGCCGGCCAGGCGGGCCACCTCGGTAAGGGTACTTGCAGCCACTGCATCTCCTGGTGGTCGGTACGGGCTCAAAGGCTAAGCACATTATGACAGTTCAAACTGCTTCCGGAAAGCGCTTGCCAACGGAAAGCGCGCCGTGCATTATTGAAGCAGCGGGAACGCGCTTTCCCAGACAACTTCAGTACATTGCTCACTCACCGTGGAGGACACATGGGCTACGAAACCAAAACGATCCGCATCGCCATGAACGGCATTACCGGCCGGATGGGCTACCGCCAGCACCTGCTGCGCTCCATCCTGCCCATCCGCGATGCCGGCGGCTTCACCCTCGAGGACGGAACCAGGGTCCAGGTTGAACCCATCCTGGTGGGCCGCAACGAGGCCAAGATCCGCGAGCTGGCGGAAAAGCACAAGGTCTCCGAATGGTCCACCGACCTGGACGCCGTGATCAGCGACCCCACTGTCGACGTCGTGTTCGACGCCTCGATGACCAGCCTCCGCGCCGCCACCCTGAAGAAGGCCATGCTGGCCGGCAAGCACATCTTCACGGAGAAGCCCACGGCGGAAACGCTGGAGGAGGCCATTGAACTGGCGCGCGTCGGCAAGGAAGCCGGCGTCACTGCCGGTGTTGTCCACGACAAGCTGTACCTGCCCGGCCTGGTCAAGCTCCGCCGCCTGGTGGATGAAGGCTTCTTCGGCCGCATCCTTTCCATCCGCGGCGAGTTCGGTTACTGGGTCTTCGAAGGCGACATCCAGTCAGCCCAGCGTCCGTCCTGGAACTACCGCAAGGAGGACGGCGGTGGCATGACCACGGACATGTTCTGCCACTGGAACTACGTCCTTGAGGGCATCATCGGCAAGGTCAAGAGCGTCAACGCCAAGACGGCCACCCACATCCCCACCCGCTGGGACGAGGCCGGCAAGGAATACAAGGCCACCGCCGACGACGCCTCCTACGGCATCTTCGAACTCGAGACTCCGGCCGGAGACGAAGTCATCGGCCAGATCAACTCCTCCTGGGCAGTGCGCGTGTACCGCGACGAACTGGTGGAATTCCAGGTGGACGGCACGCACGGTTCCGCCGTCGCCGGCCTGAATAAGTGTGTCGCCCAGCAGCGCGCACACACCCCCAAGCCCGTATGGAACCCGGACCTGCCCGTCACCGAATCCTTCCGGGACCAGTGGCAGGAAGTTCCCGCCAACGCCGACCTGGACAACGGCTTCAAACTGCAGTGGGAAGAGTTCCTCCGCGACGTCGTGGCCGGCCGCGAGCACCGCTTCGGCCTGCTGTCCGCCGCCCGCGGCGTCCAGCTCGCCGAACTTGGCCTGCAGTCCAGCGGCGAACGCCGCACCATCGATATCCCGGAGATCACCCTCTAATGACGTCCCTCATCCTTCCCTCCGAAGACGGCGGAACCAGGGAGTACCGCCTTCAGGGCGGCGCCGCCTGGGCCCGGCCCACTGCGCCCCTGACTGCACGGCGCGCCTATGCGGCCGCCCACGTCATCCCCGAGGTGCTGGCGGACAATACGCCCGGTGCCCCCGCCCGCCTGGACTGGGACGCCACCATGGCGTACCGCCACGAACTGTGGTCCTACGGTCTGGGCGTCGCCGATGCCATGGACACAGCCCAGCGCGGCATGGGCCTGGACTGGGCAGCGACGCAGCAGCTCATCAAGCGCACGGGAGTGGAAGCCGCATCCGTGGTTTCCGCCAACAACCCGGCCACCGCCGGCAAGTCCGTCCGTGACCTCGTCTCCTGCGGCGCCGGAACCGACCAGCTGGACACCGCTGCACTGCCCACCGGCGAAGCAGGCATCCAGGCGGTGCTCGAGGCCTACCGCGAGCAGATTGCCGTGGTTGCCGAGGCCGGACCCAAGGTCATCCTGATGGCCTCCCGGGCCCTGGCCAGGGTCGCCGGCGGCCCGGAGGACTACCTGCGGGTGTACTCCACCCTGCTGCAGGAAGTGGACCAGCCGGTCATCCTGCACTGGCTGGGCACCATGTTCGATCCCGCGCTCGCCGGCTACTGGGGCTCGGACGACGTCGCAACCGCCACCGAAACCTTCCTGGGCCTCATCAGGGACCACGCGGACAAGGTGGACGGCGTCAAGGTCTCGCTGCTGGATGCCGGCCACGAAATTGCCCTGCGGGCGGCACTGCCCGAGGGTGTCCGCCTCTACACCGGGGACGACTTCAACTACCCCGAACTGATCGACGGCGACGGCAGCCACCACTCGGACGCCCTGCTGGGCATCTTCGCGGCGATCTATCCCGCCGCCTCGGTGGCCCTGCAGAACTATGACGCCGGCAACCCGGCGAAGGCGCGGGAGATCCTGGACTCCACCCGCGAACTGGGCAAGCACATCTTCAGCGCCCCCACGTTCTACTACAAGACCGGCATCGCGTTCATGTCCTGGCTCAACGGCAAGCAGCCCGGCTTCCAGATGGTGGGCGGCCTGCACTCCGGCCGCTCCGTATGCCACCTGGCCAGGACCTTCGAACTCGCCGACCAGGCCGGCCTGCTCAGGGACCCGGCGCTGGCAGCCTTTCGGATGTCGGACTACCTGCGGATCAACGGGGTGGGAGTATGAGCGACTTCTCCCGCCTCTCCATCAACAGTGCCACCACCAAGAAGTGGACGCTCGCCCAGGTCGTCGAGGGCTGCGTCAACGCCGGGATCCCCGCCATCGGACCGTGGCGGGACCGGGTGGAGGAGGCCGGCCTGGACAAGGCCGCCCGCCTGATCAAGGACGCCGGGCTGCGTGTCTCCTCGCTGTGCCGCGGCGGATTCCTCACCGCCCCCGATCCAGAGGGCCAGGCGGCCGCGCTCGCGGACAACAAGGCAGCCATCCTGGAAGCCGTGGCACTGGACACCAGGGAGCTCTTCCTGGTGGTCGGCGGCCTGGCCCCGGGGGAGAAGGACGTGGTGGCAGCCCGCCAGCGCGTCGCCGACCGGCTCGCCGACCTGGTTCCGTTTGCGCAGGAAAACGGCGTACGCCTGGTCCTGGAACCGCTGCACCCGATGTATGCGGCTGACCGCGCGCTCATCTCCACCCTGGGCCAGGCGCTGGACCTCGCAGCGCCCTTCGACGCCTCAACGGTGGGGGTCGCCGTCGATACCTTCCACGTCTGGTGGGACCCGGAACTGAAGGCGCAGATCGAGCGGGCCGGCCGGGAGAGCCGCATCGCCTCCTACCAGGTGTGTGACTTCAACATGCCCATCGCCGCCGATCCGCTGCTGTCCCGAGGCTACATGGGCGACGGCGTGGTGGACTTTGCCACCATCGGCACCTGGGTGCGGGATGCCGGGTACACCGGCGACATCGAAGTGGAAATCTTCAATCAGGAGATCTGGGACACGGACGGCAATACCGTCCTGGCCTCAGTAAAGGAGCGCTACGCGGAGCTCGTCCTCCCGTACGCCTGACCTGACCCAAGACCGCGGGCTCCTGCCACGTTCCCAACATGACTGGCAGGAGCCTGCGCCCCACATGGAAAGGACCCGGACCGGCGGTGGATGCCCACCGCGGGTCCGGGTCCCTTTGTTTCTTTGTTACCTGTTGCTGCCCTGGGTATACAGCGAGGCGAACCGCCGGTACCGGGCCAGCACGCCGCCGTCGTCCTTCCCCGGTGGAAGGTTGACGGCGCCAGCAGCCCATGCAGGGAAACGTCCGGTGAGGGCCGCCGCTGCCTGGCGTGCCGCGCCGTCGGCAACATACTCACCCGGCTCCGGCACTGTGACGGGTGTTCCCAGCAGGGCCGCTGCGACTTCCTGCACGGCGGTGGATTGGGCGCCCCCGCCCACCAGGAGGATCCGGCGGGCAGACACGCCCTGGGCCTGCAGCGCCGCCAGGCCGTCGGCCAGGGAGCAGACCACGCCTTCGACGGCGGCGCGCGCCAGGTTGGCCGGGGTGTAGTTGGCACGGGTGATGCCGTGCAGGGTACCCGTGGCGTCCGGCAGGTTGGGTGTCCGTTCCCCGTCAAGGTAGGGCACCAGGGTGAGCCCTCCGGCGCCGGAACCGGCAGACAGGGCCAGCCGGTTGAACTCCGGCAGGTCCACGCCCAGCAGCGCCGCCGTGGCATCAAAGACCCGGGTGGCGTTCAAGGTGCAGACCAGCGGCAGGTAGTGCCCGGCAGCGTCGGCAAACCCCGCCACCAGTCCGGACGGATCTGCCGCCGGTGTTTCCGAGACGGCGAAAACGGTGCCGGATGTGCCCAGGGACATCACGACGTCGCCCAACCCCGCCCCTGCGCCAAGCGCGGCGGCCGCGTTGTCCCCGGCACCCGCTGCCAGGACGCTGCCTGCGGGAGTCCGCCCGGCCGCCTCCAACGGGCCAAGAACCCTGGGGACGGCAGGAACGTGGCCGAGCGCCGCGGACAGGACGTCCGGAAGGTAGTTGTCCTCCGCCGTCGAGTAGTACCCCGTGCCTGATGCGTCGGAGCGGTCTGTGGCCAAGGCGGCAAGCCCTTCGGCGCCGCTGCCCGGGCCGAAGCCGGCGAGCCGCCACGTCAGCCAGTCGTGCGGAAGGCAGACAGCGGCCACCTTTGCCGCATTCTCCGGTTCGTTTTCCGCCAGCCAGTGCAGCTTGGTCACCGTGAGGGAAGCAACGGGGACAGTTCCGGTGGTGCGGGCCCAATACTCGGCGCCGGCGGCGGGATCGCCGCCGCCGGCATCCTTGATGAGCTCCACGGCCGCGCCGGCGCTGCGGGTGTCGTTCCACAGCAGCGCCGGGCGGATGACGGCACCGTCGCTGTCCAGGCAGACCATGCCGTGCTGCTGCCCGCCCACCGAGACGGCGCTGACGTCATCCAGCCCGCCGGCGTCGGCCGCCGCCTTTTGAAGGGCAGTCCACCAATGGTCCGGATGAACCTCGCTGCCGGCAGGGTGCGTGGCCCGGCCCTGGCGGACGAGTGCTCCGGTATCCGCGTCGCGGATCACCACCTTGCAGGACTGGGTGGAGCTGTCGATGCCTGCGACGAGCACCATGGCCTAGTGGGCGCCGAGGAGGTGTTCGATGGCGAGCTGGTTGAGGCGCACGAAGGCAAAGGAGCGTTCGGCTGCCTTGTCGGCGTCGAAGTCCTGGAATGCTGCGGCGTCGGCCAGCAGGTCGGCGGTGGTTTCGCCGGCCTTGAGGGTGGGTTCGCCGAGTTCGAAGACGCCGGAGGTCTTGAGGGCTTCCTGTACCTGCGGGTCGGCGCGGAAGGCCAGGGCGCGTTCCTTCAGCAGCAGGTACATGGACATGTTGGCCTTGGCCGACTCCCACACGCCGTCGTAGCCATCGGTGCGGGAGGGCTTGTAGTCGAAGTGCCGGGGGCCGTCATAGGTAGGGCCGCCGCCGGGGAAGCCGTTCTCGAGCAGGTCCACGGTGAAGAAGGCGCTGGTCAGGTCCCCGTGTCCGAAGACGAGGTCCTGGTCGTACTTGATGCCGCGCTGGCCGTTGAGGTCGATGTGGAAGAGCTTGCCGGCCCACAGGGCCTGGGCGATGCCGTGGGTGAAGTTCAGTCCGGCCATTTGCTCGTGGCCGGTTTCGGGGTTCAGGCCCACGATGTCGCCGTGCTCGAGCTGGGCGATGAAGGCCAGGCCGTGGCCCACGGTGGGCAGGAAGATGTCGCCGCGGGGTTCGTTGGGCTTGGGCTCGAGCGCGATCCGCAGGTTGTAGCCCTTGTCCTTGATGTAGCCGGCGGCGGTGTCCACGCCTTCCTTCATCCGGTCCAGGGCGGCGGCCAGGTCCTTGGAGCCGTCGTATTCGCTGCCTTCCCGGCCGCCCCACATGACAAAGGTTTCGGCGCCGAGTTCGGCGGCGAGGTCGATGTTGCGCAGGACCTTGGAGAGGGCGAAGCGGCGGATCGAGCGGTCATTCGAGGTGAAGCCGCCGTCCTTGAAGACAGGGTGGCTGAACAGGTTGGTGGTCACCATGGGAACTTTCAGCCCGGTCTCGGACAGGGCCGCGCGGAAGTTCTTCAGGATCAGGTCCCGCTCCGAGGCGGAGGCATCAAACGGGACAAGGTCGTTGTCGTGGAACGTGATGCCGTACGCGCCCAGTTCTGCCAGGCGGTGCACGGCCTCCACCGGGTCCAGCGCGGCACGGGTGGCGACGCCGAACGGATCGGCGCCGGTCCAGCCGACGGTCCAGAGACCAAAAGTGAATTTGTCGGCGGGGGTGGGCGTAAGAGTCATGATGCGTCCTTGCGATCGGGCTCCGCGGAGGTGCGAAGCTTTAGTTTATTGCCTGAACTATATGAGCCGTCGTAGGGTTGGGTCAAGAGTCCCGGCTGGAAAACAGCCGGAAAATCTGTCGGAACTTGGACGGGGAGGTTTGTGATGGTGATGCCGGCGCCTGCAGTGGCGGGACCCGGAGGCGCTGCCCCCGGAAGCGTGGCGGATGTCCGGCGCAGCAACCTGGCACTGGTCCTTGGCGCAATCGCCGAGTTTCCGCCAGGCGTCCATCCCAGCCGCGCCCAGCTGGCCGGAGCCACCGGACTGACCAAGGCATCAGTGTCCAGCCTGGTGCTGGACCTCCTTGACGCAGGGATCGTCCGCGAAATCGGCCTCAACCCGCAGGGGCGGGGCCGTCCCGGCGTGGGTCTGGAACTCAGCCCCAGCCGGGCGGTCATGGGGATGGAAATCAACGTCGACTACATCTCCGCGGCAGTGGTGGACCTCGCCGGAACCGTCCTCGTCCGGGAGGAAGAGGAACGCGACAACCGCAACAGCCCGGACGGGCCGGTGCTGTCCGCGCTCGCAGCCCTGGCCGCCCGGGTCAGGAGCACGGCGGGGGAGCACGGCGTCGAGGTCCTGGGTGGCGGACTTGCCGTGCCCGGGCTCGTTGACCCGGCCCTGGCGCGGGTGCTCACCGCTCCGAACCTGGGCTGGGTCAATGCGGACCTGGACCTGGAGGCGCTGCTGCCCGAAGCTCCCCTTGGGGTGGCGCTGTTCAATGAAGCCAACGCCGCAGCCCTCGCCGAACTGCGGCACCGGCCGGACGGGGCGTCGGACTTCCTCTTCGTCTCCGGCGAGGTGGGCGTCGGTGGCGGGATAGTCATCGGATCAGAGCTATTCACCGGTCCGCACGGCCACGCGGGCGAGGTGGGGCACATTGTGGTTGACCCCGACGGCGGGCATTGTTCATGCGGCGGGACCGGCTGCCTGGAGACCGTTGCCGGCCAGGACGCCATTTTTGCCGCGGCCGGCCTGGCCCTGGACCGGGGTTCCCGCTCCGCGGACATGTCCGCCCTGCTGCAGGCGCTGCGGGCCGGGGAGCCCCGGGCTGTTTCCGCCGTCGAACGTGCGGGACGCTGCCTGGGGATAGCACTCGCCTCGACGGCGCGGGTGGTCAACATCGAATCTGTGGTCCTTGGGGGCCACTTCGCGGTCCTCGAACCATGGCTGCGTGCCCCGTTGCTGGCGAGCCTGGACAAATATGCGCCAGGGAAATATGCATCCAGCCAGGTGACGATGTCCGCCGTTGGCGAGTCGGGCGCCCTTTTGGGGGCAGCCGGAAGCGTGATCCGCTCCCTGATGGAAGCGCCGCACCGGCTGCACGCGTAGCGCCACGCACAACGCCCCGGTCCGAAGACCGGGGCGCCATCCACTGCGGTGCCCCAGGAGGGAATCGAACCCCCGACCGGCGGATTAGAAGGCCGCTGCTCTATCCCCTGAGCTACTGAGGCGTTGGCTTCCGGCCTGCAGGCCGGCGCCTCAAAAAGTTTACATTGCCCGGCTGCCGGCGGTGTCATCCAGCCGCCACTCATCCTCCACACCGGCCTTTCCCCCGGACGTTGTCCACATAGGCAAACCCGTCCCTCCTGCCCGACGTGGTCCGGCGCGATGCTGGTCATGCCTGCTAAAGGCGCCACCATCCAGACAGGACGTAGACATGAGCGAAACCATCACCATCCGGGGCTTCGTGGCCACCGAGATAACCAGTTCCACCACGCCAGGGGGAGTGGCAACAGCTTCCTTCCGCATCGGTTCCACCACCCGCCGCTTCGACCGCGAATCCAGGACCTGGGGCGACGGGCACACCAACTGGTTCACCGTGCAGGGCTACCGCCAGCTGGCGGGAACCCTGGGGTGCAGCATCAGGAAGGGCCAGCCGGTCATCGTGGTGGGCAAACTGAAGATCCGCACGTGGGAAAAGGACGGGCGGGTGTACCACTCCGCCATCATTGACGCCGATGCCGTGGGGCACGACCTCTCCTTTGGGTCGGCAAACTTTATCCGCACCGCTTCCAGGCCGGCGCTCTCCCTCGTGGAGCAGCCGCCGGCCCCCGATGACGTCCCCGGGCTGGACCAGGACCCGGACGAGCCGGAGGACCGCGAAGATGAACACCCCGGGGATCCCGGCCACCCCGCCGTCGTCATTGAGGACAGCGACGGCGGTCTCGCCTCCCTTGACCTGGAAACGGGGGAACTCGCCGAAATCTAGGAACCACGTATCAGGTATCAGCGTTGCCCATCCAGTCCCGGGCGGACGGAATGGCGGCACCCCCCGGCCGCCCTCCGTCCGCCCGCCAACACCCGTCCGCCCGCCAACATCCCACATCCGCAGGCCCTTGACGGACACTGCGTCCCAGGGGAGCTCTGGTGCACTGCCCGTTTTCCGGGCCGGGCCGTCCCATCACCCATGGCAGAATGACACCATGCGTCCCATCCCCCGTAAACGGCAGTACAACCGCGCCGGCGCAGCCCTGGCATGTGCAGTGCTGGCCTGCCTCCTGTCCGGGTGCACCGCTGCTCCGTCCGGAACCGGACCTGCAGCCGGTGGCAGCGGCAACCAGCCCTCACCGGCGGCCCCGGCTGCCGGTCCCGGTGCGGACGGACAACCGGTCCAGGCCAAGGACTCCGCGACGCCGGGCAGTAATGCCGGCGGGGAACCGCTGGCCAACACGTCCGGCGGCGCGGTTTCGGCCGCAGCTGCCGCCGCCACCGAAACGGTGAAACGGACGGTTACGGATACCCTGACCAAACTGGCCACGGGAACGCCGAAACCTGCCACTGCCCAGGTCAGCGACGCCCTGACCGGGGCCGGCATCGCGCCGGCCGCGCTTCAGGTCTCGCAAAGCCGCACACCCACCGGGCTGGAGGCGGACGCCATCGAAGCCGCCGTGCTGCAGGGCAAGGACTGCGTCATCGGGCAGGTTCGCGAAGGTGCGGTGACCGTCACAGTCCTTCCGGTACTTGCCAGCGGCAAATGCTTCGTGGGCTCCTGATCCGGCTGAGCTGTCCGCCGCAAATGTGAGATCTGCCCGCCAACCCACTAGATTTGAGACCATGGCGGAATTTATCTACACAATGACCAAGGCCCGCAAGGCCGTTGGCGAAAAACTCATTCTTGATGACGTAAGCATGTCCTTCTTCCCGGGCGCCAAGATTGGTGTTGTGGGCCCAAACGGTGCCGGTAAGTCCACCATCCTCAAAATCATGGCCGGGCTGGACACGCCCTCCAACGGCGAGGCCAGGCTCAGCCCCGGCTACAGCGTGGGCATCCTGCTCCAGGAACCGCCGCTTAACGAAGAAAAGACTGTCCTGGGCAACGTCCAGGAAGGCGTTGGCGAGATCTACGGCAAGATCCAGCGCTTCAACGAAATCTCCGAGGAAATGGCCAGCCCCGATGCTGACTATGACACCCTCCTCGAAGAGATGGGCAAGCTGCAGGAGGCCATCGACGCCGCCGACGCCTGGGACCTCGATTCCCAGCTGGAACAGGCCATGGACGCCCTCCGGTGCCCGCCGGCCGATGCCGATGTCACCAACCTTTCCGGCGGTGAGCGGCGCCGCGTGGCACTCTGCAAGCTCCTCCTGCAGAAGCCCGACCTGCTGCTCCTCGACGAACCCACCAACCACCTGGACGCCGAAAGCGTGCTTTGGCTCGAGCAGCACCTCTCCAGCTACCCCGGCGCCGTCCTCGCCGTCACCCACGACCGGTACTTCCTGGACCACGTGGCGGAATGGATCGCGGAAGTGGACCGCGGCCACCTCTACCCGTACGAAGGCAACTACTCCACCTACCTGGAGAAGAAGCGCGCCCGCCTCGAGATCCAGGGCAAGAAGGACGCCAAGCAGGCCAAGCGCCTCTCCGAGGAACTCGAGTGGGTCCGGTCCAACGCCAAGGGCCGCCAGACCAAGTCCAAAGCCCGCCTGGCCCGTTACGAGGAAATGGCCGCCGAGGCCGACCGCACCCGCAAGCTTGACTTCGAGGAAATCCAGATCCCGCCGGGACCCCGCCTGGGTGGCCTGGTCCTGGAGGCCAGGAACCTCCAGAAGGGCTTCGATGAGCGTGTCCTGATCGATGGGCTGTCCTTCACCCTGCCCCGCAACGGCATCGTGGGGGTCATCGGCCCCAACGGTGTGGGCAAGTCCACCCTCTTCAAGACCATCGTCGGCCTGGAACCGCTGGACGGCGGCGAGCTCAAGATCGGTGACTCGGTCAAGATTTCCTACGCTGACCAGAGCCGCGGCGGCATCGACCCCAACAAGACCCTGTGGGAGGTTGTCTCCGACGGACTCGACTTCATCCAGGTGGGCAATGTTGAGATGCCGTCCCGTGCCTATGTGGCCGCTTTCGGTTTCAAGGGCCCGGACCAGCAGAAGAAGGCAGGTGTCCTGTCAGGTGGTGAGCGAAACCGCCTGAACCTGGCACTGACCCTGAAGCAGGGCGGAAACCTGCTGCTCCTCGACGAGCCCACCAACGACCTCGATGTCGAAACCCTCAGCAGCCTGGAAAACGCGTTGCTCGAGTTCCCCGGCTGCGCCGTGGTGGTCTCGCACGACCGCTGGTTCCTGGACCGCGTGGCCACGCACATCCTTGCCTACGAAGGTGACGACGAGAACCCCTCCAAGTGGTACTGGTTCGAGGGCAACTTCGAATCCTACGAGGAGAACAAGGTCCAGCGGCTGGGCCCCGACGCGGCCAAGCCGCACCGCGTCACCCACCGGCGCCTGACCCGCGACTGACCTGCCGGGCCCAAGGGCTCGTCAACAGGACGCCTGCGGGCCCGTTTGCAGGAAAAGGGAAGGCCGGCAACCCGGGCTGTGAATTGCTCCCGGATGCCGGCCTTTCCCATGCCCGGCGCACCAGCGCCGGATCGCAGGGGCATGCTGATCCTACGTGTGTGGATCCTACGTGTGTGGATCCTACGTGTGCGACGCCTCGGCGGGAACGCGCACCATGCCCTCCTGCGCCACGGAAGCCACGTGCTGGCCGTCCCGGTTGAAGATTTTGCCGGTGGCCAGGCCGCGTGCGCCCTGCGCGCTGGGGGACTCCTGGACGTAGAGCAGCCATTCATCCACGCGCGCCGGGCGGTGCCACCACATCGCGTGGTCAAGGCTGGCAACATTCATGCCCGGGGTGATCCAGCTGAGGCCGTGCCGCCGAAGGATGGATTCGAGCAGGGTGTAGTCGCTGGCGTAGGCCAGGGCGGCGCGGTGCAGGTTGGAGTTGTCGGGCATCGGCCCGAACGTCTTCATCCAGACCACGTTGCGGGCCTCCCGCGGGCCGGTCGCGGTAACGTACAGCGGCGGATCGACGTGCCGGATGTCGAAAGGCCGCTCATACGCCCAGTGCCGGGCCACAGGATGGTCGAACTTGCCCAGCAGGTCCGCCGTGCTGGGCAGCGATTCTGGGTCCGGGATGCCCGCCGGCATCGCCGACGCGTGCTCGATCCCTTCGTCCTCACCCTGGAAAGAGGCAATCATGGACAGGATGGGAACACCGTCCTGGTAGGCGTGGACGCGCCGGGCGGAAAACGACCGGCCGTCACGCAGCCGCTGCACACCAAAGGTAATGGGCTTGTTGGCGTCACCGGGCCGCAGGAAGTAGCCGTGCATGGAATGCACAAACCGTTCAGGATCCACCGTTCGAATGGACGCCACGAGTGACTGCGCCAGCACCTGTCCGCCGAACACCCTGTGGTGTGGCTGCCGCTGTGAGGGCCCCAGGAAGATGTCCTCGTCCGTCCGGGCGCCCTCAAGTTCACCGAGGTCCAGCAGTTCGATCAGTGATGAGGTGGGGTCTCCGCTTGGCGGGGCCAGGAGTCCGGCTTCGGCTTCAGTCATGGTCCGACTCTAGACGGCGCCCGGGGAGCCACTCAACCGGAGCGCAGCCGGTAGTGTTTAGGTGTGTCTGAACTTCTCACCTCGTCCTTCCGTTTCGCCGATCCCCGGGATCTCGCCGACCTGAAGACGTTTGCCACCAGGGCCAAAGCCATCGATGACGGCGCCATCCGGCTGCAGGCAGCCGGTTCCGTCCTGGCCGCGTACGTGTGCGTCCTGCGGCCCAGGCTCCTGGGCGAAGCCACCCCCACCATCCTGGGCCTGCGGACCATGGCGCTCGCCGAACCGTCCGGAACAGATGTCACTGTTGCCCTGTCTGCCGTCCTGGACCGGCTGGCACGCGCAGGGGAGGACGACGTCGAATTGCCGGTTCCGCCCAGCACCGTCACCGAATCCTGGACAGGAGTGGGCGCCCCAAGGGGCGGATGGGAGCTGCTGGGCGCTGTCAGCGACGCCGGCCTGAAGGCGGCGGCCGAAGCAGGCATGGCGGAGGTGGCGGGCATCGTGCCGGACAAACCGGGTGCCCTGATTGTCAACAACGCCCGGGCGGCTGTCTGGGGACGGGAACTGGACGCGTCAGGCCTGCCCGCCGGAGCGGCCTTCGCAGCGTTCGCCCTGGGCTTCCTCGCCGACGGCGACCAGAAGCTCTACCGCGCCGGCCGCTGGTTCCGGCTGACCGGTCCGCGCGGCCATGTGCTGGCGCGGACCGGCAGCGGCCTGCTGTAGCTGAAGGCGGCCCGGGCCCCTTCCAGGTTCCGGTCGGCAGGCGTCAGGCCTCGGAAGCGCTGTTCACCATGGACAGCGCCGCCCGCTCCATGTACTCCCACAGCGTGCCTTCGTAGAGCGGCGGCAGTTCCAGGGCGTCTACGGCGGTGCGCATGTGGAACAACCACCGGTCCTTCGCCTCGTGGGTCACCTTGAACGGCATGTGCCGCATGCGCAGGCGCGGGTGGCCGCGCTCCTCGCCATACGTTGTGGGCCCGCCCCAGTACTGCTCAAGGAACATCAGGAACCGGCGTTTTGCCGGGGCAAGGTCCTCCTCGGGGTACATGGGCCGCAGCAGCGGATCGGTGGCAACGCCGTCGTAAAAGACATCGATGAGCTTAACGAAGGTCTCGTGGCCGCCCACCGCATCGTAAAAGCTGTCTGTGTAGGCCGGCTTGCTGAAGGGATCGTTCTGCATCAACTGGGGCCGCTGCTGCCGGTCCGGTCCTGCTTTGGCAGGTTGGGGCTCAACAGGGCGCGGTTCAATCGGAAGCGACATGCTATTCCCCGGCTTTCTGGTCAGTCTTCTTCGTCTCAACATGGGCCGACCCCTGGTCGGTGGTCCCGTCGTCGGACTCGTGCAGCGGAACGTACCGTCCCTGCGAGCGGTTGCCCACGCGGAGGATCTCACCGTTGCGCAGGTACCAAATGGCGCCGTCGTCGGAGCGGACGCGGGTGATCCGCAGACCCATGGACTCCACTACGCCCACCACTTCGCTGGTTTCGATGACGTCACCGATTCCGTACTGGTCTTCAATGGTAATGAAAATCCCGGCCAGGAAGTCGCGGATCAGCTGCTGGGCGCCGAAGCCGATGGCCACACCCAGGATACCCACGCTGGTGAGCAGCGGGGCGATGTTGATGTCCAGGTTCTGCAGGACGTACATGCCGGTGATGACCACCACCAGCACGCCCACAATGCTGTTCAGCAGCGAGCCGATGGTTTCCGCGCGCTGCACGCGCCGTTCGTGGTCCAGGGCCCGGAAGGCCGGGGCCGCCCACCTAAACGTGGGCTTCTTGAAAAAGTTGCTTCCCGCCGCCACCCGTTTGGTGATGCGCGAAATGACGAACGTGGCCACGAGCCAGACGGCGACGCCGATGCCCAGGCTGATGACGATGCCCGGGACGCTCACGCCATCGGGCTGTGTTGTGGCGTTGGGAAGGATGGACAACATGCTGACCATGGGTGGAAGTAGCTCCTTGGGATATTGCTTGGTTCTCTTTCAACACTAGCCCCCGTAGCGTGGGGCCATGCGCATTCTCATCCTCGGCGGAACCGCCTTCCTCTCCAGGGAAATCGCCGGGCAGGCGGTTGCCGCGGGGCATGACGTGACGTGCCTGGCGCGGGGAATATCGGGTGAGCCGCCGCCGGGCGCCCACTGGGTCAGGGCGGACCGCGCGACGGGACCGGCTGCATATTCGGGCCTGGTGGGCGACTGGGATGCCGTGATCGAGGTGGCCCGGGACCCCGGGCCCGCCCGGCAGGCTCTCGCCGGCCTTGCCGGCAGGGCCGGGCACTGGACCTTTGTTTCCAGCTGCTCGGCCTACGCCGGCCATTCCGTCCCGGGAGCGGCGGAAGACGCGGCGCTGCTGCCGGCGCTGCCGCCGGGGGTGCAGTCCACGCCGGAAACCTACGGCGAGTCAAAGGTGGCCATCGAAGAAGCGACCCTGGAGGCCGCTGCCGGCAAGGCCCACCTGTGCCGGGCAGGCCTGCTCAGCGGCCCCGGCGACCCCACCGACCGCTACGGCTATTGGCCCGCCCGCATTGCCAGGAACTCCGGACCTGTGCTGGTTCCGGACATCGGGGAGAACCCCACGCAGGTCATGGATGTCCGGGACCTTGCGGCCTGGATCCTGCTCGCCGCGGGGAAGGGGATCAGCGGAACCTTGAACGCCCTTGGTGACCAGGTGCCGTTTGCGGAACTCATCAGCGCCTGCCACGAAGCGTCCGCCTCCAGCAGCACCACGATTACCGCCGGCGGGGAGTGGCTGGTGGACCAGGGCGTGAACTACTGGTCCGGGCCGGACTCCCTTCCGCTCTGGCTTCCGCCCGGCCACGACGGCTTCATGGCCCGCAGCAACCAGGCTGCCAGGGCCGCGGGAATGGTCCTGCGGCCCTGGCAGGAAACGCTGGCCGCCACGTTGGCCGATGAACGCCTCCGCGGACTGGACCGGCAGCGGAAAGCAGGCCTCTCACCGGCAACGGAACAGCGCCTGGTGGCGATGCTCCAGGGCGAAAGCCGGGCCTGACGCGGATCCGGCAGGGCCTAACCCGCCACCGTCACCGGCTGGTGCTCCACCGGAAAATTCACGCTGCGGGCAATGAAGCAGAGCCGGTTCGCCTCTTGGTGGAGGCCGGCCGCCAGTTCGGCCTGTCCGGCGTCGGCCACCGTCACGCGCGGGTGCAGGACCACCCGCTCGAACTGCCCGCTGCCGTCCCTGTTGAGCCGCATCAGCCCGGTGGCCTCGTCCCGGTAGTCCGTGACCACCACCCCGTTCTTCACCGCCACGTGCAGGTAGGACAGCATGTGGCACTGCGCCAGCGCGGCCAGCAGGAGCTGCTCGGGGTTGTAGCGCCCGCGGTCCCCATGGAACGTCGGATCCGCCGAGCCTTTGAGGACCGGCAGGCCGGGGATGAGCACGTCGTGGTCCCGTGAGTAGCCCCGGTAGGACGAGGTGCCGTCCCCCCGGTTGCCGGTCCACTGGACTGCCAGTGAATACCGGTGTTCATCAAGACTCACTGGGGACTGCCGTCCGGAAGCACGTCGGCGGCGCGGGCACGCAGGGCGCGGGAAACGCCGTCGCGGTTCTCCAGCATCATCCGCCGCAGCGCGGCGCTTTCCGCCGGCAGCGACGCCAGGAATGCGTCCGTCCGGTCAATGGTGGCCTGCGTGGTCAGCAGCGCCGGGTAGAGGCCGACGACGATCTGCTGGGCGAGTGCGTGGGTCCGGGTGGCCACGATGCCCGGCACAGCCGCGAAGTACTTTTCGGCGTACGGTTCCAGCAGCGAACGGTCCAGCACGCGCATGAAGCCCGTTACGGCCGATCCCTGCAGCGCATTGGACAGCTCCCCCTTGACCACGATCGATTCCCAGGCCGCGGCCTTCGCCTCCGGGGTGGGGATGGCGGCCTTGGCCAGGGCCGCAGCATTCTGTCCGCTGGAGGTGTTGTCCCGCTCCAGCTCGGCGTCGATGCCTTCCTGTCCCATCCGGCCTCCGGCCACCAGGGACTCCACGAGCTCCCAGCGCAGGTCCTGGTCCACCGCCAGCCCGTCCAGGACAACCGACCCGTCCAGGAGGCCGGCCACCCGGTCCAGCTGGGACGCACTGCGGGCCAGGAGGGCAAAGGACTTGATGAACTGCAGCTGCGCATCGGAGCCGCCCGGGACGTCCGAGGCCAGGTCCCACAGCCGGTCCACCGCCGCAACCGCTGTGGCTTCGCGGTGTTCCTCGGCCACATAGAAATTGAGGGTGGTGGCCAGCTGGCGGAGCTGGACCAGGATCACGGAGGAGTCCGTTTCCGCCGCGACGTTGGACAGGATCAGCTCCACGTACTTCCGGGCCGGCGTTTCGCCGTCACGGGCAGCGTCCCATGCAGAATTCCAGACCAGGGTCCGGGGCAGGCTGCCGCCAAAATCCTTGAGGTGGGCGGTGGCGGTGGCCAGCGACTTGGGATCCAGCCGTACCTTGGCATACGCCAGGTCGTCGTCATTGATAAGGATCAGGTCCGGCTGGTCCATGCCGGCCACTCCCGGCACCTCTGTGCGGTCACCGTCCACATCCAGCTCTTCGCGGTGCACCCGCTCGAGCTTTCCGGCGCTGTCCAGGTTGTAGAAGCCCACGGCCAGGCGGTGCGGGCGGATAGTGGGCCATTCCGGGACCGCGGACTGCAGGATGGCGAAGGAACGCAGCTTCCCGTCCGCATCCACGTCCAGCTCCGGGCTCAGTGTGTTGACGCCTGCGGTCTCCAGCCACTGCCGGCCCCAGTCATCCAGGTCGCGGCCGCTGGCCTTTTCGAGCTCCACCAGCAGGTCGCGGAGTTCAGTGTTCTGCCAGGAGTGCTTGGCGAAATACTCCCGGACACCGGCCATGAACTGGTCGGGGCCAACCCAGGCCACCAGCTGCCGCAGCACCGAGGCGCCCTTGGCATAGGTGATGCCGTCGAAGTTGACCTCCACGTCCTGGAGGTCGTTGATCTCGGCGAAGATCGGGTGCGTGGTGGGCAGCTGGTCCTGGCGGTAGGCCCACGACTTCTCCACGGAAGCGAACGTTGTCCAGGCGCTGGTGAAGGACGTGGCCTCCACCGCCGCCAGGTGCGACATGTACTCCGCGAAGGACTCGTTGAGCCACAGGTCGTTCCACCAGCGCATGGTCACCAGGTCACCGAACCACATGTGGGCGAGTTCATGGAGGACCGTGATGGCGCGCCGCTCGATCTGGGCCCCGGTGACCTTGCTGCGGAAGACGTAGCCTTCCAGGATGGTCACGGCACCGGCATTCTCCATGGCACCGGCGTTGAACTCCGGAACGAACAGCTGGTCGTATTTCTCGAACGGGTACGGGCAGCCGAACTGCGCCTCAAAGAACCCGAAGCCCTGCCGCGTCAGTTCGAAGATGTTGTCCGCATCCAGGTACTGCATCAGCGACTTCCGGGCGAAGACACCAAGGGGGATGATGCGGCCGTCCGAGCTGGTGACCTCGCTGCGGACGGACTGGTAAGGGCCCGCGATCAGGGCCGTGACGTAGGAGGACAGGCGCGGCGTGGGCGCGAACGCCCATACCGACCTGGCCGTGCCGTCTTCCGCGGGAGGCGCCTCCACGGGGTGGGGGGTGGGGGAGTTGGAGACAACGTCCCAGTGGGACGGCGCCGTGACAGTGAAGGCGAAGGTTGCCTTCAGGTCCGGCTGTTCGAAGACGGCGAACATCCTGCGCGAGTCCGGAACCTCGAACTGCGTGTACAGGTAGACCTCGCTGTCCACCGGGTCCACGAACCGGTGCAGGCCCTCACCCGTGTTCATGTACGGCAGGTCGGCCACGACGGTCAGTTCGTTGTGCTCCTGCAGGTCCGGCAGCTGGATCCGGACGCCGTCGGACACGGTGGCGGGGTCAAGGCTGCGGCCGTTCAGGGTCACGCTGTGCACGGTGCGGGTGACCGCATCAATGAAGCTGGACGATCCCGGCGACGCCGTGAACTTCACGGTGGTGGTGCTGCCAAAGACCTCTCCGCCGCGCGTCAGGTCCAGGCTGACATCGTAGGACTCGACGGTGATCAGTTCGGCGCGCTCACGGGCTTCGGCGCGCGTCAGGTTCATGCCTGGCAAAGGAGGTCCTCCAGAGAAGTTTTCGGCTGCCGGCCGGTGGTCCCGGGTCCGGCACTGTGTTGCATTCTTCCATCCTTGGGATCCTTGGCAAGTTGCGCAGCTCACAGCGGCCGGCCGTTGCCGCCTGGGCGGTTGGCCGGGCGGCCGCAGGGGTAGCGTTAATTGCATGGGAAAGCTGCTGGATTCGGTGGATACCAAGGCACTCAGGTTCGCCGTGGGGTTCCCGGTCGTCCTGGCCGCTGCCTTCGCCTACTGCGCGTCGCTGCTGCGCCCGGACCTTCCGGAGCCGGTCGCCGTCCGGTGGACGGACGACGGCGGTGCCGCCTTTGCGCCTTTCGGCGCCTACGTGGGCGTGGGCGCGGCGATCATCGTCATCGCTGGATGGCTGGTCCTGCTGCAGGCGGTGCCCCTCAGCAGGCCGGTGATGATGCGCAGGATCATGATGGGGGCCGGGCTGTTCCTCAGCCTCTTCATCACCTCCGCCCTGGCCGCGGGGCTCATCGGCCAAACCGGGCTGGCCGACGCCCGGCAGTCGCGGGTGGACATGACCGTCCTTGCCCTCGGCAGCGGTGCGGCAGTGTCGCTCGGCGTCGCCATGGCCATGGTGTACAAAGCCGACCGGCAATGGTCGCCCGATGACGACCGTGCGCTGCAGGCCGCCATCACCAGGGAACTGGACCCCGACCTTGCCCTGGACACCGTCCGGCTCTGGGTCCACGCCAGGAGTTCGGTCTTTGTCATGATCGCCATCGCCTCCCTGTTCCCGGCAGCCCTTATCGCCGTGGTGGTGCCGTGGCTGGGCATCCTGCTCGTTGTCCTGGCCCTCGTGGGCGCCGCGTTCCTCTTTGCCCGCATCCGGGCGGACCGGCGCGGGCTGAAGGTCCTGCTGGCCGGGGTGGTGCCGGTCATGAATGTGCCGGCCGGCGCCATCTCCGATGCCAGCGCCGAGGACGTCAAAGCCGCCGACTATGGCGGGTGGGGCTACCGGCACCACGGCGGAACCGCGGCCATGCTGGTCAGCAGCGGGCCCGCCGTCGTCGTGAGCAAGACTGACGGCCAGCGCCTGGCCGTCAGCGGCGGAAGCCAGGCCTCCGCGGCGCGGCTGGCCGAAGTCCTCACGCGCGTGGCCGCGAGGGCCCGGCGCGGCGGAGGGCCGCCGGCCGGGGGCCAGCACCCGGAGGGCGGGCAGTCCTAGTATCCTTATCGGTGTCATTCCGGCCTCCACCGGCGACCCGCCAGCCCCACAACCGAACGGACTTTGCACGTGACCACTTCCCCTGCCTACCCGCGGGTCCACATCGCCACCGACCACGCAGGCATGGAGCTCAGCGCCCACCTGGTGTCCCACCTGACCGGCAAGGGATACGAGGTGGTGGACCACGGGCCCCAGGTCTACGACGCCCAGGACGACTACCCGTCCTTCTGCATCAACGCTGCCCTTGCCGTCGTTGCCGACCAGCAGGCAGGCGTCCACGCCCTTGGCATCGTGCTGGGCGGCTCCGGCAACGGCGAGCAGATCGCCGCCAACAAGGTCAAGGGCATCCGCGCGGCCCTCGCATGGAACCTCTCCACCGCCACCCTGGCCCGCGAGCACAACAACGCCAACGTGGTTGCCCTGGGTGGGCGGCAGCACACGTTCGAAGAAGCCACCGCGCTGGTCGAGGCGTTCCTGTCCGAGCCGTTCAGCAATGACGAGCGCCACGTCCGCAGGATCGAAAAAATCGCGGTCTACGAGGCAACAGGCGAGGTCATCGAGTAGTGCCCGAGGGCCATTCCGTCCGCAGGCTCGCCCGGCAGTTCGGCGATGTCTTCGCCGGTGAGGCACTGGCTGTTTCCAGTCCCCAGGGCAGGTTCAGCGGGGGTGCGGCGCTGCTGGACGGGCATACCCTGCTTGCCGCCGAGGCGCACGGCAAACACCTGTTCCTGCACTTCGACAACGCCCTGGTCCTGCACGTCCACCTTGGACTGTACGGGGCCTGGAGCTTCGGCGGGGACCGCACCTTCGCCGGCGCCTCCAGCATTGGTGCCCCCCGGCGCGTCGGGGAGCGGGAGGCCTTCGGTGACGGGGACGACGACGGCGGCGCGCCTTACGCCGGTCCGCCGGCGCCCGTCGGGGCCGTGCGGGTGCGGCTCGCCGGGAGCCATGGCTGGGCGGACCTTCGGGGTGCCACCACCTGCGAAACCATCACCGAGGCGGAAGTCCGCGCCGTGCTGGCACGGCTGGGACCTGACCCACTGCGGAACCTCCGCGGCGATGCCGGGCGCTTTGCTGCCAACGTCCAGGCGCGGAAGACGCCCCTGGCTGCCCTGCTCATGGACCAGAAGGTGATTGCCGGCGTCGGGAACGTCTACCGGGCGGAAGTCCTGTTCCGCCGCCGCCTGGACCCCTGGCTGCCCGGCACTGCCCTGCCGGACAACGATGCCCGCAAGCTGTGGCGCGACATCGTGGCCGTCATGGGCGACGGCGTGACGGACGGGCGGATCATCACCACGCCGCCGAAGTACTGGGCGCTTGACGGCACCACCGCCGCCAAAGCCGCCGCGGCCGGCGCGCCGGTGCCACCCAGGAGCGCCCACTTTCCCGGCCGCGACGATGCCCACTTCGTCTACAAGCGGCACGGCCTGCCCTGCCGCGTCTGCCGCACCATCGTGCTCATCGCCGACCTGGCCGGGCGGAACCTCTACTGGTGCCCTTACTGCCAGCAACCGGGGGAGTAGGAAGGCGAAACACGAAGAAGGCCCCTCCGGAGAGGGGCCTTCTTCGTGTTGTGGAGGGGACGACGGGAATCGAACCCGCGTAATCAGTTTGGAAGACTGAGGCTTTACCATTAAGCTACGTCCCCGAAGGAAGATCCGTTTTTCGCGGAAACTCCGGGCTGGCTGTTCAAG